>JALRFY010000080.1 GCA_023253625.1 Akkermansiaceae bacterium | reverse complement strand
ATTGGCAACCTCGACTTTCAGGACTGGTCACACAACCCGACGCTGGCCGGCAGCGACCTCACGCTTGACGTCACCAGCGGCAAGCCGGTCATCTCAAACCCCTACGCTCCACTCGTCATCACGAGTGCGGTCGTCAGCAATGACGGCCTCTCCAAGAGCGGCATCGGCAATTTGACTCTCTCGAAAATGGCCAACACCCTCACCGGCGATATCAGCATCGGGGGCGGCATCTTCAGGATCGGCAACGTCGGCAACACGAATGACGGTGTTTCCCGACAGCTCGGTAATGGAAACTTCACCGGCAACATCGACATCGCTGACCGGGCGGTCTTCGAGTTCTACACCGGGACCGTCTCCAACCAAGAGTTCAGTGGCGTGATCAGCGGGGCTGGAAGCGTGAAACTGGCATACAGGGGCATATACACGCTTTCCGGAGCGAATACCTACACGGGCAAGACCACCGTCCATGGCGAATTCAATGGACGTCTGGCGGAACTCAACGTGTCCTCGTTCAACAGCATTGTCAGTGGCAGCATGGTGACCGATTCGGGCACCGTGGCCACACCTCTCCCCAGCAGTTCGCTGGGTGCGCCGACCACCGTGGCGAACGGCACGGTCGATATCGGCCGCTGGTCCATGCAGTCAAGCGCCTTGCTCAACTACACGGGCCGCGGGGAAACCACCGACCGGGTCATGAATCTCATGTCCAGCGGGACGCTCCAAATCAAGGGTGTGAGAAACCGGGGCACCGGAACGCTGACCTTCACCAGCCCCTGGACCGCAGGGGGCGCCGGTTGGAACACCAACAGGATCTATATCGAAACGGATTCGGACATGGTCCTCAGCGGCAACGTCCCGGACGGCTTTGAAGCCTTGTGGAAGTATGGCAATGCCAAGCTCAGCGTGAGTGGCCCGTGCACCACTTACAGCAACGTCGATCTCTACGGGGGAACTCTTGAAGTTGACAGCGAGATCAACGACGGCGCGATCTATGTGGGTGCCGTTGCCACGGGTTCAGGCAATGGCGGCACCAACTTCATCACCGTCCCAGCAGGCACCCCGATCGCCGTGGGGATGAGCGTCGTTCACCCGCGATTCGGCCCTGGAACAACCATTGTGGCCATAACCGATATCAGCGCCAGCCCGATCATCGCCGAGGTTAGCAATAATTCGGACACCACGAACCGCACCGAGACCGGATACATCGGATTCAAGGGTTCCCTCGGTATCATGAGGCCAACCGCAAGCAGCCTGCGCTGGCGCGGCAATGCCACCCTCAAGTATGACGGTCCCGACAACAGCACGAAGCGGGCCTTCACCATCGACAACACCTTCACCTCCACCTGGGAGATCATCGAAGGCAGCACACTGACGGTGTCTGGCGGAACCGCCGCGACTTCAGGCGCATTGGCCAAAACGGGTGCCGGCACGCTGGTGCTTTCCGGTGCCCAGCAGCACAACGGTGGCACCACGGTCACTGCCGGCACGCTCGCACTGGTGGGCGGCAGCCAGGCCGCGCCCATCACGGTGGCCAGCGGTGCCTCGCTCGGCTTCACGCCCGGCTTGCCAACCACCTCAAGCCAAACGGTGGACCTCACCAACGGCACGGTGAAGATCATAGGTGCGGTTGATAACTCGTCGAACTACAAGTTGATGACCGCCGATCTCGGTATCACATTCACCGATATTGGCACCCAACTTGAATCCCCGGTCAGCGGTTACGCACTGCAACTGCAGAATGAAAACACCGAGCTCTGGCTCGTCTATACCGGTGGTGGTGTGGGTGGCTCTCCCTACGACACATGGGCGGCTGGCACGTTCGCCAATCCCTTCACCAACACCGCGCCGGAAGCGGACTTCGACAACGACGGTCTCAGCAACCTGCTGGAATTCGTCTTCGGCGGAGATCCCACCATCAGCCAGGCTGGTATCGCTCCAAGGGTGAACACCTCGGGAACCGATCTCGTGCTTACCTTCAATCGCTCGGATGCTTCCAAGCTGGCACCCGCTGTCGCCTTGAAAGTCGAGTTGTCCACTGACCTGACGTTCTCGACGCCCGCTCAGGACATCGTCATCGGCCCTGCCTCCGATTCCGGACCAATCGCTCCAAGCGGTGCCTCCTACACCGTCAGCAACAGCGATGGTCTCGATACCATCATCGTCACGATCCCTCAGGGAAGTGACGCGAAGAAATTCGCCCGCGTAAAGGCCGTGGCTCCTTGAACACCTCGTGTCATCCCACTCCGGCTCCAGTTTCTGGGGCCGGAGTTTTTTGTTTGTATCATCGCAGCCGCCGATTTTGCATCCTTGTTCCTATAAGTTAAGAATTCGTTTTTCTTGCCAAGCCGCTGTATTGGCATGTAGCGTAAAACCACATTGTGAATACAATTATTAATGGACGAGCTGAACCGCAGATGAAACGAAGCCAATGCCTTGCATCCCGTCCTCATGGATTTGCCTTGGTGACCACGGTCTCATTGATGGTGCTGCTGGCGGTGTTGTCTGTGGCGCTGCTGGGCCTCTCCACGGTGTCCATGCGCTCCAGCATGCTCACCCGGTCCCAGGCGGAGGCCCAGGCCAATGCCCGGCTGGCGATGATGATCGCCATCGGCGAATTGCAGAAGTCTCTCGGTCCCGACCAAAGGATATCCGCAAGGGCCGGAATCCTCGACTCCAAGGCCGAAACCACGACCGTGGACGATGTGGCCCACCCTCAATATCTCGGTGTTTGGGATTCATGGAACACATGGCTCACCGATAAGAAAGGTTCCCTTTCCATCCGGGACACCTACAAGCGCGGCAGAGACCCGTCGCTCTTCCGCGGTTGGCTTGCCAGTCACCCGGACGCGGACCGCATGGATTCTGTGATCACTGGCGGCTCGGTTCCGGACGCGGTGACCCTGTGCGGAAAAGGCAGCACCGGCCCCGATGCCGCCAAACATGTCCAGGTGGCGCGCGTGGGCATCGCCACGGACGGCCGCTTGACGGGAAAATACGCATGGTGGATCTCCGACGAGTCCCAGAAAGTCCGCCTCGACCTCAAAGCCCGCGACGATGCCAGCACCATTGAAAATGCACGGGTTCTCGCTTCACACACCGGCCGCATGGGTATCGAGAAAATGACCGGGATGTCGGATTTCGACACCACCCCCGCTGCGATCGAAAAGATGATTTCCACTGGCCAGGCGATGATCAGTGAGCCCGACGCGATCCAACATTTCCACGACATGACGGCTTTTAGCCTGGGACTGCACACGGACGTCCGCTCCGGTGGATTCAAGCGCGATCTCAATCTCGCTTTCGAGGCGGAAAAGCCGCCGGTGGAAATGGACGCTGCCAGGCTTTTCGGCAATCGCCCGTTCGACGCGCCGATTCGGCCGATGACCGGTGAATTGTCGAAAACCTCGCCCCGCAACCCATATGTGGCACCGATGTCATGGCGCAATCTGCGGGAAAACTACCGGCTTTACCGTGAATTCCCCGGCAGCGCCATGATGCGTCCCGTTGAATGGGACCGCGGCAAGCCCTATACCCGCCGGTTTCTCATGGGCAGGACGAACATGATGGGCAGGTGGGACATGTCGGGCTATTCCCGCCTTCCCGTGATGTTGCGCCAGTCGTGGATCATCGCCACCAAGACCGAGGCCAACCCGAACGCCCAGCCGGACCAGCGGGATTATTATGTGCTGGCCGTGCCGGTCGTCTCGCTGTGGAACCCCTACAATGTCAGCATGTATGTGGATTCCGAGGAGATTTCCTATATGGGTTCGATGTTCTACTCGATTCCCCTCGTTCAGCGCACCTACCGGGGAGGCACCTTCCTAGGCGAGACCCGCTTTCCGGATGAAAGCTCCGTCTGGGGCAATGCCAGGCCGAACGGTGCAATCACCAACAACCAGTTGGGGTATCGGATGATACCCACTGAAAAAAGCGGGCTCATCAAGTTCGATCCGGGCCAGGTCCGCGTTTTCAGCACCGATGACGAGGTTCTCGATGGCGTCCGCCTCCTGGACGATCCCGCCGCCATGAACAGCCGGCATTTCTTCGCCTCTCCGGGCTACAAGCCCGTCCAGGAAACGAACTCGAACATCATGCGTGGACTGAAATGCAGGGTTCATCCCGGCACTTCGACTCAGGGGCAGGGGCCTTTGGCCATATCCCTCAGGCTCGCGGTGAGTGACAGGCATTACGATCCCTACTACATCGCCACCTCGCGCAAATCCGCCTTGTGTTTTTCCTTCCACGAATGGCGTTCCGCCAAACACGGGGTTTATTTTGAAAATGGCAGCCTTGTCGGTTATCACGAATGGCATGACGTGGTCCGCCAGAACATCTATTCCGTGGACTGGTTGCGTGATCGAGAGGTCGACACTGCGTGGATTGTCCGGGATGAGCCCGCCAATCGCGCGATGTGGCCGGCACCCGGATCACCTCCACTGCCCATCGGGATCGTCAGCGTGATGGCGAAATCACCGGAAAACCTCAAATACGCCGCGTCCGGTGGTTTTTCCAAGGATTTCCGCAACCGTGGTTGGCTGCACTCCCCCGCCACGGGCATGGGAACCTTGCTGATGAATCCGGATGATCTCAACCGCGCGGATAGTCCCTATCAGCTTCATTTCACCGCAGTGAATGGCGACCAGGAGGTTTCCGAATACCTGCAGGCTGATGGGGTCAGCGGCTTCTACGGAGGTGGCTACACGCCCGCGAGAGGGCAGACCCACGTGCCTGCGCTTGGTCTTCCCGTGGCACCGATCACGAACATCGCCTCTTTCTCCGCTGTCCGTGTGGACCCGGCCCGCGCCAGGCTCGATCAGAAGGACGACCGCCGCGCGCCCTCCGCGGGGTTGCCCGGGCGCGGCTATCACAACATGAAACATCTGGCCCATCCAGGCGCGGCCTTTGGCGCTGGCGTCGGCAATGCCTACGCCCATCCGATGATCGATCCGCAGCAGGTTTACACCCGCAATGATTTTGGCGTGGATCCCGGCTGGGATGGTCAATTGCTGACCACCAATATCGCCATATGCGACGACTATTGGGATCATCTCTTCCTCGCCAATGAGGAGTTGTGGGACTCCTGGTTCTGTTCGGGTATCGCCCCGCTGGTCAGGACAGGCAAGCTGGTGGCTCCGAAGAAAACCGTTGCCCGGGATTTCTTTTCCTACAAACCCAGCCTGCTGCCCAAGCACTTCCAGCCCTACCCGCGTGGGAAGACCGCGGAACAACTCGCCGATCTGGCAGAAGATGCTGACAAACAAGGCTGGAACTCCATTGCCTCACATATCCTCAACAAAGGCCAGTTCAACGTGAACAGCACCTCCAAGGAGGCATGGAAGGCCCTGTTCATGAGCTTGGCGGATCGCCCCATCGCCTTGCTCGATGCCAAGACGAGCGTCTCTTCCATCGTTCGCGACAAGCAGGAAATCGGTATCACGCGTCTCTCACCGGTCAATGGCGCGCTCGACTCCAGCGATCCTGCCGCAGAAGGAGCATGGCGCGGCATCCGCAAACTCAGCGATGGCCAGATCGACAAGCTCGCCGAGGAAATGGTCCGCCAGGTCAAGCTGCGCGGTCCCTTCCTCAATATGGCGGAGTTCATCAACCGCCGCCTCTCGAATGATGACTTGGGGGTTGTCGGCGCCATCCAGGCTGCCATCGACTGGGATGAGTTCAACGCCGGTTATGACGGCAACACCAGTGGCACCGGCGAAAGCATCAACAGGACTTATAAAAACGGTGACGACATGATCGGCGCCTCCCGGCTTCCCGCGAACTATCCCAATCCCAAGGCCGCCACTGGTTCGCGCTACGCCGGCATACCGGGATATATCATGCAGTCCGACCTGCTGCAGGGCTTTGGCTCCTCGCTGGCCGCGCGGGGTGACACCTTCCTCGTCAGAGCCTACGGCGAAAGCCTGAATTCCGACGGCAAAGTGGCCGCCAAAGCTTGGTGCGAGGCCGTCGTCCAGCGCTTGCCCGAGTATGTGGATCCGGCCGACGAGGCGGACAAGCTGCTGCGCGACCCCGCGGTTGTGCCCGGCGCCGATCTTGATCTCAATGCCGTCAACCGCGCCTTCGGGCGCCAATTCAAAATCGTGTCCTTCCGCTGGCTCAACCAAGATGAAGTCTGAAATCCGTATTCTCCTGTCTGCCTGCCTGTTTTTCCTCGCGGGTATCGCGCCATCCCGCGCCGCCGGCGATGGTGGTTGCGAAATTGCCGTGGCGGCCCTCACCTTGCCCGACGAGGCCACCGGCCTGCTTCATTGGCGCGCCGCCAATGAAGCCACGCAGCCACTGCAGCTCAGCACCCGCTATTTTTCCGAGCGGATCAAGGTGCCGGGAAAGGTCATCCATTTCCACGACGAGCCCTTGCAGGCCGACAAACCGCAGGAGCCCCCCCCGCAACCCCTCGTCGCTGTGAATCTTCCTCAGGCCACCAAACTGGTTTACGTGATCCTGTGGGCGGAAAGCGGCGAGGACGGTGCCAAACAATGGAAATCAATGGTGTTCCGCGGTGAGGATTGGAAAGCCGGCAGCCTCAAGATTCTCAACGGTGCCGTGGATACGGTCGGCATCGCCGCCGGCGAAAAGCGGCTCCAAGTCGCCCGTGGCAAGTCGCTGGACTTTCACGCCAACGACTTCAAGGAGGCGTTTCCAGTGAAAATTTTTCGCCTGAAGCCGGAAACCAAGTTGATTTTCTCATCCAAGTGGCGGATCGCCGCGGACCGGCGCGAACTTTGTTTCATCAGCAGCAATGGGGATGCCATCTCACTGCGTTCCCTGCTGGACCTGGGGGCGGTTCCGGCCAATGCCGGGCAATGACCCCGCCATCCGGCCTGATTGGACCGATGGAGAAGATCAGGCGCGGCCGAGGTAGGAGTTGTCCTCGGTCTTGACGTTGATTTTCTCGCCCACGTTGATGAACAACGGCACCTGCACCACCAGCCCGGTTTGCATCACGGCGGGTTTGTAAACGTTGTTGGCGGAATCGCCCTTCACGCCTTCCGAGGATTCGGCAACGGTCATCGTCATGGTGAGCGGCAGATCGATGGAGACCACCGCGCCGTCCGCGATGAGCAGGGTGTAGAGCTGGCCTTCGATGAGGTAGTTCTTCACGCCTTCGATCAGGTCCTCGTGAACCACGGCGTCGTCGTAGGTATTCGGGTCGAGGAAATGATAGCCGCTGCTGTCCTTGTAGGAATACTCGTGCGGTGTGCGCTCCAGCATCACGCCTTCCAGTGAGTCGTTGGAGGTGAGGCGCAGGTTGAACACCTTTTTGGTGGCGATGCTGCGGATCGACATCTGCACGTATGAGGCCATGCGTGGCGGCGTCTTCAGCTCGTGGTCGATGACGACGCAGATTTCGTTGTTGTGGCGGACGGCGTGTCCCTTGCGGAGGTTGATGACGGGTGTGCTGGCCATGGTCGTGTGTAGGCGGGGGATAGAAATTGCCGCCGCGTGAGGCAAGCCCGGATTTTTTGCGGCTGCATTACTTGCCGATGCAGAAGCGGCTGAAAATCACGCCGAGCAGGTCCTCGGTGTCCACGCGGCCGGGGATTTCGCCGAGTGCGTCGAGTGCCTCGCGCAGTTCGATGGCGGCGAGACCGGGATCGAGACCGTCCTGGCCGAGCAGTTCGAGTGCGGCGAGCAGGTCGGCACGGGCGTTTTGCAGGCTGGCCTGGTGGCGGGCGTTGATCGCCACCGCGTGTTCGCCCCAATCGACCGCGCCGAGGTGGAGGGCATTGCGGATTTTTTCCGAGAGGGCGTCGAAGCCGGCCCCGCTGGCGCAGGAAATCCTCACTGCCTCCGTGCCGGTCCAATCGGGGTGCTCACCAAGATCACACTTGTTGAGCACACGCAGGTGGAGCGCATGGCTGGCGGGAAAAATGGCTTCTTCAGGCTTCGGGCGGCTCGCATCATGGATCTCCAGCAACAAGTCCGCCGCCTCGATCTGGCGCACGGTGCGCTGGATGCCCGCAGCCTCGATGAGGTCGGTGGATTCGCGCACGCCGGCGGTGTCAACCAGCCGCAGTGGGATGCCGTGGAGGTTGATGACCTCCTCGATGGTGTCGCGCGTGGTGCCGGCGATGTCGCTCACGATCGCCCTCTCGAAACCCAAAAGGCGGTTCAGCAGGCTTGATTTCCCGACGTTCGGCTCGCCGAAGATCACGGTTCTGACTCCTTCGCGCAGCACGCGTCCTTGGTCGGCAGTGGCCAGCAGGCGTTCCACGGCGCCGAGTGACTGTCTCACAGCCTCGCGCAGCGATTCACCGGATTGCGGATCGATGTCATCCTCGGGGAAATCGATCCACGCTTCGAGATGCGCCAGTGTGTCGAGCAGCCTGTCGCGTGCCTCGGTGGTGCGGCGGCCGAGTTCGCCTTGGAGCTGGCTGCGGGCGGCGCGCATGGCCATCCGTGTCTGCGCGGAAATCAAGTCCATCACAGCCTCGGCCTGGGTGAGGTCGAGCTTGCCATTGAGAAACGCGCGCCGGCTGAACTCGCCCGGTTCGGCATGCACCGCGCCGCATTCGAGCAAGCGGCCGAGCACCTCGCGCGTGACGATGATGCCGCCATGGCCGGTGAATTCCACGCAGTCCTCTCCGGTGTGGCTGTGGGGCCCGCGGAAAATCGTCAGAATGCCATCGTCGATCGTTCCGCCCTCTGCATCGATCACCCGGCAGTGCCGCGCGTGCCGTGGCGCGAGGTTGGTGAGTTTCCCACCGGTCGCCCGGTGCGCCACCGCCAGCGCCTCCGGGCCGGATAGGCGGATCAACGACAAAGCCCCGGTGCCCGGAGCGGTCGCGATGGCGGCAATCGTGCTGCGATCCATCAGCTTATGAATGGAAAAAGTGAATCACGGATGCAAGCGGGGGAGATGGAACCGGATGCTGTGCGTCAGACGCTCGCGGCAGCGGTCATCACCGCGTCGAGCACTTCCAGACAGCGTTGGTTTTGCGCTTGTGTGCCGATGGAAATCCGCACCCAGTCCGGCAGTTTGTAGCCGCTCATGGCACGCACGATCACGCCTTGCTTGAGCATGTCGCGGAACACGCGATCGCCTTCGCCGGTTCTGACGAGGATGAAGTTCGCGTGGCTTGGCACGAATTCGAGCCCGCGCGCACGGAAGGAGTCCTCGTAAAAAGCCAGCCCCGCCCGG
Source organism: Akkermansiaceae bacterium (assembly GCA_023253625.1). Taxonomy (GTDB): domain Bacteria; phylum Verrucomicrobiota; class Verrucomicrobiia; order Verrucomicrobiales; family Akkermansiaceae; genus Luteolibacter. The sequence continues at coordinate 14,799 of JALRFY010000080.1, read as the reverse complement.
TTGAGCTGGCGGGTCTTTTCCATGTGGTCGGCATCTGCGATCGCGGCAAGCGCTCCGGCCTGCGCGATGGCGTTCACATTGAACGGCTGCCGCGCCTTTTGCAGCAGTTCGGCCAGATGCGCGGGAGCCACGCCGTAGCCCACGCGCAAGGCGGCAAGGCCGTGGATTTTCGAGAACGTCCGCAAGACGCATGCGTTGCGGCCTTCACGCACGTATTTCAAAGTGTCCGGCGGGTTGTCCGGAAATTCGTAATAGGCCTCGTCGAAGACCGCGATCGCATGCTCGGGAAGCCGGTCCATGAAACGATCGATCGCCTCCTGCCCGACCATCGTTCCGGTCGGGTTGTTGGGATTGGCGATGAACACGAGCCGCGTCTCCGGCGTGATCGCGTCCGCCATGGCGGCAAGGTCGTGGATGAACCCCGGGTCCGGCACTTCCACATACTTCGCGCCGAACAGCGTGGCCATCAGCTTGTAAACGACGAACGCGTGCTTGGCGGCGATCAGCTCGGCATCGCGGTTGAGAAAGGTGTGGCAGAGCAACTCGATGATTTCATTCGAGCCGTTACCGAGGACGATGTTCGAGCGGTCGAGCCCGAATGTGTCGGCGATCGCGCTGCGCAGCTTGTAGCCGCCGCCATCCGGGTAAATGTGCGCCTCTTCCATGGCTTCGCGCATCGCCGATTTCGCCAATGGCGACGGGCCGAGGGGGTTTTCGTTCGACGCCACCTTGACGATTTGCGCCGGATCGAGTCCCAGTTCACGCGCGGTTTCATCGATCGGTTTGCCCGGTTCGTAAGCCACCAGGTCGCACACAAAACGGTTCGCGTATCGGTCAATCGTCATCGCCGCGGACGCTAGCGGCAGCCCCGCGAGCGGTCAAATGCAACGTAGAAGCGCATGCAATTCCTCATTCAGGAAGCCATGGAACGGCGGAGCAGGTCCGCCGCATCGATGTGCTGACAATGGACTTTGCCGATGAGGCGGGCACTGGCTTTCCATGGTCGAGGCGGGCGTGTTGCGCCGCTCCTTGGGCCGCCCGGACGCGCGCTTTACGCCAATCCCGCCACTTCCTCAATGCGAGCAGCCGCAGCCACCGCTGCTGCAGCAGCCGCCGGACGCTTCGGACAGATCCTCCTCGCTCGGCACGCGGCCGAGTTCGAGCGTCAGGTTCACATGCCGGGTGATTTCCTTCTGCAGTGTTTCCAACTGCTCGCGGGCGGTGAAGAAGTCGCGTGCCAGCGGGTTTTCGAACAAGGCCTCGCGCGCGGCCTCGAATTCACGGATTTCCTGCGCCCCGAGCTGAATGCCGGCATGCTGTTTGTGGTGCAGTTCCTCGCCGCGCTCGTGCACGCTCTGGTATTGCAGGCGCGCTTCGTCGTTGCTGAGGAAACGCTCGACGTTTTGCTGCAGGCCCAGGAACACAGGATCCCCGGCAATCACGGCACAAAGTTCGCGGGTCTTGGCCAGAACGGCGGAATCATCGGCAGTCAATGTCATGCCGAATCCCTAGCCTCCCCCGGCTACGCTGGCAACGGGCATTTCGTGAAATTTCCCCCCGGCGTTTCAGGATTGGACCTTGTGTCGCGAATCGCCTACGCACTGCGCACACACCATGTCCGACCGAATCACCACCTGCTTCGACTCACTCCGTGCCGCCGGGAAAAAAGCCTTCGTCGCCTACATCGCCGCCGGGGATCCCGATTATGCGCGTTCCCTGGACATCATGAAATCGCTGGCCGATCTCGGTGCCGACGTGATCGAGCTCGGGCTGCCGTTTTCCGATCCGCTCGCCGATGGCATTGTCAACCAGATGGCCGCCGACCGCGCGCTCAAGGCGGGCATGACCACCGCCCGCGTGCTTGATCTGATCCGCGAGTTCCGCCAGACACACGAGACGCCGATCGTGCTCTTCACGTATCTCAATCCGGTCTTCAATTACGGCTTCGAAGACTTCCACCGCGATGCGGCGGCGGCGGGGGCGGACGGTATCCTGTTGCTTGACCTGCCGCCCGATGAGGCGCTGAGAAATCCCGATCTCGCGGGCGGAGCGGGCTTGAAACACATCCGCCTGATCGCTCCGACCACGCCGCCGGACCGCCTGAAACTGCTCGCGGAATCCGCCGAGGGCTTCATCTATGCGCTTTCCCGAACCGGCGTCACCGGTGCACACGGCGGGCCGTCCGCCAATATCGCGGAGTTGGTTTCCGCCATCAAGGCCCACTCCGGGGTGCCGGTCTGCGTCGGCTTCGGTATCAGCACTCCGGAACAGGCGGCAATGGTCGCCGCTGCGGCCGATGGCGTGATCGTCGGCTCAGCCATCGTCAAACAGGTGGAAACGAACCACGACGACCCGGTCGAGGTGGTGCGGGCATTCACCGCTCCGCTCATCGCTGCGGTGAAAGGCTGACCACCCGCGTATCGCGACTGGCGCGTCCGCCCAAACGGATGCAGATTCGTGCGGATGAAATGGGTGCTGTTCTTCGATGGCGACTGCGCGTTTTGCTCCGCCTCGGTCCACCTCGTGAACCGTCTCGACCTGCGGGGCAGGGTGGATTTCGCGCCGCTGCAGGGTGAATTGGCGCACCAGCTCGGGCTCGGAAAACACGCGGCCGGCTCCGGTGGCACGATGGTCCTGCTGCGCGAAGACGACGGCCGCTTGTTTTTCCGCAGCGATGTCCTGATCGAACTGGGCTCGGCAATTGGCGGATTCGCCCGCGCGCTCGCCCTGCTCGCGATTCTGCCCAAGTCCTGGCGCGATGCGCTTTATCAGTTCGTGGCCGACCGCCGCCACCGGCTCCGCCGGATTTCGGGAATTTGTGAAATGCCCGACGAGCAGCTCCGCGCCCGTTTGCGGGATTGAGTCGGCAAGAGGCGGGCGAGACGCCCACGCTCCCTTGGGGCGTGCCGTCTGGTGGCCATCACGCCTCGAACAATTCCTGCAGCCGCCGCGGGTCGTCCAGCAAACCCGCGGGCGGATCGCCGCCGCCTGCCTCATCGATCGCCCGGGCCATCTCCCTTTTCGCCGATTGCAGTCGCAGCACTTTCTCCTCCACCGTGCCACGTGTCAGCAGGCGATAGACCGTGACCGGCCGCGTCTGGCCGATCCGGTGTGCGCGGTCGGTCGCCTGCGCCTCCACCGCCGGATTCCACCATGGATCAAAGTGAATCACAGTGTCCGCCGCTGTCAGGTTGAGCCCGTAGCCGCCCGCCTTCAGGCTGATCAAAAACACCTCCGGACCGGACGGATCCTGAAATCGATCCACCAATTCCTGCCGGTTGCGGGTCTGTCCGTCCAGCCGCAAATGGCGCAATCCGGCGGCTTGAACGCATTTCTCAATTTCCTGTAATTGTTTGCTGAACTGACTGAAAACCAATGTGCGGTGACCACCTTCACGCGCCTCCTCCAAGAGGATCATCAAGCGCTCCAATTTGGCGGACCGGCGCGGCACGGATAGTTTGTTCAAACGATCGTTTTGAAGCAGTGCCAGATCGCAGCAGGTCTGCCGCAGGCGGAGGAGCACGGTGAGGATTCTCATCCGGGCGGGACCCGTGAGGCGCTGGTCGCTGAGTGCCTCCACTTGGCGGCGTCCCTCGGCGAGGATTTCGCGATAAACTCCCCATTGGTCGCGACTGAGGTCGCAGAACTCATCGATTTCCAGCTTGCCGGGCAGTTCCGGGGCCACCTCCTGCTTGGTGCGGCGGAGAACGAAGGGTGAGGTTTTGAGCTGCAGGACGCGCAGCGACTGCGATGAGGTCCCGGGTTGGGCGAGCGGCAATTCATAGCGCTCGCGAAAATGTTCCCTGGAGCCCAGCCAACCGGGCTGGATGAACCGGAAAATCGACCACAGGTCGCGCACGCTGTTTTCGACCGGCGTGCCGGTGAGCGCGATCCGGTAATCCGCCCGCAGCTTCGCCGCCGCTTTGGCGTAATCGGTGTCAGGATTGCGCATCAGGCTCGCCTCGTCGGCCACCACCAGTTGGTAATGCTGGCGCAGATGCCAGGCCAGATCGCGTGCCAGCGTGCCGTAGCTGGTGATCAGCACGTCGCCGGGTTTGGCTGCATCGCGTGCCGATTCACGACCCGTGCCATGGATCACCCGCACCCGCCGGCCTGGAGCGAAGCGGGCAAATTCCGCCTGCCAGTTGCCCAGCAGGGAAGTGGTCGCAATCACCAGCACCGGACCCTCGCCCGGGCCTTCAGTTTGTTGGAGGTGTTCGATTAAAGCGATTGTTTGAATGGTTTTCCCAAGTCCCATGTCGTCGGCCAAAAGCGCGCCGCCGTAGCGCTGGACGCGATCGGCCAGCCAAGCGCTGCCCTGTGATTGGTAAGGACGCAGCGTGGCAAGCAGTGTCGCCGGGTTTTGGAAATTATTTTTTGAATGCTGGTTATTCAGATTCAGTGATTTATGATCATTGTTTTGGAAATTTTTGATCAGTTCTGCGGCGCAGTTTTTGGCGCTGTAGTGGCCGCCTTGTTGCTGGAGATCGATGTCCTCGATGAGTGATTCGAGCAGTCCGGCCGAGTGCTCATCCACCCACAGATGGCGGTCGCCGGGGAGTTTGCGGTGCTGGTTTCCGGATCGGATCAGACTGCGGATTTCGGCATCGGGCAGGATGCGTCCGTCATCGGTTTGGTAGTGGAGGCGGAAGTCGAGCCAGTCGTCGCCAGAGCCGATCACATCGATTTTGGGTGAGACGATGAGGATGCGTTCCAAGGTGCGCCGGATGGATGGCGACTCTTCGATGGTCCATTTGTTTCGCAGGCCGGGCATGATCTTGGCGAGAAACGGCAGGATGGCGGCTTCGCCGCTGAGGTTCCATGAATCGCCTTGCCCGCTGTGTGGGGTGAACCCGGCGTCTTGCATGATGCGGCAGGCATTGGCTTCTGCTGCGGGATTGCGGATTTCACAGCGATCTCCCTTCAGCTGGGGCAGCGATGGAATGTCACCGCCGCCCGGCGGAACGGGATTGGCGTCCGGGTAGGCCACGGTGAGGGATGCGTGCAGTTCCTTGAGCGAGCCGTCGAGGTTCAGATGGATGCGTGGGGTGGCGGGTACAAAATGAATGCCCGCCAGCCAGCCACTGGTGGGAAATTCCAGCCATTCCTGCCACACGGGCAGTGAGTCCAGAAAGCGGCGCAAGGGCAGGCGGGCCAGGGGATTTCCGGAAACCAGCGCCTCGACACACGGCCGCAGCGATTCGGGAAGCGGAGCACTGCCTGCCAGATGAATGCCGTCTCCAGCGGCCTGCACCAGCGCATCGCCGATGAGATGCCAGGGTCCGGCAGCCGGATCGGGCAGGAAATGGATTTCCTCATCCTCGCGGACGACATCCGCGAGTGGCAGTCGGTCTCCGTTGGTGATCATGATGGAGCGGCCGTCGCTGCGCGCGGTCACGGCGGGATGGCCGCAGATGGCGTTGAGAAACCCGGCCAGCTGGCTGCCGGCGATTTGCAGGTGGGTTTCCTTGATCACGGCTACTCCTGCGGCGGTGAGGAACGCGTGCAGGCGGGAATCGGCATCGCGCGTGGCGCTGCGTTCGCCGGGAGCGATGGAAAAAGCGAGTTTTCCACGTGCAAGCGCGCCCTGCCAATTCGGGCCGAAAACGATATCGAGGGGACCTGTCTCCGGCTTGGGGCGGGGGGCTTCGGGGACATGGTTTTTTTCATTCCGCCCGCGCAACAGGGCGAGACCCGTGGCCACGGCGTGGCTGCAAACCACGCCGCTGCCTTGGTTTTCCGGGCACGGACAACGGGCTTCCAAATCTGTGGCGGATCGCGCGGTCACGCCCACGCGCATCGTTTTTTTGCCCGAGCGCACCGCGCCAGACCAGCCGGTGGCGGTTCGGATGGCATCGGTCACGCCGCCATCGCGCAGCAATGCCTGTCCTTCCTTGAAGGCCTTCCAAGACGCCGCCTTGCGCAGCGTTTCCTCGTTCCAATCGCTCATCACCAGCAGCATCGCCGGATTCGCATCCGGCGCAATCCCTCAGCCCCCGCCTTGCCGGGCAGGGCACCTCCGTAGGGAGCTTTTTTGACTGAATCCAGGCTGGATTCTCATCTGCAACGCGTTTTCTCCAATAGAAACAAGGCCACCGGTATCAGACGGAACCAAAGGGTTTTGTTGTGGTTTTTTCGGCGAAAGATCGGCTCATGTTCCGCAAGCCCCTTGTCAACAAGGATGCCGGTGCGCATTTTCCCGGTGTGGAAGCGATGCTGAATGTCCCCTGGATCGCACAAGCCCCGCGCCGCTCGCGCTGGATCGTGGGTGTGTCGGGCGGGGCGGATTCGGTGGCGCTGCTGCATTTGCTCCATCGCGCCGGTTTCCGCAATCTCGTCGTCTGCCATCTTGACCATCGGCTGCGCGGCAGGGCCTCGACGGCGGATGCGCAATTTGTAAAACGTCTTGCGGCAAGACTCGGATTGAAATGCGAACTCGGCCGCAGCGATGCGCGGGCAATGATGGAAGAAAGCGGCGAATCGCTGGAAACGGCCGCCCGCCGCGTCCGGCATGCGTTTTTCGCCAACTGCGCGCGCAAGCACCGCTGCTGCCGCGTGTTGCTCGCGCATCATGCGGACGATCAGGCGGAGACCGTGTTATGGAACCTGCTGCGCGGATCGCATGGGTTCAAGGGTATGAAGGCCGGGCAGGAAATCATGGTGGATGGTTTCAGACTCGAATTGATCCGCCCGCTGCTGGATTTCCGCCGCGCGGATCTGATCACGTGGCTGCGCGCCAAGCGCCTGAAGTGGCGCGAGGACGCCAGCAACATGGAAGCCATTGCCGTGCGCAACCGCCTGCGCCACGAGGCGATGCCGTTATTGGCGGAAATTTCCGGCCGCGATCCGGTCGCGGCACTGGTCCGCGGTGCGCGCGACACCGCCGAGCGCGAGGAGATGGAAAACGATCAGCTGCGCCAGACAAGGGTGCTTGACCCACAGGGACGCATCCATATCGGGTCCCTCCAAGCACTGCCGCGCCTGCTGCAACGCCGCGCGATCGCGGACTTTCTAACTAGCCAGGGCACCGGGGAAATCGACCGCGTCCTGCTCGACCGCGCGCTTGCCCTGCTTGAACCCGCCGCCGCGCCGGCCATCAACCTGCCCGGCGGCCGCCAATTGCGACGACGTGCGGGACGCTTGTTCGTCGCACAGCCATGATTCACCCGGCGCGCTCGGCCCGCAGCCGCCAGCGGGTGTCGCGGCGAAGCGTGAAGGTGCTGCGGATGGCGAGGCCACGGCGGGCGGAGCCGTGCTCGGTGGTCACTTCGATGGCTCCGTGGTTTTGGCGGATTTCGACGATGTGGAAAACCGGTTCGCGCCGCATCCGCAGGAAACAATACAATGGCACGTCCGGGTGGCTGGCGTTCCAGAGGTATCTCGCGGGCGGAAAATCCGGCACATCGGCCAAAGCGGCGAGCACCTCGCGCAGAAATCCCGTGCCATGACGCCGTGCCAGTCTCGCTGCCGCGCGCCGCGAGAGCAGGTTCTCGATCATCGCCGCGGCCGGGTTGATCCGGTCGTCTTCCATTTCCGCGATCAGCTCGCGGGCATGCACCGCCATCATCGCGTGCAATTCATCGCGCTCCATCTCGCCGCGCTCGAAACGCGCGAACAATTCGCCGGGTGAGGGGATCATCGTCGCGGCATTCATGCCTCATCTCCGCCCGCTGCGCAAATCCCGGATCGTCGGCCCAAGCCGTGAAAACCCCGCATGTCTCCAAAATGACGCTGGCGTGGCCGTTACCGGCCTGCTTAGCCTGCGGGCGTGAAACTCGGCGTGATTGGTTGTGGCAAAATGGGCACCGCATTGGTGGCGGGCGCGATCCGTTCCGGGGCCGTCGCGGCCCATGACGTCACCGGTGTGGATCCCGTGGCTGCGTCTCGCGAGGCATTCGCCAAAACCACTGGTGCCACCGCAGGCGAGGATCTCGCCGCGCTCACCGGTTGTTGCGAGGTGATCCTTCTGTGCACCAAGCCGCATGATGCGCTTGCCGCCTTGGGAAAATCCGCTGCCGCCGCGAAATCTCCCGCGCTCATCATCTCCATCGCCGCTGGACTCACCCTCGAGGCGCTCGAATCCGCCTCCGGTCCGCACCGCGTGATCCGCGCCATGCCCAACACGCCCGCGCTCGTCGGCCATGGTGCCGCCGCTTATTGCCTCGGCTCCGACGCCACGCGCAGAGATGCGGATTTCGCCAAACGCCTGCTCGGCTCGGTCGGTCTGGCCGTCGAGCTTCCAGAGCGCCTGATGGATGCTGTCACAGGCCTCTCCGGCAGCGGCCCCGCTTATATTTACATGGTCATCGATGCCATGGCCGATGGTGGCGTACGGATGGGCTTGCCGCGCCCCGATGCCCTGCGGCTCGCTGCCCAGACTGTGCTGGGAGCCGCCGCCATGGTCGTCGAAACCGGCGAACATCCCGCCGTTCTCAAGGACATGGTCACCTCGCCGGGCGGCACTACCATCGCCGGCCTTGCCGAGTTGGAACGCCACGGCCTCCGCAATGCCATGATCGAGGCCGTCACCGCCGCCACCCGCCGCGCCACCGAACTGGGCCGCTGAGATCCCAATCCCAGGGATTTTCCGCTTTCCCGCATCCTTCCACTTTCTATGCTCCGCGCCATGATTCCACGGTTCGCCGCTTTCATCATACCCCTGCTCGCTGCCTTGTTCATCGCTGCCTGCGGTACCGGCGAGGTTCCGGTGCTCGTCGGCCAAGTCAGTGGTGAGATACCGGAGGGGGAGAAGCTCTATCAGGAGGCGAAGGCCGCAGACGACGCCGGGAAAACCTCTCGCGCCATCAAGCTCTACGACCGCACCGCCACCCGCTATCCATTCATCGGTGCCGCCGCGCAGGCGCGCTTCCGCCAAGCCCAGTTGCTCGAACAGGAGCGCGAGCCGCGCAAGGCTTCAGAGGCCTATGACAAAATGCTCGCACAATACCCTGGCGACCCGCTCTACCCGCGGGCACTCGAACGCCTATCCACGATCGCCAACGACGCCGCGGAGGGCAATATCCAGTCGCGTTTCCTCGGCATCAAACGGCCCATCTCGTTGGACCAGACCGTGGAAATGCTCGGCCGGGTCAAGGATCATGCCCCGCGCTCGCGCACCGCGGCCAAGGCCCAGTTCAAGGTCGGCGAACTCTATCAGTCGAAGAAAAAGTTTAAGGAGGCCATCGCCGCTTTTCGTGATCTGGTGCGTGAGCAGCCGGAATCTCCCGAGGCCCCCGAGGCCCTCTTCCGCGTCGGCGTGATCCACCTTGAGCAGGCCGATCGCGGGAACCAGAACCAGTCCACGCTCGATCTCGCCAATGAGGCATTCAACGACTACCTCATCCAATACCCGGGGCACCCGCGCAATGCCGAGGCGCGCAAGATGATTTCCAGCCTGCGCGGCATGGCGCTCGATCGCTCGATGGAAATCGCCGAGTTCTACATGAAGACCGGCCGCACCGAATCCGCCAAGATCTACTACCGCGACATCGTCCGCAAATCGTCCTCCGGCAAGCTGCACGATGCCGCCATGGCCCGACTCAAAGAACTGGGAGAATGATGAAAACCTCCATCCATGCCAGCTTGGCCACTCTCTGCCTGTTGCTCGCCTCGTGCGCCGGCTACCAGCTCGGCGGCGTGAAACCGCCATCTCTCTCCGGTGTGCAGAGCATTGCGGTGACGATGTTTTCCAATGCCACCCAGCACCCGCGCGCCTCGGCCCTCGCCACTTCCGCCGTGGCCGACGCCATGGTCCGCGACGGCACCTATCGTATCGCCACCGGCGACCACGCCGATGCCATTCTCGATGGCGAACTCGAACGCATCGAATACCGGACGATCCGCGGCACCCGCGAGGACTCGCTTTTTCCCGAGGAGCTTTCCAATACCGTCACCCTGCGCTGGACCCTGCGCGACGCCCGCGATCCAACCAGAGTGCTCGCCACCGGGCGCTCCGCGGGCACCAGTCAGTTGTTCGTTTCCGCGAACCTGCAGACCGCGCGCAACAATGCGCTGCCAGAGGCTCTCGACCGCGCTGGCGAAGCACTCGTTTCAACTATTGCCAACGGCTATTGAGCCGCGCCCAGCTGCCTCACTCCGATGCCCGACGCCTCCATCCATACGCACGGAATGGTGCAGGACCGCCCAGGCAACGTCCTTTACCGCGTCGCATTGCCCAATGGCAAATCGATTCTTGCCCACCTTTCAAAGCCACTGGCCGAGGGCCATGCGGTATTCGAAGCGGGAGACCGCCTCCTGCTCGAACTCACGCCCTACGATTTCGATACCGCCCGCATCCTCGGCCGCCATCAAGGATTCCTCGAATGAGGCATGCGGCTTGATCACGGTGGAAACGCCTATCCGCCAGCCCATCCCGCAAGTTCCCGAATCCCGCGCTTTCCGCCCGCCACGATCTCGCGTATCAACCGGGCCATGACCACCACCGCACCAGCTCAGGACCGCCCGATCCGGCTCATTCTCGTCGAGGATCATGCGGATTTCCGCGAATCAGTCGGCATGGTCCTCGAGGAGCGCGCTCACTACCAATGCGTGGGCAGTTTCTCCACCATGGAGGACGCGCTCGATGAGATCCGCGCCGGATTGATGGCGGATCTGGTGCTTTCCGATCTCGGTCTGCCCGGCATGAGCGGCATCGCCGGAATCCGGAAAATCCGCGAACTGCTGCCCGAGGCGCGCGTGCTGGTCCTGACCGCCTTCACCGACAAGGCGAAGGTCTTTTCCGCACTCGAAGCCGGCGCGCACGGCTATCTCGTCAAGGCCGGCAGCGCCTCGCGCCTGCTCGAAACCCTCGAGGAGGTCCTTGCCGGTGGCACCCCGCTCGACCCCAAGATCGCCGGGATGATTCTTCAGACCTTCCGCCAGCTCAGCCCCATCCCGGAGGCGGAATCGCTCTCCGCCCGCGAATGCGAAGTGCTCCAACTCTCCGCCAAGGGTCTCACAAGAAAGGAAATCGCCGAGGAACTCAAGCTCAGCGAGCACTCGGTGACCGAATACATCAAGCGCAGCTTCGACAAACTCCACGTCCGCAGCCTGCCCGCCGCCGTCAGCGAGGCCATCCGCCGCGGCATGCTCGATCTCTCCTGAACCCGGGCGGACTGAAATCCGTGCTCAGCATCAGGCCGCCGCAGTCCAAGTCCAATGCCGGGGCTCACGGCTTTACCCCCTCGGCGAGCATGATGGCGATATTCCCGCAGAGGCGGTCTGCCTGTCGCGATGTCTGTTGCGCGATGCAAACTCGCTTTTGCATCGTGCATAAGCGATTCGTGGTTGAAAAAAGCCTCAAGCCACATGCCTGACGGCGGCTTCGGGATCCACGGGTTTTCGGTGCCGAGGCCTCGATGCGCTCAAGCAAACAAGCTGTGCACCGGTGTGCCCTTGTCTGCGATTTTGAACGGGCGCCGGGTGGGGGACATGATGACGAGTTCGTGGGGCAGTCCGAGGGCGTGGGCGATGGTGGAGTTCAGGTCGGGGATGGTTACGGCGTCGCGGGCGACGCGGCTGGCGGTGCGGTCGGTTTCGCCGTGGAGGTGACCGCCTTTGATGCCACCGCCGGCGAGCACGGTGCTGAAGGCGGCGGGGTGGTGGTCGCGGCCATGGCTGTGCGCGGTCTGGATTTCCGGGGTGCGGCCGAATTCGGTGGCAACGACGACCAAGGTCTCATCGAGTTTCCCGCGTTTTTCCAGGTCATGGATCAATGCGGCGAAGGCTTGATCGAATTCACGGCAGCGGCCTTCGACGCCCGTGAAGTTGTCGTAGTGGGTATCCCATCCGCCGAGGTTCACTTCGACAAAGCGGACGCCGTGCTCGACGAGCCGACGGGCGAGCAGGCAGCCTTGTGCGAAGCGTCCGCCGCCGTAAAGGTCGCGCGTGGCGGTGGATTCCTGCGCGAGGTCGAAGGCTTTGACGTCCTTCGAATTCATCAGCTTCACCGCATCCTGATAGAGCTGCTCGTATGCCTTGACGTCGGCATTCGGATGGCGGGCGTGGAAATCGCGGTTGAGTCGGTCGGCGAGGGCGAGGCGGCGGTCGAAGTCTTCGGGTTTCACCTCGTCCGGGCGGCGGCAGTCCTTCAAGCCGTCTTCGGGCCTGCCGACCGGGGCGGCGGCGTATGACGCGCCGAAGAAGCCGCCGCCGGTGAGATCGGCGGGGGTATCGACGGCGACGAAGCCTGGGAGTTCCGGGTGGATGCGGCCGCCGAGCTTGAGCACCCATGAGCCGAGCGCCGGGTGGCGGATGGTGCCGCGCATGCTGTAGCTGGTGTGCATCATGTATTGCCCCTGCTCATGCGCGCCCTGCGTCGAGTTCATCGAGCGGATGATGGAGCAACGGTGCATCACCTTCGCGGTGTGTGGCAAATAATGGCCGAGTTGGATGCCATCGGCCGATGTTTCTATCGCGGTGGTGGGTCCCATCACCTTTCGGGCGCGGGGTTTGGGATCGAAGGTGTCAAGGTGGCTCATTCCGCCGCTCATGAAGAGATAGATCACATGTTTGGCCTTGGCACCGGGTCTCGCAGTGGCCGGGGCGGCTCCGGCGAGTGAGGTGCCGAACATGGGAAACAAACAGACGCCAAGGCATTTGCGTGCGACATTCGAGAGAAACTGACGGCGGGTGAACTCGTCGGCATCATAGGCGGGTCCGGACATGACGGGTGAAGGTGGGATTGTTATTGGAGGAAAAGAAACTCGGACGACATCAAGAGCGCGGCTGCCAGGTTGCGGATGCCGGATTCTCCGCGATCGCGCACTTCCTCGAGCATCCATTCCAATTCGACACCGGTGGGCGGGCGGGAGAGGATGGTGAGGCAGAGGCGGTGGATTTGGTCGCGCGGCCCGTCGCTCTCCTTGAGGCCTTGGAACAGCATGGAGTCCGCTTGGCCGATGATTTCCTTTTGAACGAATCCATTCATCAAGGCAAGCACCTGGCCGACGTTGGCCTCGCGGCTGGAGGCATCGACGACTTCGCGGTCGGACTGGCCGAAGACGTGGAGGAAATGCCCGCGCGGGGCGGGGGATGGCAGGTCGGCGGCTCGAATCAACCCGCCTTGGGCGGATGCTCCCGCAGGTTGCATTCGCATGGAGCCGCCATCAGTGCCGGAGGAGCCGCTGTGCTGGATTTCCTTCACCAGTTCTGCAAAATACCTGCGGAACTGGCGTTCGTTGCGCAGGCCGTGGATTTCCTCGGCAAGCTGGGTCATCGACTTGCTGCCGTTGAGCACGGGGCGTCCGTCGAGGTAGATGGTGTCGTCCAGCTGAGGTGGGGGGGATGCATCGGGATTGCCAGTTGCCAGGGTGATGAGTGAATCCCAGACCTGCTCGGCGGAGAGCCGTTGGAGGCGGCGGCCGAGGAAATCGTCACCCCCATGGATGGCGGAAGGGGCCGGATTGGTTTCGAATTGATAGGTCCGGGTGAGCAGAAGGACGTGCTGGAATGCCTTGAGGTCGTATTTCAATTCGACCATGAGTTCCGCGAGATGCTTGAACAGGGCGGGGTGGTGGGTTTCCCCGATGGGAGTGAAATCATCGACCGGTTCGACCAGTCCCTGTCCCATCACCCGCCGCCACATGCGGTTGGCAATGACGGCGGGAAACTGCAGGTCGGTGCGGGTGATCACCCAGTCTGCGAGTTTTTCGCGGCCGTCATCGTGGTTGCGATTGGGCGACAGGCGCACGGTGCGGCCGAACGGTGTCTGCGCGCCGAGCATTTCGCCGGGGCGGCCGTTGCGGTATTGATAGTCTGGTGGCAGGGTGATGCGGCCACTGCCACCGCCCTCGAGTGACAATCCGAAGATGTTCTCCCGCAGCATGAGTGCGATGCGATGTTCCTCGGATTGTTCGGTTCCGTCTTCGCGGAACTCGTGGTAGAGCGGCTCTATGAGGTCGCGGTTCAATTGCGATTGCCCTTCGGTGAAGGCGGCGAGTTCATAAAAATCGCGCCGCTCGGTGTCGCCGAACGGATCGTCGTGGCATTGGGCGCACTCCATGCGCTTGCCGAGGAAGATGCGCATCGAATTGGCCAGGTTGTCGTGGGGCATGCCGCGATCACGGACGTAATATCCGACGGCGGCGTTTTCCTGTTTCCAGCCGCTGCCGGTGCTGGCGAGCAGCCTCCGCGTGAACTCGTCCCATGGCATGTTTCCGTTCATGGCGGCGCGCACCCAGTGGCGGTATGGCCCGAGGGATGTCCGGTCGTTGCGGTCCTGGATCCGGATGAGGTCAAAAATCCAGTTTGCCATGTGGCTGCCGTATCCGGGTGATTCGAGCAGCGAGGCGATGAGCGCCTGTCTTTTTTCCGGAGCATCGGATGCGAGAAACGCAGTGGCTTCCTCATGCGTCGGCACCCGGCCGACGACAGTGAGATAGGTGCGGCGGAGGAATTTCGCGTCTTCAGTCACATCCGGCAACGTGAATTGCCTGTCGCGATAAAACGTGGCGATGTGGCGGTCGATTTGCATAGCGGCCTCGCGCATCTTCTCTGGATTCGCCACCGCTTGGCCGGGGCAAACCACCAACGCTGAGGTCGCAATGAAGATCGAAAAGATGGTTTTCCGGCGCATGAGAAAAAAAATTTGGCATGAAATCCAAGGTGTTTCAAATTCATAATTCGAGCCCAAGCAAACAAATGGGACGTGTCATTGGGCAGGGCTTTTGGTTGGCAGAGGTCATGAGGTAAGTCTGGCGCGGGTGAGCAGGGCGATGGCGGCCGCTGGGTGGCTGTGATAGTAATCGAAAGCAGCATTGAGAGGTCTCAGGTCGCTCGGGATGAGAGCCAGCAGGGCGT
>JALRFY010000062.1 GCA_023253625.1 Akkermansiaceae bacterium | reverse complement strand
GCTCACGCAGATACTCGCTCGCACCCACGAGAAAGCCCGCGGTGCCTGCTGCCGGATCGCAGATCACGTCGTTCGGCTGCGGCGCCGTCATCTCGACCATGAGGCGGATGATGTGGCGCGGGGTGCGGAACTGGCCGCTGTCGCCGGCCTGGCTCAGCTTGCCGAGCATGTATTCGTAGAGGTCGCCCTTGGTGTCGCGATCGGCCATGTCGATGGCGTCGAGCTGGTCGACGATACTGGCGAGCACGCGAGGGGTGGGCATCATGAAGGTGGCGTCCTTCATGTGATGGCTGTAGGTGCTGCCACCTTCGCCGTCCTTGTCCCCACGCTGGCCGATGGTCTTGATGAAGGGAAAGGCGTGGTCCCGAACGGTGGCAAACATTTCCTCCGGTGAGCTCTCCTTGAAACGGGACCAGCGGAGGCGATCCTGAGCGGGGGTGAAGATGGGGTCCTCGATGGGCTTTTTGAGACGGTTCGCCTTGTTTTCCTTGAGGGTGTGGAGCTCGTCCAAGCGCTTGATGAAGAGCAGGTAGGTGAGCTGCTCGATAATGGTGAGGGGATTGGAGATGCCGCCGGACCAGAGGGTGTCCCAGATGCGGTCGACTTTGGATTTGATTTCGCCAGTGATCATTGAATGGCGGAACGGCTAGCAGGCTGGAACTGGCGAGTCGAGGCGGGATTCCAGTGATGCTTTTTGAAAAACTACTGCGTTGTTTTCTGTCGTATTTCGACCGCAGGGAGGGATTGGGCGAGTTGCACTCCAGGCCGGGTCAGCGAGTCACGCGTCCGCGCCAATCGAGCTCCATGAATCTGATCGTTTAAAAAATTTGCGTTTGTCCATTCCGCACGGGCGGGCGCGTTATGGGTGTCAAGGCGGGGGCTTTGTTGGAAAAACCCGGCCATCCACTTGCCATCCGTTTTTCGCTGCGGTTTCCTGCGTTTTTTGCGCACCCTGATGCGAAACAGAATAGTGAAAATCTATTCGTAAGTTGCTTATCTTTAGCGGATTGCGCCAATTACCCCGGACAGGAATCGAACCTGTATTTAAGGTTTAGGAAACCCTCGTTCTATCCATTGAACTACCGGGGCGTGGCGCGAGGTAAACTCCGGGAGCTTGAACTGGCAAGCCGCTTGTTGGTGGATTCCCCATCGACAATTCGCTCGGGCTCCTCTAATTTCATATTGCTATGAAATGTGGAATCCAAATGCCTGTGGGGGCTTCCCGGTCCGCCGGACCGCAGGTTTGGCGCGACCCGGCGGTGCGCCAGCGGATCGTGGAATACCTCGGCGGGCACCGGTTGCGCGATGCCACCTGCGTGTTTCTCGGCCGCCTTGATCCGGACAATCCTTCGGTCTTCGAGCGCCAGCCGGCGGAGGCTCTCGACGGGATGCTGGACGAAGGCTGCGAGCTTGCGAGGTCGCTTGAGGATCGTGAATCGGTATTGATCCATCTCGACGTTGAATACGTGAATTTCGACGACCCTGCGGAGGCCTATTTGCAGGCACTGCGGATATTCCGGCTGCAGGAACCGCTGGTGGAGGCGATCGAGGCGCGCTTGCTCAGCTACGGCATCCGCTACCTGCACCTGGTGACCGGGCAGGGGCATCACTTCGTGTGGCGCGTGCCGCGCGAGTCGCCGGTGGCGCGGTCGATTGCCGGCTTGGGCATCTGCACGCCGCCGGATGTCTCGGCGGCGGAGAGTCAGCCGGTGTTTTCGCACCTCGGGTTGATGATGGAGCATTTCGCACATCAGGTGAAGCGGGACGCCGCGCCATGTTGTGAGGTGCCGGTGGAAATCACCGCCCTGCATGTGGGGCCGGGTGCATCGGGAATGCGCGAGATGTTGTCGCTGGATCTCTCCGAGTATGGCGATCCGCTGCACAGCCGGATGATCCGGATTCCCTACACGGTGTATCGCAAGCCGTGGCTTTCGGGTTTGATCCATGGCCGTGGGATCGAGCGGCAGGTGCGCGAGTTTTTCACCCTGCCGCTGCATGAAATGGATATGACGCGCCTGCTGCGCGAGCGGCACCGGCCGCGGAAGGTGGTGGCCCTGGCGAAACGCGCGGGTGTCAATATCCCGGTGCAGGAAAGCGGCACACAACGGCTGCTCGACGATTACCTGCACTCGCCGCTGTGTGCGTTCCACCGCGAGTTTTACTCGATTCCGCAGGATCACCCGTCGTCGTGGAGCGCGGGATATGACAGCACTCCGCTCGATATGCTGCCGCCGTGCGCGTCGCATGTGCTCAGGGAGCCGAACGACTGGCTGCTCAAGCCTTCCGGGATGCAATTGGTGACGCGCTGTCTGTTGGCGGATGGCTGGCATCCGCGCCATATCGCGGGGTTGATCCGCGCGCGGTTTTGCAATCCGGCGTTCGGATGGGGCGGCTGCTGGCGTCATTACAACCCGGCGTCGCGCGCCGAGTTTTATGTGCGGCTCTTCGCCGGGTTGCTCGCCACGGGCCTCGATACCTGTGTGGACTTCAACTGCGTATCCGAGCAGGAAAAACAATTCTGCTGGAATCCCTGCGGATGCTCGCTGGAGCCCATGAGCTGCGCGCTGCGCGCTCGTTTCAAACCAAACCCAGACCTGTCATGAGCGATTGGAATTGCGGCATCTCCACCGGCTGTTTTTACAAGACGGACATCCTCCGCGTCCTGCCCATGGTGCGCGATGGCGGCTTCAATTTCATCGAGGTCTGTTCGTTTCCCGCGCATCTTGATTATCGCAATCCCGAACACGTCAAGAAAGCGGCGGAGCTGATGGAGCGGCTCGGTATCGAGGCGAATTCGTTCCACGCGCCGTTCGCGGACCGCATCGACATCTCATCTCCGGATGAGGCGCAGCGCTACACCTCGGTGCGCGAGTTGATCGCCGCCTGCGATGCGGCCGCCATCCTGCACGCGGGATTTGTCGTGCTGCATCCCGGGCCCGAGCGGGCGGGCAAGCCGCCGCTGCACGAGTGGTATGAACGGATGCGCCATGCGGCGGATTCGCTCAACGAGGTGGCGGTGCATTGCCGGCATCTCGGATTGGTGCTGTTGCTGGAAAACATGCTGCCGCACCTGATGTTCGGACATGTGAGCGATGTGATGTTCCTGCTGGGCGCCATCCGGGAGACGAATGTTGGCACCTGCCTCGATACCGGGCATGCGTTTCTCTCGAAGGACCTCCGCACCGTGGTTCACAAGCTCTCAGGGCACCTGCGCATGATCCACGTCAACGACAACCTCGGCGACAAGGATTCGCACCTTTCGCCCGGAGACGGGGCCATCGACTGGATCTCGCTGATCCGCCAGCTGCGCGAGTGGAACTTCCATGGACCGTTCATTCTCGAACTTGCCGACAGCGGCGAATCCCCGGAGCAGATCATGGCCCGGGCACGCAAGGCACGGTGCTACCTGCGTGATATCCTCGATGGCAGGTTCAACATCGCATGATTCAACATCGCATGGGTGGGTGGGGTGCCGGTCATGATGGTGGCGGAATTTCCGCCAAGCTCCACTTGAAAAGCGCATCAGCGCCCACCAAGCTCCGCCGGTGATCCCCAACGTCCTCGCCGAGCGCTACGCCTCGCCCGCCATGCAAGCCATCTGGTCCGCCGAAGGGCGGATCGTCCTGGAACGCGAATTCTGGATCGCCGTGATGAAGGCCCAGCGCGACCTGGGCCTGGATATCCCTGCCGGGGCGATCGCCGCCTACGAGGCGGTGAAAGAGCAAGTGGACACGGCTTCGATCATGGCCCGGGAAAAAATCACCCGCCACGATGTGAAGGCCCGCATCGAGGAATTCAACGACCTCGCCGGACACGAACACGTCCACAAGGGCATGACCTCGCGCGACCTCACCGAAAACGTCGAGCAGCTCCAGGTGTTCCGCGGCTTGCAGCTGGTGCGCGACAAGTCGGTCGCCGCACTCGTCCGCATGTCGCGTCGCGCCGGAGCGTGGCAGGAACTGGTGCTCACCGCTCGCACCCACAACGTCGCCGCGCAGCCGACCACGCTGGGCAAGCGCGTGGCGATGTTCGGCGAGGAGTTGCTCGTTTCGCTCGCTGCCTTGGAACAGCTTATCGCCGCTTACCCGGTGCGCGGGCTCAAGGGCGCGGTCGGCACACAGATGGACCAGCTCTCGCTTTTCGAAGGGGATGCCGCCAAGGTCGCGGAGCTGGAACAACGCGTCGTCGCCCACCTCGGCATCTCCGCGGTCTGGACCAATGTCGGCCAGGTCTATCCGCGTTCGCTCGACCTGCGGGTGGTCGCGGCCCTGACGGACCTGTGCTCCGGTCCATCCTCGTTCTGCAAGACGCTGCGCCTGATGGCCGGCCACGAAACCGCAAGCGAGGGATTCGCGCCGGGCCAGACCGGCTCCAGTGCGATGCCGCACAAGATGAACTCCCGTTCCTGTGAGCGGGTGAATGGTTTCCACGTGATCCTCAAGGGCCACCTCGCAATGGCTGCGGGCCTCGCCGGCGACCAGTGGAACGAGGGCGATGTTTCCTGCTCGGTGGTCCGCCGCGTGATGATGCCCGACGCGTTTTTCGCCATCGACGGCATGTTCGAGACCTTCCTCACCATCCTCGACCAGATGGACGCCTATCCCGCGGTGATCGCCGCCGAGACCGCGCATTACCTGCCGTTCCTGATGACCACCACCATCATGATGGAAGCGGTGAAATCCGGCGTCGGCCGCGAGACCGCGCACAAGGCGATCAAGGAGCACGCCGTGGCCACCGTGAACGATCTGCGCAGCGGGAAAATCGACCGCAATGACCTTGTCGAGCGCCTCGCCGGCGATGCACGTCTCGGCCTGTCGCGCGAAACGCTCGATGCCATCCTTGCCCGCGGCGACCACGAAGCCGGTGCGGCCCGCGCGCAGGTGGCGGCGTTCAACGCCCATGTCGCGAAACTCGCCACCGCGCATCCCACAGCGGCCGCCTACGCACCGGGCACGATTCTCTAACAAAACGCATGACACCGCCGCGCCCCACCGCACTGGCGCATCAATTCGTGCGTGAAATCCTGCGCGAAGGCGACCTCGCCATCGACGCCACCGCCGGCAACGGGCACGACACTCTGATGCTTGCCGCAAGGGTGGGGGAGTCCGGGCGCGTGCTGGCCATTGACATTCAGCCAGCCGCCATCGAATCCGCCCGCACGCGGATCAAGGGCGCGGGTTTTGAAAACCGCGTCGACTTCCATCTGACCAGCCACGCCCGCATTGCGGCACTCACCGCACCTGCATCGGCCAGCGTCATCATGTTCAACCTCGGGTATTTGCCCGGTGGCGATCACGCTTTGACGACCGATGCCGCGGAAACCCTGCGCGCCTTGGAAGCCGCGCTGGTTTGCCTGAAACCCGGCGGGCTGCTCACCATCGTCTGCTATCCCGGCCACGCCGAAGGTGCCGACGAAGCAAGCGCTGTGGAAAAATGGCTGCAAGCGCGCTGCGGAGATGGCTGGCGCGCCGCGAAATACGCCATGCTCGGCACCCGCGCACCCGCGCCGTTCCTGCTCACCGCGAGCCGGCGTTGAATTGGATGCCCCATGAGTTCATGGGGTCCTGGATGCCCGCTCCATATGCGGACCTTCAGCCTAACATCCTGTGAGGAATACAGGGCTTTTGGTTGGCAGAGGTCATGAGGTAAGTCTGGCGCGGGTGAGCAGGGCGATGGCGGCCGCTGGGTGGCTGTGATAGTAATCGAAAGCAGCATTGAGAGGTCTCAGGTCGCTCGGGATGAGAGCCAGCAGGGCGT
>JALRFY010000277.1 GCA_023253625.1 Akkermansiaceae bacterium | reverse complement strand
GTGGGCGAAGTCCACCTCGCCCCCGGCGTGGGAGGCGGCGGCAATGGTGATCAGGAAAATCCGGGACGCTGGCTTCATGGGCGGTGGCGTGAAATGCAATCCGCCCGATACGTGGAGCGGCTTGCGGTCTTTTCAAGCACGTCTCGCCCACGATCACGGATTCACCTGCGGTCCGGCGGCCTTCACGCGGACGAACAACCGCGCCCCACCGCGCACGCCGGGACTGAGCGTGACCGTGACGGTTTGCACGCCGTTTGAATCGGTCGGACCGACACTCTGCTGCGCGGCCTCATCCTCATCCCATCCCGCGAAGCTGTCGGTGAACCAAACCGAGTAGGCATGGCCGGTGAGCGACGTATCGCGGCGCGTGTAGCTGAAAGTGCCGTTGGCGGCGTCGAGTTGGGATTTGATCGGATGAACGGAAGCAGCACTGGTGGGATCGAGACCCCAGAGGCGTTCCTCCCCGTTGGTCATGCCGTCGGCGTCGAAGTCGTCGAATGCATCGCCGATTTCCACCGGATCATAAGCCGCGGACCATATCGCGTAATCACCGGCATAATCCGGGCCGATGGAAACGACGAGATCAACGTTGGATTCCTCCGCGATACTCACCCCGCCGGCAGGGTCCTGGCCGATGACATTGCCAGCCGGGACGGTGGCGTGGTTCTGTGTGGTGACGGCACCCACCACGAGATTTGCCGATATGATATTGGCCTCGGCGCTTGTCTGGGCGAGACCCGTGACATCCGGAACCGTCGTCATGGCGGGTCCGATGGAAACCACCAGATCGACGCTCGATCCCACGGCGACACTCGCGCCCCCTGCAGGGTTGTGGCTGATGACATTTCCAGCCGGTGTGGAAGTGTTGTGCTGGGTGGTGACAGTGCCGGTGACAAGGCCCGCGCCGGTGATGGCGGTTGCGGCCTCGTTTTGGGCCATGCCCAGCACGAAGGGAACGTCCACCATCGCGCTGTTCACGGTGATGACCGTTTCGTCGGCAATGGCGGAAGTGGTATTGAGCGGATTTCCGGCGAGGTCGGCGAGCACAGCTCCCTGTTGAATGCGGAATTGAACTGTGCCGGTGGTGGTCGGATTGACCTGCACCAACACGACATGGGGCAGCGGTTGGGTGATCGATTGAATGGTGATGGCGGAAGTGCCGGCGTTGCCGAAATCGTTCGCAGCGATGGTGGCGAGGTCCATCGGCTCGCTGAAGCTGAGCGAGTAGGTGATGAGATCGCCCTGCTGCGCGGTCTCGCCGCCGCGGTCGTCCACGATGCCAGTGAGAGTCGGCGGATCCGTGTCGGGTGGGGTGAGGTCTAGGCCGACGACGGCGGCGAGCGAATCGCCAAAGCGGATTTCGTCCATGGTGACGGTGTCGCCGCGCACCCATGTGATGACATCGAATTTCGACTGGTCCACATTCACCTCGAGAGTGGAGGTGGGCAGGTTGAGATTCATGCTGGTATCGGGCTCGTATAACTCGATGGAATCGCTTTCCGCGCCCCAGGTGATCTTGCCGATGACGAGGCGGTGCGAGTTCGCGCCGATGATGGAAACCGGCACGTTTCCGAACACGTTGCCGTCCCATCCAGAGGTGCCCATCGAGGCATCGCGGAAGTGGGTGGCCACCACTTTGCCGTTGGTGCCGAACCTGCCGAGAGTCACGCCGATACCCGATCCAAGCTGGGAGCCCTCGTCGTTGATGTAATATTTGTAGTTCGAGGTGTTGAAGCCGCTGTTCGCAAGGGCGAGAGCGAGGCGGGAATTGGTCATGTTGGCGGGAACGGGCGGATCGACGGCGTAATTGGTTCCATAGCCCATAATGACGCTGAACCAGAGGGTGGCACCATCGTCGAGCAATCCTTTCCCGGCGAGGGCGGAGGCGCTCAATGCCCGGGTTCCGCCGTAATGGTTGTTGCCGCCCGCGAGATTGCCGATCGAGCCGCCGCTGACCGGCAGGTTGCCATAGGAAAGTGAGTTGGCGACGACCCGGGCAGTTGACGCATGCCATGCGGCGGCGAAACCGATTTCAGAGGCACCGCTCTTTCCGTTGAGGGTGCCAGCGGCGTAATCGAAGGGCTCGTGGACCACCAACTCGGCGTTGGCGGTACTGACGTTGATGCTGACGATGGCGGATGCGGTCTGCCCCTCGCTGTCCATCACTTCGAAAGTAAAACTGTCCGCGCCGGTGTGATAGATGTCGGCGGTGTAGGTGAGGTTTGGAGCGGTGCCGGTGAGGGTTCCGTGCGCGGGTTGGCTGGCGACGGTGAAAACAAGCGCATAGCCTTCGGGGTCGGTGCCTGTTAGAATGATCGGAGTGTCGCTGCCGGGGACGGCGTTGACCGCTTGCGCAAGGGCGGTGGGAGGATTGTTGAGCGGCAATGTGCCGTCGGGATTGCGCAGGGTGGTGGCCACGGTGCCATACACCTCGGTGAGGCCGCGCGAGTCGGAAACTGTGACTTCGAAAAGATAATTGCCGGGCAGGCCGTCATACTGGATGGCGGTGTTTTTGGCGGCGGCGGTGCCGTTGGGAGTGAAGGTCACATTTCCCGCGCCGTGGATTTTCCGCCAGGTGAAAACCAAGTCTCCCTCCGCGAGATCGGTGGCGTTGGCGCGCAGGGTGGTTTGGGTGGATGGAAGATTGAGCGATGGCGCGTCTGCCGAGACGGACTGGATGCTCTTGAAGGGACTGAGCGGCGCGGGATTCGTGTCGGCGGCGATGGCGTTGAGCACGTCCTGGGCCGCGGCGGCGTGGGCCGAACCGAGAAGCGATTGGCAGAACTGGACGACCCCGGGATCGGGCGTGACGGTGGTGCTGCCGCCGGCGTATTTTTTGAGGATGTTGAGGCCGAAGGTGTAGGCATCGCCACGGGTGTCTTCGACCATGTACATCATGCTGAGTGGCACGCCTTCGGCCTTGTTGAATTTTTCCAGGGCATCGAGTCCGCCCATGCGCACGCCGCCGTTGAACATCTTGTCGGATGGCGCGCCGAAGCGCACGGACTCGACGACCGATCCGGCGAGCGCGTTGACGTCGGTCGCTGTTAGATTCCGGTAGGTTTCGGTGAGGGTGCTGCGGGCCTGGCCGACGGGGTTGGCGGCGACGGCGCGGATGGCGGGATAAAGCAGGCTGCGGTTGATGGCGGTGGGGCTGTTGATCTTGCCGCCCCAGATGACGCCCTTCGGGCCGTAGGCGTTTCCGCTGTAAAAGAGCAGCATGGCGAGACGGCCGTGGGCGAAATGCAGCGGGTCTTCCTCGTCGAAGGGAATGAGCGGCTTCGCGGTGCTGGCGGCGGCGGAGAGAATAGCGTTGAGTTGACTCAACTTGGCACTGTCCGGCAGGTACCGCATGGCCTCGGCGGCCATGAAGCGGACGTGGTTTTGCGGATCGGTTAGAAGCGCTGCAAGCGTCGCGGCGCGGGCGTTGGCGGTGCCGCTGTTGCTGATTTTCCCGAGGGTGAAACAAGCGCCGATGCGCGAAGTGCCGTTCGGATCATTGGCGAGTGCGGTGATCTGGTTGAGCGTGGCGGTGTCGATGCTGCGGGTGGCGAGTTGTTCGGCGGCGCGGCGCTGGACCATGGGCGATCAACTGCCGAGGTCGGCGATGAGTTGGCCGGTCGTGCGCGGCAACGCGTTGTAGCCGTCCACCGCGACGGCTTCAGTCACGTCGTTGGATGTTAGAAAGCGGGCGGAGTCGTGGTTTTTTCCCGTGATGTGAAGCTGACGCAAAGGCAACGCGTAAACGAGCAGCGCGGCGGTGCTCATGCGGTAGTCGTTGTAGGCCGATCCGCTGTTGGGTCCTTCGCCGTTCAGGCAGTCGTAGTCGAACTTGCCGTCCCAGCGTCGGTTGAGGTCGAGCATCCAGCGGATGCCGCTGAAGTGGGTGGCGGCGGCCAGTTCGCCCCCGGCGGCCGCGCCGAGCGGCGACCAGAGATAGTTGAAGAACGCGCCGGTATGGCCGAGTTCCCGCTCGGTGGTGGCGGCGACCGCCATCTTGGCGTTGAATTTCCCTTCCTCGGCACGGTTTCCAAGCAGGTGGAAACAAAGAGCCGCAAGTCCGCTTTTGCCGTTGCTCTCGTGGCGCTGCCAGAAGGCCTCGTGCTCGCCGTAGGGAACGGCACCACGGCCTGCGTAGTAGGAATAGAATCGGCTCATGCGCGTGATCGCGGGTTCGAGAGTCTCGTGGGTGATGCCGCACTCCCTCGCGAGCAAGAGGCCGAGGAAACAAACCATCCCGGAGGAATTCACCGGGCCATAGACGCCGCCCATCGGGCCGTTGTCGCTGCCGTCGGGATTCTTGTTGGCGAACATGTGTCCCATGGTGCCGAAGAGACTGCTGTTGCGTGAAATGTTGACCGCGTAGGCCTCGATGGCCGGAAGCACCTGGGCATCGCCGGTGAGAAGATAATACTCGGCCAGCACGACCAGCGTGTGGCCGCGTTGCCAGGTGATCATCGAGGTGCCGTCGCGCTCGTCGGACATCAATTGCTGCATCGTGGCGGCGGATGGGATGAGCGCGCGGGCTTCGCTCTGTGCGCGGGTCATGCGCGCGGCGTTGTCAGGGTCGGACAGATTGTTTCCGGCGAGCAAACTGAGCGTGCCGAAGGAATAACGGCCCGCGGTTTCACCGGACATGATCGCTGCGAGACCCTGTTGCAGGATAAGTGCGGATTTCGTGCAGTTGTAGGGCGCGGTGGCGCTGTATGCGCCCATGGTTTGCAGGGTGATCTCCACCGTGCTGGTCGCACCCGCGCGCCAGCGGATGAGTTTCAAGCTCGCCGGGTTGCGGGCCTCGGCTTCATTGATGGCATCGGCCAGTGCCCGGCGTGCGTCGTAGGTGAAATTCAACGGCTCGGCCCCGGTGCCATCCGCGCCGAGAATGACATCATCCACCGCCAGGATTCCCGCGGCGGGAGAACCGTTGGCCACCGACTTGATTTGGATCTGCCGGCTTTCCGAGGTGTTTTGCTTCACATGATAAGCCCAGCCGCGCGCGCCGGTGGGTCCCAGGTTGAAGGAAACGGTGTCACCGGGAACGCCGCCATTGGTCAGATCGGGCGGGGCGGCCGTCCCTGTGAGGGTGGCGACAAGAAGAAGAAGGCCCACAAGAAGAGCGTGGAGAGCTACAAGCTGTACATCTTCAAGGTGCTGAAGCAGGTGCACCCCGAGATCGGCATCAGCTCCAAGAGCATGAACATCATGAACTCGTTCATCGACGACATGTTCGGCAAGATCGCGGGCCAGGCCAGCCAGC
>JALRFY010000241.1 GCA_023253625.1 Akkermansiaceae bacterium | reverse complement strand
GCATGTAAACCGTCTCGTCGAAGGAGGTGTAGGCGTTTGCGTGCGCACCGAAGGCGATGCCCAGACGCTGCATGCGTGGGATGAGCTCGGCGGCAGTGAAATTCTTGCTGCCATTGAAGACCATGTGTTCCAGGAAATGCGCCAGGCCGCGCTGGTCATCGTTCTCCATCAGCGAGCCTGCGGCGATGTGCAGCCGCAGCGAGACGCGGTCCGGCGGCTCGTTGTTCGGATAGATCAGGTAGCGGAAACCATTGTCCAGTTCACCGAAGACGGCATTGGGATCGGCGGCGATGTCGGAAGCAACCTGCGGCCATGGCCGGGGGGTGACCGTCGCCACGGCGGTGTCGGTTTTCACCGTTGGTGTGTCCACCGCGGATTGGACCGCCGCAGGAGCTGCGGACCTTGCCTGGTCCGGCTTGCTCCGTAATGAGAGGGTAAGTGCCGTCGCCCCGAGCAATAGCACCAGGATCAACGGAATCTTTGATATCGTCTTGCGCATGTCGGCACGGTTGCCAAGTCACCCGGCATTTGGCAACGCGGAAAAGCATTTGCCGTGGGACCGGTACGGATAGGCCGGCACCGAGCCGCTCAATTCCCGGAGGGAAACAGCTCCCGAATGCTTGCCAGTGTGCGCCGCGCGGCCTCTTCCGGTGCGGGCATGGGCAGAATCTCGGCGGAGAGGAATCCGGCGTAACCGATGTCTTCCAGTGCCCGGGCGACGGGTTGGAACATGGTATGGCCGAAGCCCGCCGCGTGGCGGTTTGAATCGGCCCAGTGCACGTGGCCCAGCAGATCCGCGGTTTCCACAAGCGCGGCGGCAATGTCCTTTTCCTCGATGGCCATGTGGAACAGGTCGGCGAGCAACCGCACGTTGGACAGGCCATGCTCGCGGATGAACGCGGCGGCCGGCGCGGCCTGGTTGAAGAGATTGGTTTCGTAGCGGTTGAGCGGCTCGTAAATGAACGGCACGTTGAATCGGGCGGCGCAGTCTCCTGCCGCCCGCAGCGAGGCGGCGAGCCACTCAAGCGCCATGGCTCGTGACACATCCCCGCCATGACGGCCTTGCATGGATCCGAGAATGGCGGGCGCGCCGAGGCTGCCGCCGAGTTCGACCATGTGGAGCACGAAATCCAGTGCCGCGGCGCGGCGCGCCGGGGCGGGATCGGTGAGCGAGAGACCGTGTTTCAGCATACCGGCCCCGGTGCCGACCGCGGCAATCGCAAGGCCGTGTGTTTCGCATAGGTCTTTGATTTTCGCGACGGACGCTTCATCCGGGCCGGGCAGGAACAATTCCACGGCGTCGAAGCCGATGTCCGCGGCTTTGCGGAATCCAACCTCCAATTCATCATGGAAAACGAACGGACCTGCGGCCGCCTCGGGCACGCGGCACAATGTGATGGCGGCCCGCATCAGACGGATTCGATGATGATATTGCCGTAGGGCGTGGTGTCACCGGTGCGGATCAGCCCGATCGCACCCGGCACCATGGCCTTGAAATCGAGGTGCGGCAGCCTCTGCACCGTGGCCTCGGTGAATCCTGAGAACGCCTGGTCGAAGCGATCGACGGTTTCCGCCGGATTGGTGGCGAGAAACTCCTGCGCCTGCCAAATGCGGCCGATCTTGAAATCCGGCTGCAACAGGTCCAGCACGTCGAGCACGGTGGGAATGTTACGGGTCAGCGAGATGTCCACGGTCTCGATCTGCGGCCAGAAGGGGAAAGCCCAGTCGGCAATGACCAGCGTGTTGGTGTGCCTGATGCGGGCGATGAGTTGCAGGATCTGGGGATTGAGGATGCCTTTTTGGAGCATGATCTGTCTTTTGGTTCAGTTGACTTCGATGATGGCCTTGATTGCGCCGGTTTCGGGGCGGGTGAATTCAGCAAAGCGGTGCGGCACCACATCGAATGCGATGCGATGGGTGATCCACTTGTCGGTGTCGATCCTGCCATCGCGGATCAGGCCGATGATGAGGCCGAAGTCTTCGGGCATCGCATTGCGCGAGGCGAGCAGCGTCAGTTCGCGGCGGTGGAACACGGGCGCATGCGGGAAAACCAGTTCCGAAGTGGTGATGCCGACGTAAACGACGCGGCCGGTAAAGGCGGCGAACTCGAAACAGCCCGACATCGACTTCGGGCTTCCCGTGGCGTCGATGATCACATCGGCGAGTCTACCGGATGTCATGGTTTCGAGTGCCGCGAGCTGCCCGCCATCGGCAAGGATGCCATCGATGCCGAGTTTTTCGCGGCAGAATCCGAGTCGTGCCGGATTGGTGTCCATCACGAGGACCTTCACTCCGTCCATCAGGCGGAGGAATTCGAGGCAGGCGAGACCGATCGGCCCCGCGCCGATCACGAGCACGGTTTCACCGGGCACAGGGTTCCCGCGTTGCACGGCGTGGAACCCGATGGCAAGCGTCTCGACGAGCGCGAGCTGGTCGTATGAGAGATCGTTTCCCGGATGCAGTTTGCGGGCGGGCACGAGAAACGCCCCCTTGCGCAGGCCGCCGGCCTTGTGGACGCCGATCACCTGCACGTCCGGGCAGCAGTTGGGATGGCCATTCACGGAAACGTGGCTGGCCGGATTGTTGACATATGGCTCCAGCGAGCAGCGGTCGCCGGGTTTCACATGATTCACGCCCTCGCCGGTCGCGACGACTTCCAGTCCGAGTTCATGCCCGGGCACGCGCGGATAGCTGAAAAACGGAAACTTGCCGAGATAACACGCAAGGTCGGTGCCGCAGATGCCCATGCGGTGAGTGCGGACCAACGCCTCGCCCGGTCCCGGCGCAGCTTCGTCCGGCACGTCGATCAACGTGATGGTTTCCGGAGCGGTGAATTGGATGGCGGCGGGCATGGCGGCGGGCGAGGGGGATTCAATTGTTTTCCGGCAATCCTTCGATGTGGCCGATGTCCTTGACCGGCTCGAAGATGGCGAGCACTTCCGCCAGCAATTCCTTGTCGATCGGTTGCTTGATCCATTCCGCCCATTTGCGGATGTTGTCGGGATTCGCCGACCCGGCCACCGAGGTGGAGATATCGGGATGCGAGCAGGCGAATTGCAGCGCGAGCTGTGCGATGTCCACGCCACGCGCGGCACACGCGCGGGCCGCCTCGCGCGCGGCGGCTTTGACTTCCCCGGGCTCCTTCAACCACGCCGGCAGGGCTGCCTGGGTGAGCAAGCGCGCCGAGAACGGCCCTGCGCCGATGACGCCGATGCCCTTCGTCTTAAGCCGTGGCAAGAGGTCGGTTTCCAGCGTGGTGTTCTGCAAGGTGTAGCGGTTGTAGGCGAGGATGCAGTCGATGTCGTCCTCGATGTGATCCAATACGGTGTGGAAGGTCTTGAGCGGGTAGCATGAAAACCCGATCGCGCGCGCCTTGCCCTGTTGCTTGATCTTGAGCAGCGCGGGCAGCGTTTCCTCCCAGATTTGCGGCAGCGAAACGAACTCGACGTCATGCAGCAACAGGACGTCCAGATGATCGGTTTTGAGGCGCTGGAGCGAGACATGCACGGATTCCTCGACACGTTTCGCCGAAAAATCGAAGTGGATGTCCGAATAGCGGCCGAGCTTGGTGCCCAGCAGATAGGAATCCCGCGGCACATCCTGCAGTCCCATGCCGAGCAATATTTCCGACATGCCACGACCGTAGAACGGCGAGGTGTCGATGAAATTCATGCCCAGATCCAAGGCGACGCGGGTGGACTGCATCGCTTCGTCCAGGGTGATCGCGCGGAATTCCGCGCCGAGCGAGGAAGCTCCGAACGAGATGACGGGCAACTGGATGCCGGTGTTTCCGAGAGGGCGGGTCTGCATGGTGGATCTCCGGTTTGCAGCAGCGTGATTGAGGTGGGCTTGGCAGGGGGGGCGGCTCAGATTTTCCACGGATCGCGCATCGGCTGGTGGATGAGGGCGTTGGCGGCAGGGTCGTCGAACTTCAGCGTTTTGGAGTCGAACTTGAGGTTCTTGTTCAGGCGGTGGGCGATGACACCCATGTTGACCAGCGTGCAGGACCAGAAGCCGTTCTGTTCGTTGAGAGCGAATTTTTTGCGGCTGCGGACGCACTCGTGGAAGTCTGTGTTCTGCGGTGGAGGGTCCGGCAGGGCGTCGATTTTTTTGCGGAGGTCCGGAATGTCGGAGCGGAAGCCTTGGTGGATTTTACCCTTCGGACCCTCGATGTAGGCGACGTTCGGGTCCTTGTCCTCGCCGTCGAGGATGACCTTGCAGCCGTCGGCATAGGTGAATTCGATCCGGCGCCAGGTGCCGATGGCATCGGCGTCCTGGGGATCAGCGTCGATCTCCACGGAAACGGGTGCCTGATCGTCCTTGCCGAGGATGTATTGGACGGGATCGAGGTAATGCATGCCCATATCGCCGAGACCGCCGCCATCGTAGTCCCAATAGCCGCGGAAGCTCTGGTGGACGCGGTGCGGGTGGTAGGGTTTTTTCGGCGCGGGTCCGAGCCACGAATCGTAATCCAGCTCGGGCGGCACCGGCTGCGGCTGGAGGCCGGTTTTGCCGACCCACATGTCCTGTTTCCAGTCAAAGCCAGTGGTTTTGGAAACGGTGATCTTGAGCGGCCAGCCAAGCAGGTCGTGCATGGCGGCTTTCTTGATCATGCTGACGGGCGCACGCATGCCGTAGAAGCCGCTTTGGAAGCGGAACCAGGTATTGAGACGGAAGATGCGGTCGTGTTTTTCCACCGCCTTGATCATCGCCAGGCCCTCGCCGATGGTGCGGCTCATCGGTTTTTCGCACCAAATGTCCTTGCCCTTTTCCGCGGCGGCGATGGCCATCAGCGCGTGCCAGTGCGGCGGGGTGGCGACGTGCACGATGTCGATGTCGTCGCGCGAGATCAGTTCGCGGAAATCGCGGTATCCCTTGATGCCTTTTTCCTCGCCGCCGGTTTGCGTCATGCGGTTGGCAAGGTGCTTGCTGTCCACATCGCAAAGCGCGAGCAGCTTGCCGGGCATGCTGAGGTGGGAACTGCAGATGCCGCCACAGCCGATGATGCCCTTGGTGAGCGTTTCGGAGGGTGGAGTCTGTCCATTGATGCCCAGCACCCGGCTGGGGACGATTTGGATGGTCGCCAGTGCGGCTAGACTTTTGATGGTTTGGCGGCGGGTGTGCATGGAATTGATCGAATGGTTGGACGAAATGACCCGATAGGCAAGCGATCAGGCCGGGTTTTGCTGGTCATGGCATACGGGGCACCGCATCAGAAAAGGAAATCAGGATGCTTCTGCCCTGGGTAAAGCCATGCAGCCGCTTACAACGCTTCCAGCGCAGGGATTGTTTCGAGAATTGCCTTGCGGATGCTTGCCGCCTGTTGGGGAAACAGCCGTCTCATCCGGTCCTGATCATCGGTGCCGAGACGGTTGGCGATTTCCTTGAGTTCCGGAATCGCGGACTTTGCCGCGGGGCCGTATTCCAAGAGGATTTGCATGAGTTCGGCGGTGCGTTCCGGGCTGTGCCAGTGATTTTGGGTTCGCACCCATTCCACGGCGGCCGGGATGCCTTCCGGGGCCCGGTGTTTGAGGAGAATGCGCATGCTCGCCATCCGGATGCCGTCGGCGAACATGATACCGCTCGGCGCGGGGTCGTTGACCGCCCGGAGAATCGTCGGCAACAGCGGCTTGATCTCCTCACTGCTTAAGTTGTCGTAAACGCTGGTGAAACTGCCGCGTGCCCGGCCATCTTCATTTTGCAGGCCGGCGGCCACGGCCTTGAACAGGAGATCCCGGTCCACGCCATCGAGTGATCTGCCGATCAGTCCACCCCGCTTGTCGAACAGCGCGAAGCTGAGATAACGCTGCTGCATGTTGCGCGGATCCTCCTTGGTTGGCCCCTTGGCGAGCATCTCAAGGAGATCGGGCAGGGCGGGCATGGCAGCTTCCCCGATGGCGGCGAGCGCATCGGCGGCGTTGATGCGCAACCAGAGGTCTTGGGCGCGGAGGGTTTTCTGCAAGGCCGGGACGGCGGGGGCGGCCTTGTTCTTCAATTGCGCAAGTGCCTGGCAGGCACCGAGGCGGAAATCAAGCCGTGGGGAATCAAGCAGCTTCACGAGTTCCGGAACCGGGTCCCCGCCACGGCGGGCGATGGCCACGGCGGCTCGCTCGCGGACGACCGGCGACCAGCTGCCGAGGCGCACGAAAAGTTCTTTCGCGTCCAATTTGTCATAAGCGCTGAAGGGGTCACTGTGGCTCCAACCGCGTCCACCGATAATGATTTCGCGTGCAGAATCTGCGGTAAGCGGCGTGACCTTGGATGGACGTTTTCCCGTCAGCCAGATCTTCTTGAGCGGCATGGAATAGGCAAGCAGGTAGGCACCGGTGGCATCCCAGCCACGGGTGGAGTCGGGCTTGGGCTGCGGCGGGCCTTGGTGGGGGAAGCTTCCATCCCACTGGCGGGCGAGGTCATAATACCAGGCACCGAATTCTTGCATCCACGCGCCGGTGGCATGTGGTCCGGAACGCGACACCCCGGGCAGCGCCCAGCCCATGTTCCAGAAGTTGCCGGTGTGGCCTTCGTCGCGCTCCGCACCGTGGCAGGCGGTGGTCATTCGTGAGAAATACTCGGCCTCCTTCGGCTCGTCTATCAGGTCGAACAACACTGCGGCCATGGCGTTCTTGCCGTTGTCGTCATGACTTTTCATCCATGGGGCGTGGTCGCCGTAGGGCACACAGCCCTTGCCGGCGTAGAAACGCAACAGCTTGGCACTGCGTTCGATCGCCTTGGGGAGTTGTGGATCGTCGATCCCCGCGGCGCGGGCCATCGCGAGCGAAATCGTCAGCGGCACGCCCGGTGCGTTCATCATCCCGTAGCCGACAAGCCGTCCATCGGGCCCCGCGAAGCGGTGACCCCACGAACCGACGATGCTCTGCCCGTTCGCCGCTTCCAGTGCGAGCCGCCGCAGGCCCGGCATCACGGATGGGTCGCCGGTGGCCATTTGATACTCGGCGAGCAGCATGATGACATATCCGTAATACCACGTCGCCATCGCGTCGGTGGAGTATCCGGCCGCCCATTCGGCCTCCTTTTTCACCAGCGGAAGATACTTCCGCTCGCCGCTGGCAAGCAATGCGAGCGCGTTGAGTGATCGGACGATCGGGTTTTCCCGGTAGGACGGGTTGGCGATGCGTTTCGCCAGCGTCTCGCAGCCTTGTTCGAGGATGCGTTTTGATTTCGGGCAGCCGTAGGGCGCGGTGGCGCTGTAGGTTCCGAGCACGGGAAGTTTCAGAGTCACCTCCTCGGTCTTGCCGTCTTTCCAGCGGGTGAGACCGAGTTTTCCGCCGCCCGCCGCGGATTCGGCGACGGTCAGGGCTTTGCCGAACTCGACGCGCGGGTCATGGGAAAACGGCTTGCCGGCCACGCCGAGAATCACGTCGCCGGGCGTGAGGATGCCATCGGCAGGCGAACCCTTCGCGACCTTGGTGATCTTGATCTGGCGGGCGACGGCGGTGGATCGGTTGTTGCTGTATATCCAGCCGCGGCAACCGGTCGCGCCAAGGTTCCAATCGTGGGTGGCTTCCGCAGGGATCGGGTCGCCCTTGGTGAAGTCAGGCTTGGGGATCGATACGTTGCGTGCGGCGTCGCAAGGGGTGATGAGAGCCGCCACGCAGGTCGCGTAGAGGACAAGGAAGGGTTTGCGGTGGGTTTTCATGATGACGTTTTCAGGGCCTGTTGGCGAGGCGGTCTGTCTGGTTTTGCCGCGGCACTGGCGGATGGATTCAAATTGCAAGCGGGGACACGGAATCTTGATGGAACCGTCTCAGGTCTGGATTCGCCGATGATCGTAATCATCCAGGTTTCCGGGCGTCAAGGCCTGCCCATCCGCCACGCGCTCCATGTTGGTTTGCGTGTGCGGAGCGGTGGGTGCCTGATCCGGCGGATCGGTTGAAATGAAGCGGACACACCGCGCGTATGACGTGGGATTTGATTCGCATGACACGCCACGCTTTACCCGCCATCAGCTTGATCACCGCAGGATTCGCCATCGGAATGCCTGAGGGCTTCGAGATCCGCGAGTTCGCCGGGCCGCCCGAAATCGATTACCCCACGGCCGTGATGGCCGCCGCCAATGGCGATGTGTATGTGCCGTGTGACCGCAATGGCTCGCTCGGCAAAAAGGAAGGCATGGGCCGCGTCATGCGTTGCCGCGATACCGATGGCGATGGCGTCGCGGATCAATTCGTGGCGTTCGTGCCCGAAATCAACAGCCCGCGAGGCGGGCACTTCGTGGGCGACACACTTTACATCATCCATCCACCGTTCCTGAGCAGCTATCGCGACACCGATGGCGACGGCGTGGCGGACGAACACAAGTTGCTCGTCAAGGGCCTCGGCGGCGGCATTGAGCACCCGCGCGGTGCCGACCACACGACCAACGGCGTGCGGATGGGCATCGATGGCTGGCTCTATATCTCGGTGGGCGATTTCGGAACTTTTCCTGCGGTCGGCACCGACGGATCAAGCGTCACCCTGCACGGCGGCGGGGTGCTGCGGGTGCGGCCGGATGGCACGAAACTGGAACCCTACTCGCTGATGGTCCGCAACATCTGCGACACCGCGATCTCGCCGGAACTCGATCTTTTCAGCCGTGACAACACCAACGACGGCAAGGGGTGGAACACCCGCTTCCACCACCACACCGCGCTGGCGGACCACGGCTACCCGCGGCTTTATCAGAATTTCGCGGACGAGGAAGTGAAGCCCTTGGCCGACTATGGCGGCGGTTCCGGCACCGGCGCACTTTGGCTGTCCGAGCCGGGGTTTCCCGAGGAATTCAGCGACATGTTGTTCTCGACCGATTGGACCACCGGCACCGTGCACTATCATCCTTGGAAAAAGGACGGCGCGAGTTTCTCGGTGGAACAAAAGACGTTCATGAAACTCCCGCGCGCGATTGACATCGACGTCGATGGAAATTCAAAGCTCTACGTTGCGGACTGGCGCAATGGCAAATTCAACTACGCCGGGCCGGACACCAAGGTCGGCATGATCCAGCGAATCGGGTATCAATCAGGGAAGGCCGCCGTCTATCAGGACGTGTCCAAGGCCGGTGACGCGGATCTGGTGAAGCTGCTTGCATCGCCCAGCGCCGTGCAGCGGCTGGAAGCGCAGCGCGAGATTCTCAAGCGCGGCAGAAAACCCGCTTTCTCCAAAATGCTGGAAGGAATCGTCCGGGACAAGTCGCTGGGCGTGGCGGTGCGCACCGCGGCGGTTTTCACGCTCCGCCAACTGGACGTTCCCGGCTGCGTCGATTTTCTGGCGCAAGAGGCAAGCGATGCCTTGATTCGGGAAGCGGCCTTGCGCGCCATCGCCGACCAAGCCCCGGGCGATGGTGGGATGCCGGTGAAACTTTTCACTGATTCCCTAACAGACGACAACCCGCGCGTGGTGCTGCAGGCAGTGATCGGACTGCAACGCCTTGGTGCGAAGGAAAGCGCCAAGGCCATCCTCGACGCGTCCGTCGCGTGGAAGGATGGGGAAGTCTCGCCACGTCTGCATCATACCGCGATGCATGCGCTGGCGGCTCTTGGAAACGCGCCGCCGTTGCTCGCCGCCGTTGCCAATGCCGGGACCCGCCGCCTCGCCCTGCTCTCGCTGATGCGCATGCACCGCAAGGATGTGGTCGATGGCTTGATCGCCCGGTTTCGGGAATCCGCGGACATGGACGAGCGCTTCGACATCCTGGCCGCGCTCGGCCGGCTTTATCATCGTGAGCAGGAATGGGACATGAAAAGCTGGTGGAACACGCGCCCGGACGACCGCGGGCCCTATTTCCAACCGGTCGAGTGGGAAGCATCGGACGAGATCCGGGCCGCGATCGAGACGGGTTATGGCATGATCGCTGAGGACCACCGGGACGAAATGATCAAAGTCCTGTCCCGCAACCGCCTGCAGGTGGCGAAATTGAATTTGTCCGGGGTCGATCCGGTGCTGGTCGCGCTCAATTTGACTCATCTTGACAACGCCACGCTGCGGTTGCTGGCCGATGCGGCGGTGGACAGGAAGCGGCCGTTCGAAGAGCGGGTCCGCATCTATCAGTCACTCTCTCGCGGGGACGCCAGGGTTTCGTTGTCATACTCCGTTGAGGTGCTCGCCGCATGGTCCGCAGAACCGGACAAGGCCGCCACGCACATCGGTGATTTCATCAACTCCCCCGAGCGGGAAAAACAAATCACCATCCTGCGGCAGATTGCGGCCAAGGGCGATGCCAATGCTTCCACCATCGCATGGAAGGCCATGCTCACGGTGTTGCACAGCCCCTTGTTTCCGGAAAAATCCAAAAGCCAGGTGCGCGATGAACTGGCGAAAAACCCGATGGAAGCCGGTCTTTTCCGTGCTGTGGCGGAGATGCGGTTGTCGGGACTGGACGCCCAGATCGCGGAAGCCATGAAATCCGACAACCGCGAATTGGTGGAAGCCGCCAAGGCCGCGCTGCGGATTCATGCCGATGCCACGGCAACCAACACAACCGGCATGGCACCAGAGGATTTGATGAAACATGCGATGACACACAAGGGCGACATCGCGGCAGGCGCGAAACTCTACACCTCCCGCGGCTGCATCGCCTGCCATTCGATCGATCCCGATGCCGAGCAGAAAGGTCCCTACCTTGGCGCGGCGGGCGCGAAATTCACCCGCGACTATCTCATCGAGTCGATCCTCGATCCCAACAAGGTGGTGGCCCAGGGATTCCAAACCAAGATGCTCCAGCTCAAGGACGGCAGCTCGAAGCTCGGCTTCGTCACCGGCGAGGAGGATGGCAGGGTGGAGTTGCGCGACATCGCGGGGCAGCTCAGCCATGTCCGCCGGGAGGACATCACCAAGGAAACCGAGCTGCCCAATTCGATGATGCCACCCGGCCTCGCCAATGGTTTGACGGCCGATGAGTTCACCGCGTTGATCGAATACCTCGTTTCGCTCCGCGCAGCTGGCGGATGATCCCGTGATCGTCAGGGTAATGGCTGCATCAATGGGAAGAGCGCGATTCACGGCGTCTGGAGTCAATCCATGGATTCCGGCATCCTGATCTGTCAGCTTGTCTTTTGGTCAAGGCCGGCCGGGCCACGTGTGGAACTCCACGTTGCCGCCGGTTCCGGTGATGGGCAGGGGGATGAACCCCAGCCACTCGTTGCCGAACTCCGTCGGGTTTGCAGGCGTGACTGCGGAGTTCTTCATCATGAGGGCAGGGGCCGCCCCGGTCGGTCCGGCGAATGAATCGCGAATTTCCCGTCGAAGCTTGCCATGCACGGCGCGCCCGCTTGAATCGCGCGCATCATGAAAGAGGAAGACCGCGAGTTTCTCCACCGCCTGCTCGAAAGCCGCAGCCCCACGGGTTTCGAGATGCCCGGCCAGAAGGTCTGGGCGGATTGGATCGGCCGGCATGCCGGCCACGTCGAATGCGATTCCTACGGTTCCACCTGGGCGCGCCTCGCTGGCAAGACCGACCAGGTCGTGATGCTCGAAGCCCACGCCGATGAGATCGGCTACATGGTCAAGCACATCGACGACAAGGGCTTCCTCCGCCTCGACCGCGTGGGCGGATCGGACGCCGCCACGGCGCGCGGACGCCGTATCACCATCCTCGGCGACAAGGGCGACGTGCCCGGCATCATCGGCAACACCGCCATCCATCTGCGCCGCGACGAGCATGGGCAGGAAAAGGCCCCCGCCGTGCACGACCTGTGGGTGGACGTCGGTGCATCGAACGCCGCAGAAGTCGCGAAACTCGGCGTGCGCGTGGGCCATCCGGCGGTCTATCAGGACGGGCCGATGGAACTTGCGAACAAGCGCATCGTCGGCCGCGCCCTGGACAACCGCATCGGCGGATTCATCATCGCGCAGGTGATGAAACGCATCGCCGCCGGCAAGAAGAAGCCCGCGTTTTCACTGGTTTGCCTGAACGCGATCCAGGAGGAAATCGGCGGCCATGGCGCGAAGATGGCCACCTATCGCCTGCGGCCCGATGTTTGCGTGTGCCTCGACGTCACCCATGCCACGGACACCCCCGGCATCAGCCATGCCAAGCACGGCAGTGTGAAACTCGGCGGCGGCCCCACGCTCACCCACGGCACCGCCAACCACCCGCTGGTGGTGAAGCATCTCATTGATGTCGCCAAGGACGCCCAGATCCCGATCCAGCACGAATCGAGCAGCCGTTTCAGCGGCACCGATACCGACAAGATCTTCCACAGCCGCCAGGGCATCCCCAGCGCGCTTGTCTCGCTGCCGCTGCGCTGCATGCACTCGGTGGTCGAAACCGCGCACCTCGACGACATCGCCCGCACCATCGACCTGCTCGCCGCCTTCGTGCTCTCGATCAGGGACAAGGATGCGTTCCACCAGAAACTGGTGTGAGGGCTCGGGTGACTGGTGGATTGCCGCGCGGCGCTTTCAGGTTCCCGGCAGTGCCTGCTTGGCGAGTTCGCGCTCGATGATGCGCTCGCATTCCTCGATCTGCCGCTGGCGTTTCACGCGGGCGGCGGAGGCGATTTGTTCGAGTGTGTCGATATCGTAGAGATAGACCTCCTCGATCTCGCCCACGGCGGGGTCGATGTCGCGCGGGACGGCGATATCAATGAAGAAAAGCGGCCGGAATTTCCGCGCGCGGCGGACCTGCTCGACATGTTCGCGGTGGACGATGGCGTGGGGCGCGCCGGTGGAGGCGATGACGATATCGACGCGTTCGAGGACTTCCTGCCAATCGTCGAAGCGTACGGCCATGCCATTCATTTCGGCGGCGAGTTGCTCGGCGCGTTCGAACGACCGGTTGGTCACGAAAATCGAGCGGGCACCGCGCGAGACAAGGCTTTGGGCGGTGATGCGGCTCATTTCGCCGGCACCGAGGATCATCACCTCGCTTTTGCCGAGGTGGCCGAAGATTTTTCCGGCGAGGTCCACCGCCACATTTCCGACCGAGGTGGCACCTTCCTGGATGGAGGTCTCGGTGCGCACTTTCTTGCCGATGGCGAAGGCACGTTGGAACAGCCGGTTGAGCACGAGGGCGGTGGAGCCGGCATCGAGCGCGGCCTGGTAGGATTGCTTCACCTGCCCGAAGATTTCGGTTTCACCGAGCATCATCGAATCCAGCCCGCTGACCACCCGGCAGAGATGGCGAGCGGCGTGGTGTTTTTCGAAGCGGTAAAAATGCGCCGAAGCGACGCCGGCGGATACGGTTTTACCGGCGAGGTGGGACTCCAGTGCGGCCACCGCTTCCGTGCTGGAATCCGCGGCCAGGTAAAACTCGGTGCGGTTGCAGGTGGAGATGACGACCGCCTCGGAGACAGCGGCCAGCGTGTGGATTTCCCGCGCCGCTTCACCCAACCGGTGATTGCCCACGGCAAAGCATTCCCGGATCTCCACGGGCGCCGTCTTGTGGTTGAGTCCGATACAAAGGAGTTCCATCAGATGAAGGCGAACACGGCGAGAGAGAGGAAAAACAGCGCCACGGTGGCGATCGATAATCGGCGGCCGGTGAGGCCGCGAAACGTCATCACGCCGAGCAACAGTGCGTAGCAGGCCCATACGACCCATGCCGCGATCCAGTGGCCGATGGCCGACGCGTCGTGAGGCATGAAGATGCCGGCGATCACCCCGGTGGTGAGCAACACGCCGCCGGTCCAGAGCAGGCGTTTGAGTGAGACGAGCAGTTCGCGCACCGGTGGCAGGTTGCGGAACAATCCGCTGGTGAGGTGATGGCTTTTGAGTTGCTTGTCCAATACCATGAACATCACCCCGGCCACAGCGGCGAGCGCCAGCGCACCGTAGGCCAGCACCGAGGTGGCCGCGTGAGTCTCGTGCCACGGATTGGCTCCGGCCAGCGGCTGCGGATTCGGTGAAAGCATGCCGGGAATCAGTGCGATCGATTGGAAAATCACCACCACCGGCGCGGTGAAGACGCCCAGCAGCGAGATCCGGTAAGCCGGGCCGATGATGAGGTAAAACAGGGTGAGCGACCATGATAGGAACGCGAGGATTTCCCCGCGATCGCCCAGCGGGCAGGCGGCGCGCTGTTCGCCGCGCAGCGCGAGGAACCCGAACTGGCAGAGCAGCACGCCCAGCATCCAGGCCGTGGTCCAACGGCTGCGATGGCCGCGGTGGACCGAGAGAATCCCCCAGGCTCCGCCGATGAAGGCGAGCAGGGTGGAAGCAATGAGCAGCCAGCGGTCCATGCGGGAGTAAATGCGGAAAAGCGGAAATACTGGAAAGCGGAAATTGCCGGGATCAATCGACGCCGGGCGGGCGGCGCAGCGATTTTTTTTGCGAAAGCAGGCGCTTGTCGGCGATCGACCGTTGTTTCGAGCGGCGCGAGCGGCGGCGTTTTTGTCGGCGCATTTTCTCGATGGCCTGGGTTTTGGCGGTGGCCTTGCCGTCGCGGATCGCCTCGAGGCGGTCGCAGAGTTCGCGGCGGGCGAGAAAGCGGTTCAGCTCGCGCGAGCGGTCCATCTGGCATTTCACGCAGACGCCGCTGGGCAGGTGTTTCAGGAAGACGCAGTTGTTGGTTTTGTTGATTTTCTGTCCGCCCGCTCCGGAACCGCGGGTGAATTTCTCTGCCAAGTCGGCATCGCCGATGCTGAGATCCGCCATACGCCGTTCGAGAGCGGCGATTTTTTCGGGTGTGACAATGCCCTGCACGCGGTCATCTCACCCTATTTGTCTGTTCCTGCAAGTGCCGTGTGCGCCAGGCAAGCCGGCTGTGCAGGCCTTCGTCATTTCTCGTTTCCGCCCCATCGTGGTATTGCCACGGCGCTTGGACGATCTATCATTACTGCGAAATGAAGTCTCTTGAAGCCGCCCTCACCGAAGCTGTCTCCTCTGGCAAGTTGCTGGAATCCGCCCAAGCCAACATCCTCGCGCTGCTGGCTGGCAGCAGTGGCGGAATCGCCGCGCAAGTCGTCGGGGAACTCGTCAAAGGCGGCGAGTGGCAGGAACTCAACGACCGCTTTTTCAAAACCCTCGCGTTCGGCACCGGCGGGCTGCGCGGGCGTACCATCGGCCGCGTGGTCACGCAAACCGAACAGGGCGCGGGCGGCCCGAACGACCGGCCCGAACACCCGTGCGTGGGCACGGCGACGATGAATTATTACAACGTCGGCCGGGCGGTACGCGGTCTGATCGCCTATGCGAAACAACACGTCGGCCCGGCCCGCCGGCCGAAACTGGTGTTCGCGCATGACACCCGTCATTTTTCGCGGGATTTCGCCGAGTTCTGCGCCAAGGTCTGCGCGGATCTCGGTTGTGACGCGTTCCTCTTCGACGGCCCGCGCTCGACGCCGCAGCTTTCCTTCGCCGTGCGCCAGCTGCGTGCCGATGCAGGCGTGGTGCTCACCGCCAGCCACAACCCGCCGCACGACAACGGTTTCAAGGCCTACTTCGACGACGGTGCGCAGATCGTCGATGCCCACGCCGAGGGCATCGTCCGCGAGGTGAACGCCATCTCCGGCGAGCACTACGAGCCGCTGCCCGGGGGCGGGCGTGGCACCATCACCATACTCGGTGCGGAAATGGACGCGAGCTACGCGAATCGCCTCGAGACGCTTCTGTTGCGCCCGGAATTGCTCGTCGGCGCGGCCACCCGCATCGTTTTCACCAACCTGCACGGCACCGGCGGCCACATCAACGTGCCGATGCTGCGCTCGTTCGGCTTCGAGGTGCTCACCGTGCCCGCGCAGGATGTGCAGGACGGCCGCTTTCCCACCGTGGAATCGCCCAACCCGGAAAACGCCCCGGCGCTGAAGATGGCCATCGAGCTGGCGCAAAAGGAAAACGCCGAAATCGTCATCGGCACCGACCCCGACGCCGACCGCATGGGCGTGGCGGTGCGCGACCGCAAGGGCGATATGGTGCTCCTCACAGGCAACCAGATCGGCTCGCTGATGGAATGGTACCGCCTCAAGACCTGCTTCGAACTCGGCTGGCTCAGCCACGCCAACTGCAGCCGCGCCGTCGTGGTGAAGACCTTCGTGACCACCGAACTCCAAAAGGCCATCGCCGATGGCTTCGGCGTCGGCCTTGTGGACACGCTCACCGGCTTCAAATACATCGCCGCCAAGCTGCGCAAATACGAGAACGCCATCCCTGCGGACAAGAAGGGCGACTACCGCGCGCTTTCCGAGGAAGAGACCCGTCGTTTGCGGCTTGAATACTCGCGCTTCTTCGTCTTCGGCGGCGAGGAGAGTTATGGCTATCTCGGCTCCGATGCGGTGCGCGACAAGGACGCCAATGGCGCCACCCTGATGTTCGCGGAAGTCGCGGCCTATGCGAAATCCGTCGGGAAAACGATTCCCGAGTTGATGGATGACATCTATCAGGAATTCGGTTTCCACCAGGAGATGGGCCAGTCGATTGTGATGGAGGGAGCGGATGGCGCCGCCCGGATCCAGGCACTGGCGAATTCCTACGCTGAAAACCCGCCTGCCGAAGTGGATGGCGCGGCGGTCGTGAAAGTGCGCGATTTCGCCAAGCAGCACATTTTCGACCAGGAAGGCGACCTGCTGCCCAAGGAGAAAATGTTGTTCGTCGATCTCGAGGACGGCCGTTCCTTCGCCGTGCGACCATCCGGTACCGAACCGAAGATCAAATACTACCTCTTCGGCAAGGCCGCGCCCGGCGGCGATCTTGCCGCCGACAAGGCGGCTGTGGCCAATGGACTGGAAAGCCTGTGGAACTGGATCGCAGCCGACGCGGTGGCGCGGTGATTTTTGTCGGTGGCCACGGTCATCTTGAGACCACTGCGCCAGAGCACCACTGCGCCAGAGCACCACTGCGCCATTTTTGCTGCGTGAGACTTACCATTGATCTCCAATTGGCAGTGGGATCGGATTATGGGGGAATCACCGCCATGGCCGCTTGTTGCCCCTGCTCCAGCCGCTGATTCCGCTGCAAGTTGACCTGGCCTGCACCCTCAGTCTCTTTTCAACTGTGGGTTGCCGCTTGATGGCTTCGATGCAGCCTATTGCCGGCGTGAACTGGCGATCTTTTTCAACATAACACCGCCCGCCGTGGGCAGTGAAACACGTTTCTGGTTTCCTTTCCTCCGCAATCCTCTATTTGACGCCTTGCGCCCCGCGCCGGCGGCCGTCGCTCCCCAACCAAATTCCCAGCAGTCATGTCAACCCGATGGCACGCCTTTCCACTCTCCTCATCCCCTTCCCGTGCCCGGAGGCGCATCGGCGTGGGCTTCCCGGAAAGGGTCGGACGCTCCGGCTTTGCCCTGGTGGCGACACTTTCGCTGATGATCCTGCTTGCCATTCTGGCGGTAGGCTTGCTCAGCCTGGCCACGGTGAGCCTGCGTGCCGCATCCTCCGGCGCGGCCGCCGCCGAAGCCCGCGCCAATGCCCGCCTGGCCCTGATCCTCGCCGTGGGCGAAATCCAGAAATCGCTCGGCCGTGACGAGGCGGTCACCAGCCCGGCGGGCATCCTCGACTCCAATCCCGATACGCCGGAACCGGACGGCGTGCGCGATCCTTATCTCACCGGTGTCTGGGCGGCGCGCACCGAACCGCTCGGCACGCGCCCGGATTACGACCGCACCGCGCCCTTTCGCCGTTGGCTGGTTTCCACCGCCGACCCGCGCGCTGCCGAGAGCCTCGAACTCGCGCGGACCGGATCGCTCTCCGAGCCGGTGCTCATGGTCAAGCCGCCCGTTGCTGCCGGCGACAGCCCCGGCCGCGAAGTCCGCGCCGGGCGCGTGAAAACCGAATCCGGTGCCTACGCCTGGTGGGTCGGCGACGAGAATTGCAAGGCGCGCGTCGGTTTTGCGGACGAATTCGACCGCGCCGGAAAGCCCGGCGTCGCTGATTTGCTCGCCGGCTTCGCCACTCCCGGCGGCCACGGTATCCGGGCGGTGCCGGGGTTCGGCGATTTTCCATCGAATACGCCCGTCTCCGACCGCCTGATCAGCCACTCGACCATCGGCTTGGCCGACGCCGACGCCGACGGCGGCCGCCCGGCTGGGTTTTTCCACGATCTCTCGCCCTACTCGGAAAGTGTGCTTGCCAACGTGACGAGCGGATCGTTGCGGCAGGATCTCAGCCTTTATCTTGAGCGGCAGGATATCAACTGGCTGGACGACTGGGGTTGGCCAGGCGGCAGAAGCCGCCCGCCCGTAGGCCCGCGCGGCCCGAACGGCGCCTATGCCCTGAGCCTCCCGGCGGAATACGACGTGCTGTCATGGAAATCCCTCCACCACTGGCAAAACATGCACCGCCGGCAGCTGAAAACAAGTCCCCACATGCCCTTGGCGGCGATGCGGAACTACGTTGCGCTCGACCCGGTGCACAACGCGGCGTGGAACTCCGGAGTGATGAGGATCTCGCCGGTGCTCGCGCGCATGCAGATGATCGTTTCCTATGGCGTGCGCAAGACCGGAGCCGGGGCCGCGCGCGGTACTTTCAACTACGATCTCTACATGTACAGCTATCCGGTTCTGA
Source organism: Akkermansiaceae bacterium (assembly GCA_023253625.1). Lineage (GTDB taxonomy): Bacteria > Verrucomicrobiota > Verrucomicrobiia > Verrucomicrobiales > Akkermansiaceae > Luteolibacter. The sequence continues at coordinate 10,195 of JALRFY010000241.1, read as the reverse complement.
CCCTTTGGAATCCGTATAGCGTGGGTCTCGAAGTGGAGCAGTGGAGCCTCTTTCTCCACACCCTGCCGCTGGAGCACGCCGTCTACAGTAACGGAACCAAGATCAATCTCTCCGGCGGTGGCACGCGCAACGGGAATTACAACTGGGGCTGGCCGCACGGCAACATGGTCATGCGCTTCGGCGACGCGGGCACGCCTGGCATCACCTTCGCCCCCGGCGAGGCCAAGGTCCTCACCTATGTTGCATCCCAATCCGGCGGGTTTCACGCCCACGACATGGTGGCCGGCATCCGCCCGTGGCTGCCGCCGACCGCCGCCAACCCTCAGGGCCAGGCGGGCCAAGTACGACACCTGGGCACCATCACCGGCACTGACGCCGACCGGATCGAGATCGAAACAACGGGATCGAGTTGGCACACCTCGGCCGCGTCATATAGCAACTTTCAGACGACATTCTGCTACCGTTGCGAATCAAAAGCCGTCCATCGCGGCCACCCGGAGGAATTCCGCCGGCAAATGTTCACCAGCCAGGTGGCCTGGCGGGTCGAGGCCGACGCCGGAAATCCGTCGATTGATTTCATCTCGCGCAGCAATTTTCCGAGCATGACGCTCGGCCAGCTCGACAACGCGCCCTCGCCGTTCCTGCATCTCGATGTCCGTCTCAAGACACTCGACGAAGTGCGCCTGCCCAACAAGACATGGCTGCACAACATCCCGCACCATCCCTATGCGGCAGCCACCTCGACGCAGAAACACCGCGAGGTGGACGCAGCCACCAAGTTCTTTGCCCACCCATACACCGTCTCCTTCGAACAGATCAACGGCATCGAGGGACTCATCCAGAACCGGCCGTTTTTCGGCCCCAGCAACAGCCCGGCCGGACGCGGCACCATCATCGCGCAGGACATCCCGCTGGCACCGCTCACCTCGCTCGCCCAGTTGCAGAACCTGCCGCAAGTACCGATCGAGGCGCTCAACTGGAGCGGCTATTACTTCCAGAACCAGGCCATCGGCAACTCCTTCGCCTCGCCCGGGCTTCCTCCCCAGGAGATCAAGCAACGCTCGTTCCCCTTCTATCTCGGCGAGTATTTCCCGTGGCAGGGCGGAGACCTCGCGGGGAATTTCTACTCAGACTGGACTTGGTTCAACAATGACAACTACACCATCCCGCACGCGCCGGCGGCGGTAATCGACCGCAGCTACGCCGCCAACCATCTGCTCTTCGATTCGTATTTCTTTTCATCGCTGGCCGCGCAGCAAGGGCCGATCTTCAAAAGCCATGGCCGGGAACGCCCGGTCCGCCAGGTCGTGCAGGAGTTTCTGGATGGCACCCGGCCCGCTCCAAACGCCGCTTACCGCCCTTACCTCGGCCAGAGAGACCCCGCCGCGATCCTCCAATCCCTCGTCTCCAGCCGCCAAGGGGTCACGGCCGATGCCCATCGGCTCGTCGCCGCGCATCTCACCGCCTCCGGCGGTTTCAATGTGAATTCCACCTCCGTGCCGGCTTGGACCGCGCTGCTTGCATCCGCCCATCTCAAGCGCCCGGTCACCTTCAGTTCCCGCGGCGCGCTGCTGGCGAGGGATCCCGCGCGTTTCGTTGTTTCGCGGTTTTCCGCCCCGGTGGGCGGGCCGGCCGATGGCAAGGCGGCCTCCGAGGAAAACCGTTGGCTCGGATACCGCGAGCTGACCGGCACGGAAGTTAGCGAGCTGGCGGAAGCGATCGTCAAACAAGTCAAGCTGCGTGGCCCGTTCCGCTCGCTCGGCGAGTTTGTCAACCGGCGGCTCACCAATGATACGGATCTCGCGCTCTACGGCGCGGTGCAGGCCGCGCTCGAAGATCCCTCGGTGAGCATCAACGAAGCCTACCGCCGCGACCGGATCACCGCCGCCGATCTGACGAAACGCGCCTATGCCGCCAAATACAGCTTTCCCGAAGCCGCGCTCGGCCCGCGCTACCAGGGCACCCCCGCCTATATCTCTCAAGCCGATATCCTCGCTCCCGTCGCGCCGATTCTCAACGCCCGCTCGGACACCTTCTTGGTCCGTGGCTACGGCGAAGCCCGCGCCGCCGATGGCCTGACCGTCACAGCCCGCGCGTGGTGCGAGGCGGTCATCCAGCGGGTGCCCGATTACATCAATCCCGCTGATGGCGCCCACACATCCGCCGCCGACCTGACATCGTCCGTCAATCGGAGTTTCGGCAGACGTTTCCTGGTCAAATCGTTCCGCTGGGTGCCGGCTTCGGAAATCGAATCTGCCGGGAAACCGATATGATCCGCGACATTCCCTTGTGGCTGATCCACCAGGTTGCCATGTCATCGGCCGGCACCGGCAGGGGCAAGGAAGCGGCCCAAGTCGGGTTCCGCGTCACCGGATCCCAGTCGATCCAATCTGCGCGGCCCTTGATCCGCCATGCCGCAACTGCCCATCGGTTGTCCTGCTTGTCCTACATCGCACAGTTACCACCCCGTAATCCGTGCTCTCTGTTGGGCACGAATCTGTTCAGCAGGTTTTCAGCCACTCACTCCGCCGCCAACCAATAGTTCGGGATACATGGGACGATTGATGATTGCTGATGGTCAAACGGGGGATTTTGGCTCATGGACGAGCATCATGCGTCGCGTTTCCTTTGGTTGGTTGCTGGTTTCGTTCCTATTAGTGGGATTTCCGGGGCGTGGGATGGAGGTTCCCCAGGCACTGAAGGATGTGAAGCGCATCGTCGTGCTGGGCGACAGCATCACGCAGGCCGGGGAATATGTGACGGATGTGGAGTGTTGGTTGGTGGCGCAGGGTATCGAGGTGGAGGTTATCAGCCTTGGGTTGGGCAGTGAGACGGCGACGGATCTCACGGAGGAGGAGAACGAGTGGCATCTCAGGCGGCACCGGTTTGGCCGGCCGTTCATCAGCGAGCGGTTGGAGCGCGTTCTGCAAACCACCAGGCCCGATCTGCTGATCGCCTGCTATGGAATGAATGACGGCTCTTCACTGCCGCCCGACGCGGGTGGGACGAAGCGGTTTGGCAACTCCTGCACGGCGTTGCGCGAGGCGGTTTTGCGAGCAGGTGCAAGGCGCGTTGTGATTTGCTCGCCGCCGATTCACGATTCGAAGAAGCCGGGCGAGATTGGCACGACCGACGAAAACCTCGGGCGCTACACAGAATGGTTGCTGGGCAAGCGGGCGGAGGGCTGGGACGTCGTTGACATCCACACGCCGATGCGCGCGGACCTTGAGGCCGGCCGTGCGAAAGACCCTGCGTTTGCGCTGGCGCACGATGGCGTGCATCCCGGGCGCGAGGGGCACTGGATCATGGCACGCGAACTCCTGGAACAGGCTTTCGGGGCGGAACTCGATGGGATGGAAAAGGCGGAGGATTTTTTTGCGGAGAACGGCGGGGCAATCCGGAAACTTGTCGGGGACCGGCGGGCCGTTTTGTTCTCAGCATACATGACGAAAATCGGCCACCAGCGACCCGGCGTCGCCGGGCATCCGAATGCCAAGCCGGGGCCTTCGATCGAGGAGGCAACCGCCAAGGCCGCCGATCTGACGCGGGAGATCCGGGCATTGCTTGGCCGATAGGCCTTTTTCACCAGATCACCGGTTTCAGCCCCCATGATTCATTCCATGATCATCAAAGCCATTTGCTTCCCATGGGTGCCCGCCCACAACACCCGTTGGGCGTTTGAGATCCCCCGCCTCCGTGCCAGGTGGCGGGCCATCGCGGGCTGGCTGTTCGCCGGCATGGGAGGGCTTGCCGCTGCGGATGAGGCGAGGATCGCCAATGAATTCCTCGAGGTCCGGGCGGCAGGCCAGCGGTTTACCGTAAAGAGCCTGGCTGCCGGATCCGACATCCGTGCTGACGGGGTGCTCGAAGGAGCGGCGGGCGTGAAATTCAAGGGCGAGGAGGCGGCGGGCGACCCGGCTTTCGGCGCGGGGCGACGGCTTGTTTTTGACCGACTTGGCGCGGATGGCACCGGCGGGAGTCTGGCACTTGAGGTCTATCCGGAGCTGCCTTTTGTGCTGGTCCGGCAAGTGGTCAGCAACACAACCGGGCAGCCGGTGAACTTCCGGAAACTTTGCCCGGTGAGTCTAACCGTCGATCTGGGCCGTCCGGCTTCAGGGTTGGTCACGCTGGGCACCGGCGGGCTGTTGCCGCCCGCCGAAAACCCCGGTTCGTATCTGTTCCTGCTATGTGCGGACCCGGTTACCCGCGCCAGTCTGGTCACCGGCTGGCTCACCCAGTTCAAGGGCAGCGGCACGGTGTTTGGCTCAGTCCATGCGGATGGTGCTGTCGGGATACGCGCGCAAATCGAACATGGCCACCTCGTGCTTGAACACGGCCAGTCCGCGGAGCTCGATTCCTTCGCCATCGGCGGGTTCGCCGACGGGCGCATCGGGGCGGAACGGCTCGCCGATGCCACGGCCCGCGCCCACCAAGTGAAGCTCAAACCCCGCACCGCGGTCTATTGCTCGTGGTATGCCGATCAGTTCGGCGGCGCCGGCACGGAGACTTCGACGCTCGAACTCGGGAAATTCGTCGCCCGCGAACTCAAACCACACGGCATGTCGGTGATCCAGATCGATGACGAATGGCAGTCGGGCGGGAACTTCAACGGCCCGCGCCGCGGTTTCCTCGCCCCCCGCCGGGACGGGCCCTACCCGAACGGCTTCGAGGGAGTCACCCGGGCGCTGGCGGCGGACGGCCTAACCTTCGGCCTGTGGACCTTGCCCTTCGCCCGCAACCACCAGGACCCGGAATACCGCGACCGGCAGCATTGGTTTGCCAAACGCTCCGATGGCCAACCTTACGACACTCCATGGGGTGGCACCTGCCTTGACCTCACCCACCCGGAAGTACGCGGGCAAATCGCAGCGCTCGGCAAGGCCCAGCGCGATTGGGGCGTGCGCTACTTCAAGCTCGACGGACTCTGGACCGGCGCGGTCTGCGAGCAAATTTATATCAATGACGGCTTCAAGGAGGACCACTTCGGCAACCACCGGCCACTGCACGATCCCACGGTGAGCAATATCGAGGCCTACCGCAGCGGCCTCAAGCTGCTGCGGGACAGCGCCGGCCCGGAGGTCCTCTTTTCCGGCTGCAACCTCGCCCAAAACATGCGCTCGATCACTGCCATCGGCTTGGTTGACACGATGCGCATTGGTCCGGATTTCAACCACGACGGCCAGGGCATCCGGACCGGGCCGCTGCGCGCCTCGCGCCTCTACTTCATGAACGGGCGCCTTTGGTGGAACGACCCGGATCCGGTGAAAGTCCGCACCGCCACCGGCAATGGCAGCCCGGATGCCGCGGCCGCCGGTGCCGTCTCGCTCGACCAGGCGCGCCTGACGACTTCATTTGTGGCAATCGCCGGCCAGATTTTCCTTATCAGCGATTGGCTGCCCGCACTGCCGCCGGAGAGGCTTGAAGTGCTCAAGCGCACCATGCTTTCGCACCAGGGCACGGCCCGGCCGGTGGACTACTTCGAACGGGTGCTGCCGAACACCTGGTTGCTCACCGACGACCACAGCGGGACGCCGCGCCGCGTGCTGGCGTTGTTCAATTGGGACGAGCAACCCCGGACCCTGACCGGCACCATGAAACACGCCGGGCTTGATCCCGGAAAGTCCTACCACGCCTTCGATTTCTGGGCCAACAAACCGGCGTCCGAAATGCAAGGGGCATGGAGCTGCGATCTGCCGCCGGTTTCCTGCCGCATCCTCGCTTTGCGCGCCCGGGAGAACCACCCGGTGCTGGTTTCCACCTCGCGGCATGTCACCCAGGGCATCATCGATGTCGAATCCGAGTCCTGGGACGCCGCCAGTCGCTCGCTCCAGGTCCGCGTCCACCTCACCGCAGGGGACCCGAACGAACTGCGCATCGCCGGCCTAGCCGACGGGCCGGGATGGTCCCTGGCCCGCGCCACCGTCGCTCCGGAAAACACCGCGGCCGGAGTGGAAGTCGAGTGCCTGCCAGCAACCGAATCCGGTTGGCGACGGGTCCGCCTGCTTTCCCCTGCCTCGCGCACCATCGCGGTGACACTCTGTTTCGCGCCAGAGGAAACCACCCCCCGGCTCCACCCGGACCGCTAAGGCTGGGGCTTTCCCGGGCTCGGTTGATTGCTGCCGGCACAAGACCCCTTGATGGCACCAGAACCCGTGCTGCGCAGAAGGGTGGAACTCGTCTTCAGAGCAAGTTTTCCTCACCGCGTTTTCGTCTCGAACCCGCAAAATGAGGTTGAAATGCGGGATGCGGGAATCCGTCTGGAGATGGCCTGATTTTGGGATTTCCCGTGGCTCGGAAACGCCGTTATGACTGGTCCATGAGCGACATCAAGAAACTGCCGGAGAACATCGTTCTCGTCGGCATCATGGGCTGCGGGAAATCCACCGTCGGCCGCGAGTTGCAGGTGCGTCTCGGCTATCCTTTGGTGGACATGGACCAGGAAATCGAACGCACGGCGGGCAAGCCGATCAGCGCGATTTTCGCCGAGGAAGGGGAGGGGCGGTTCCGTGACATGGAAACCCGCTTGCTCAGGCAACTGGACGCGTCGGATTGCCGGCGACGGATCGTGTCGACCGGTGGCGGCGTCGTCGGGCGTGAGGAAAACCGCCGCCTGTTGCGCTCGCTCGGGTATGTGGTGTGGCTCGATGCGCCGTTGTCGGTGATCCTCGAGCGCACCGGAAAAACCCGCCACCGGCCATTGTTGCAGACCGCCGATCCGGAAGCGAAACTCCGCGAGCTGCTCGAAACACGTGGCCCGCTCTATCAGGAAACCGCCCACCTGAAGCTTGACACCTCAGGGCTCGACAGCGGTGAGATCGCTGCGGGAATCCTTGAGTGCGCGCGGTATTTCTTCAGCCATCGCCACGCATGAGCGGAAACAAGAACGTCATCAAGGAATGGGCTCGCGATCTCGGATTCGACGATTGCCGGATCGCCCGCGCCGGACGCGCCACGCATGCCAATGTGTTTCATGATTGGCTCGCCGATGGCCGCCATGCGGATATGACATGGCTGGCACGCGACCCGGAACGTCGATCGGACCCGCGCATCGTGCTGCCCGGTTGTCAATCCATGATCTGTCTGGCCTTGAACTATTTCCCCGGCGAGAGCCCGTTTCCCGAAGGGCATCCCGGTGGCTACCGCATCGCGAGATATGCCTGGAACGACGACTATCACGATCTGATCGAAAAGCGCCTGCGCGCCTTCGATGAAAAACTCCAATCGCTCGGCGGCAGGCAGAAACGATACGTCGATACCGGCCCGGTGCTGGAGCGCGATTTCGCCACCAACTCCGGGCTCGGCTGGAATGGCAAGTCCACCATGCAGATCCACCGGCGGCTCGGCACTTGGTTTTTTCTCGCGGAAATCCTGACGACTCTGGAGCTACAGGCCGATCCGCCGTTCGGCGACCATTGCGGCAAGTGCGTCCGCTGCATCACGGCCTGTCCCACCGCCGCCATCACCGCGCCCCACCGGCTTGATGCGCGGCGCTGCATTTCCTATCTCACCATCGAGCACAAGGGATCGATCCCGGAGCAATTCCGCGAGGCTATCGGCGATCGCATCTACGGCTGTGATGCGTGCCTCGACGCCTGCCCGTGGAACCGCTTCGCCAGCGTCTCGCGCGAGGCCTCATTCCATGCGCGCGCCGAAGTCTTCGGCATGCAACTGCGCGATTTCCTCGCGCTCGACGACGAGGCGTTCCGCCGCCTGTTCGCCCGCTCGCCGATCAAGCGCATCAAGCGGGCTCGCTTCCTGCGCAACGTGTGCGTCGCACTTGGCAACACCGGGAGTGCCGACGATTTGCCCGCCCTGGACCGCGCCGCTCAGGATCCCGATCCGCTCATCGCGGAGCACGCCGCCTGGGCGGCCGCACGTGTCCGGCAACGCCTGGCATCATAGCGCGGCCCATCGACCGGAGATTCCCTCACACATATTGCAACTCACGCGCCTTGTCCTGAATCGCGGCGTCGCGGTCGAGCAGTTCCTGGATCGGATCCCAGCGGCCGGAAACCAGCGCCTCGCGGGCGGAATCGGGCATTTTCACCGGGAATTCGATACCGTTGCTTGCCGTCACCTTCAATTGCTCGACATCGATGGTCACCTCGATCGAGGGATCGGCTTCGATCGCTGCGCGAAGTTGCGCGATCTCGGCCGCGGCGGCGGTGACGCAGGGCATGGCGAGGGTCGTCGAGTTGCCGAAGAAGATTTCCGCGAAGGACTCGGCGATGATGCCGTTGAAGCCGTATTTGCGTAGCGATTGCGGTGCGTGTTCGCGTGATGAGCCGCAGCCGAAGTTCTCGCCGGCAAGCAGGATCGAGGCAGCGGAAAAACGCGGGTCGTTGAGCGGGTGGTCGGTCTTCCCGCCGGTGTCCGGATTGAAGCGCACATCGTAAAACGCGAACTCGCCGAGGCCGTCGAAGGTGACGCATTTCATGAAGCGCGCCGGGATGATGCGGTCGGTATCGATATCCGCGCCGGGAACGAAAACGGCGCGGCCGGTGACTTGTTTGACGGGTTCGAGTGGCATGGTGGAATTTGAAATATGAGGTTGGAGATTGGACTTCAGCCGGTGGTGCGGGTGATATGCCGGCCTTTGTCTTGAAGGTGCTTGAGGAGGAGGTTATCGGCTTCGGAATGGCTGCGCAGGGCGGGATTCTGCGGATGGCGGGCGCGCTCGTAATCAGTCCTCAATGCGGTTGAGGTGATACCACGGCCGCTGGACGTCCGGAGGAAACGGGTTGGATTGATAGAAAGTGGCGAGTGGCGCGGCGTAGCCGATGGATTCGAGGCGGACGACGGTCTCGAACTGGGTGTATAAATTCCGCTTCCAACGCTCGGAGCGGCGGAAAACGAGGATCTCCGGCCAGTCCTGCTCAATCAGGACGATCTCCTCGACGGTGGGGATGCGCTTGTAGTTGGTGAGCTTGTCCGTGCGGTCGATGCGTGCGGTGGATTCCGACAAGACCTCGATGATGAGCTTGGGATTGTGCACGACGTGCGAATCGTCATCGCCGGGCTCGCAGGCGACGAACACATCGGGATAGTAATACGCTTCGCCCAGATCGTCGGCAATTTGAACCTTCACGGCCTCGATGTAGGTTCGGCAGGGGCCGCCGCGGAGATGGGCCTGGAGGCTGGAGGCGAGGTCGAGGCATATCTCATTGTGCCTGCGGCTTGCGCCGGACATCGCATATACCCGTCCGTCCACGAACTCGTGACGCATCTCCGAGCGGAGTTCCCCTTCGAGATACTCGGCGGCGGTGATTGGCAGCTTGTGGGCGGAGGTGGACATGGGACATATATGGATCTAGGCGACTGCGGCGGCCTTCTCAATATGGAAAAGCTCGCGCGCATCGGAGATGCAGCCGTTGATGGCGGCAGCGGCGACCATGACGGGGGACATCAGCACGGTGCGGCCGGTGGGCGAGCCCTGGCGGCCCTTGAAATTGCGGTTCGAGGACGATGCGCAGAGTTGATCGCCCACGAGCTTGTCGGGATTCATCGCGAGGCACATCGAGCAGCCCGCGCCGCGCCATTCGAAGCCGGCTTCGGTGAAGATCTTGTCGAGCCCCTCCTTCTCGGCCTGGATGGCGACGATCTGCGAGCCGGGCACGACGATGGCCTTCACGCCCGCCGCGACCTTGTGTCCCTTGATGTATTTCGCCACTTCGCGGAAATCGGACAGGCGGCCATTGGTGCAGGAGCCGATGAAGGCCACATCGATCTTCACGCCCTTGATCGGGGTGCCGGCGGGCAATTTCATGTAGGCGAGCGCCTCCTCGATGGTGGCTTTCTCCGTTTCGGTCGCCGCTTTCGCCGGATCGGGAATGATTTCGGAAATGAACACGCCGTGGTCGGGTGAAATGCCCCAAGTGACGGTGGGCTCGATGTCGGCGGCGTCGATTTTCACCACGTCGTCGTAATGCGCGTCCGCATCGGAGGCGAAGGAGAGCCAGCGCGCGGCGGTGGCGTCGAAGTCGTCCATATCGACATACGGGCGGCCCTTGAGGTAAGCGACGGTTTTTGCATCCGGGTTGACATATCCGCAGCGCGCGCCGCCTTCGATGGACATGTTGCAGACGGTCATGCGCTCTTCCATCGACATGCGGTCGAAGACATCGCCGGCGTATTCGTAGGCATAGCCGATGCCGCCCTTGGCACCCAGCAGGCGGATGATGTGGAGGATGACGTC
>JALRFY010000199.1 GCA_023253625.1 Akkermansiaceae bacterium | reverse complement strand
CCACCTCGTCGAGCGTGTCGGTGATCGAACGCGTTTGTTTGCCCATGCCGGCCATTTCCGCAATGCCGCCCGCGTTGTCCGCGATCGGACCGTAGGCGTCGATGCTCATGGTGATGCCGATGGTCGCCAGCATGCCCACCGCGGCGATCCCCACGCCGTAAAGCCCGGCGAGGTGGCTTGCGCCAAAGATCACCAGCGCCACCGTGGCCAGCGGGATGACCACCGAAACCATGCCCACCGCCATCCCGCGGATCATCACCGTGGCCACACCGGTGCGCGCGGCATCCGCGATCGAGCGCATGGGTCCGCCTCCGGTGTAGTGCTCGGTGGATAGCCCGATCGTGATTCCCCCCACCGATCCGCACAGCACACACCACCAGACATTGAGGCTCACGCCCAAGCCACTGATCACACCGGACGCAAGCACGGCGAAAATGACCGCCGCTCCAATGGTGCCCGCGCGCAGGGCCTTGGCCGGCTCGCGGGCCGAGAGCGTTTTCACCACCCCGATGCCCGCCAGCGAGCACAACAGTCCGGTGCCCGCCAGCGCCAGCGGCAGGAACAGCAATGCTCCCTGCTCGCCCGCCAGGTTCTGCCACTCGGCCAGCGAAAGCGTGGCGGCGATCGCCATCGAGGCGATCATCGCGTTGCAATAGGACTCAAACAGGTCCGATCCCATACCCGCCACATCGCCCACATTGTCGCCCACATTGTCCGCGATCACCCCCGGGTTGCGCGGATCGTCCTCGGGGATGCCGGATTCCACCTTGCCCACCAGGTCCGCGCCCACATCCGCCGCCTTGGTGAAAATGCCGCCGCCCACGCGGTAAAAAATCGCCACCAGCGAGGCACCCATCGCGAAGCCATGGAGGATATGGATGTCGTGCTCGTCGGAACCGAAGAACACGAACAACGATCCCACACCCAGCAAGCCCATCGAGGCCACGGTGAGGCCCATGATCGATCCGCCGAAAAACGCGGTGGTCAGCGCCGGGCCGGCACCCTCGTGGCGGGCGGCGAGCGCGGTGCGCACATTCATCCGGGTGGCCGCCTGCATGCCGATCCAGCCGGCCAGCGACGATGACAGCGCGCCGCAGAAGAACGCCAGCGACTCCCACGGATCCTTCCAATAAAGCAGGAATCCCACCGCCAGCGCGAAAATGCCGATGAGCCGCAACTCGCGGCGCATGAACACCATCGCCCCCTGGTGGATCTCCTCGGAAATCTCCGCCACCCGCCCCTCGCCGCCGGGGCGGCGGCAGAGACCGCGGAATATCAGGAAGGCAATGAACAACCCCGCGGCGCCGAGCACGGGAACAACATATCTCAGGTTTTCCATGGGAAGGGTTTTTCTGATGAATGGGAATGTGGCTGCGATACGGCTTCAGTAGCCCTTTACGGTGCGCGCGGAGTGCCACCAGAGATAATGCTCGCTCTCCAGTTTGTCCTCGCCGGGCAGCGGGAAAAAACGCATCCGCCCGCCATCGCCGATATACAATCCGCTGCGGATGAGATCATACAACACATCCGGACGCAGCCCGCGGTTCACCATCTTGGCCATCCGCGCGGGATCCTCGCGCACGCTCCGCAGGCAATCCCTCAAGTGGTCGATCTGGCGATACGGCAGGCCGGACGGCTCGGCGTCCGGATCCTGCGCCAGCGGCCCGAGCTTCAGGTCGATGAACGCCAGCCGCGGCAAGGAAACGAGCGCCGCGGGATCCGTCACATGACGGCAGAAATCGCCGGGATTCAGCCGGCTCACCGCCCGCGGATAGACCGGTCCAAGTTCCTGATAGAGAAACAGCCGGTCGTCGCCCTCGTGCCGCCACTCGACCGGATCGACCGCCAGCGTGAAGCCCGCCGGCGTGACCAGATAGGCCTTTTTGAGTGCCTCCAGCGGCACGCGCGGCATGACGTTGTAAACCGCCACGTAGATCGAGCGGTGCGGCGAGCCGTCGGCGTGCGGCACGCAGCGCCTGGCCGCCTCCTCGATCCTGAAGGCGGCAAGGTCCGCGGCGGCATCCACCTCGAAGAACACCGCCGGGCTTTCGTTCTGGCGGCGGTTGCCGATTGCCAGATACATGCCGAACTTGTCCGGCGGAAGTTGCGAGAGGATCAATGCCTCGGGAATCAGCGAGAGGTATATCCAGGTTTCCATGGGTTTTTGCAATAATGCCATTCCATGGATGGAGGACCGCTTCGCGTAAAGATCAAAATGCCGTGGCTTGCCATCGCCTGCCGGCACCATCATCTTGTGCCCACAATCATGAACGACAAAGCCCCATGGATCACCTACCGCCCGGAGTTGAAAGTGCTCGATTGCACCATCCGCGACGGTGGCCTCATCAACCAGTCGCGCTTCACGGACGAACAGGTCGGCGCGGTTTACCGGTGCTGCCTCGCTGCGGGCGTGGACTACATGGAGATCGGCTACAAGAACGCCCCCGCCGCGTTTCCACGCGACCAATACGGCCCGTGGCGGCACTGCGAAGAGGAGGACCTGCGGCGCGTGGTGGGCGATCACAGCGCCGAAACCACCGGGCTCAAGCTCGCCGCGATGGCCGATGCCGGCGGCAAGAGCGATTGGAAACACCAGATCCTGCCCTGCAAGGACAGCGTGCTCGATGTGATCCGCGTCGCCTGTTACGTCCACCAGATCTCCGAAGCCGTCGAGATGCTCGAACATTGCGCGGCACTGGGCTACGAAACCACCCTCAACATCATGGCCATCTCGGTGGTGGCGGACAGCGAGATCGACCAGGCACTGGAAATCGCCGCCAAATCGCCCGCCGGGACCGTGGTGGTGGTGGACAGTTATGGAAATCTATACCGGGAACAAATCGAACACCTGGTGCGGAAATACACCAAAGCCATCGAGGGCACCGGCAAGCAGGTGGGCATGCACGCGCACAACAACCTGCAACTCGGCTTCGCCAACACCATCGAGGCGATCATCCTGGGCGCGAACCGCGTGGACGCCACCCTGATGGGACTCGGCCGCGGCGCGGGCAACTGCCCGATGGAGATCCTGCTCGGCTTCCTGCGCAACCCGAAGTTCAAGCTGCGCCCGGTGATCGATTGCATCCAGCACACCATCCTGCCGATGCGCCACCAGTTCGACTGGGGCCCATCCATCCCCTACAACCTCACCGGCCAGATGAACCTCCATCCGCGCAGCGCCATGGCATGGCGCGAGGGACAGACGCCGGATGACTATCTGGCGTTTTACGACCAGTTGACGGCGGATATCTGAGATCGACCCGGCATTGCGCCCAACAAAAGGTGGGGTTCCACCGCCGGGGGAACCGTGTGAATGCGTGGTGAATGAAATGGCAAATGAAAGCCCTCCCCTCTGCCAGTGGCCTGCCATTCTTATTTCATACACCAGCGGCCCCGGCGGTGCCGCCCTACCTTCTCGCCAGCGACGGTCATAGACCGCCGCTACAGAGGAAAAGGGCAAAGAGCCAGAGCCCAAAGGGAAGCTATCAACGTCTCCTTCTGAGAACCACGCCCAACACACACAGCAGTGTGGCGAATGATCCGGAAAGCTCAGGAACCGCTGCGACCACAGGAACCGCTGCGACGCGGAACCCCCCGGCGATGAGCGATCGCGTGGACGAGTGTTCGAGGCGGAACGACGACGCGAGGTTGGCGGAAGTAGAATCGAACCAGCCGCCGTTGCGGAGCACCCGACTGGCAGATCCCTCTAGGTTTGGTGCCGTAAAAGACGACTCGGCCCACTCCCAGGCATTACCGTTCTGCGCCATCGTGCCATAGGGACTGAGGCCGCCCGCATTCGTGATATTCGCCGGGCCAGTGGCGTTCACTTGTCCATAAACCGCGGTGCCACTCGTCGTGCCGCTGGCCATCGCCGTCGGTGCATTGTCGCTGCCGGTCGCGTAGTCCCAGTAGCCGCCACTGCCGTCATTGGCGTTCGGATCGTAAAACGCTGCCTTGTACCACTCATCCTCGCTCGGCAGGACATAGATAGCATTTGTATTGCGGAAAGGATTCGATGGATTGTAGCCCTCGTCGTCCGAAGTCCACGAGTCGATGTATAAGTTCGCATTATCGTCAGTATAGAAATTGTAAGCGGGACTGTAGCCCTTGCTCGTGTTCAACCAGTTCACGAAACGGGCGGCCTCGTTCCAGGTTACCCCGGTCGCCGGTTTGTCCGGGTCGTTGCCACCGTGATTGGTCATATCCTGCAAGCTGATCGACGGCCCGCCGCCGATGGCGTTGTATTTCGTGATCATGTCCCGGCTCACCTCGTAGGTGCCGATCCGGTAGTCGTAGCCGACTGCTCCATAGCCCGTGCCATCCGCCGTGTTTCCGGCGTTGCCGATGGCCCTGAAGTCGATGGTGAACTCGTTGGCACCGGAGCCGAATGTGTCGGCATCAACAACGCTCAGTGGCAGAAAGAGCAACGGAAGGAGAGCGGAGAGCGGAGGGGTGCAATTTCATGGCTTTGCGTGTTTCTGACGGGTTCTTTATCACGCGACTAGCGGATGTCAAAAAATATAGGATTTTTTTACTTGTCGCAAAAAAGCGGGTTGAATGGCGGTTTTATACCAAGATATGATGCGGTTCCCACGCTTTTGTGACTGTGGGAAACCGAGGTTTTTCAGGAATTTCAGCCACGCTTACACAGGGCGTTCATTTCGCGCGCGGCTGCCACTCGCGCGGGTTGTCCGGCCACGGGTGCTTTGGATAGCGGCCGGCAATTTCCTTTTTCATCTGGAAATAACCGTTCGCCCAGAAGCTCTTGAGATCCTTGGTCATCTGCCACGGCTTCTGGCCGGGCGTGAGGATGTGCACCAGCAAGGGCACGCGGCCATTGCAGAGGGTGGGTGTTTCCCACACGCCGAAGAGATGGGAAACACGGACGGAGATGTAGGGATCGGCACCTGCCTGGTAGGTGATCTTCGCCGATTGGCCGTTCGGCAGGTCGATGCGCTCCGGGCAATACGAATCGAGCGCCGCACGCTGCGCCGGGCTGAGCCATTCGCGCAGGACGCGCCAGACATCGGCTTCCTTGATGTCCTTGTAGGCCACCGCGCCGTGACAGATCTGGGCGATGGCGTCCGCCTTGTCCGCATCCGTCCATCCGGGCATTTCCAGTTCCGGCATCGACTTGCCCAGGAGATCGAGGCGGGCGGTCCATTGCTCCACGCGGTGGTCCCAGTTCTTCAACAGCAGGTCGCCCTCCAGCACCTTGGCGGCGAGGATCCGCGCGGCCTGGTCGAGGTTGACGTGGTGGTCGCTTTCCTTCGCCTCCAAGACGAGATCCCGGAAACGGGTTTCCTTGCGGGCAACGACCCGGCGGCGGGTGTCGTCCCATGCCGCGCCGTCGCTTTCCGTTAGATCCTCCGGAAACAACGCTCCCAGCCATGCGGGATCGATCCCGGTGGCGCGGCGCAGGTGGGTGATCACCTCGCGCGCCTCAACCTCGGTGATTTCCGCGGCCACAAAAGCGGTGGCGTTCTTGGCGCAGGAATCCTCATCGAGCTTGCCGCGGCGGTTGCCGACAAGCCTGCAAGCGAGCGTGCCTTGGTTGAAACGGATGGCGAGCTGGTCGCTGAAGCTGGCCAGCATCGCATGGCCCACGGCATCGGCATTCGCGTTGAAATCCACCGGTTGCCACTCCCAGCCGAAGCGCCGGGCGAGCGTGGCGAGGCGGTCGAAACCCTTGGCGATCTCGCGCGCGCCGCGGGCGAGGATGCCGACCTGGCCGCAGCGCATAGGATCGAACTGCATGGCTTCCGCGGTTTCGAACGCGCGCCACTCGCCGGCGAAATCGGAGTGGTCGTCGGGGAAAATGAAATCCTTGCGGCCGACTCCGCCGCGCTTGTTGGCGAAGATCCCCTCCCCCTGCACCGCGGCGGCGATGAAGGCGGTCTCCGCCACGCAGCTGTGTTCGTGACCGGCGAGCATCAGGCGCGAGAACCGCGGCTCCAGCGGCAAGGCCGCCATTTTCCGGCCCTCGTCTGTGAGGTCGCCATCCGCGTCGAGCGCGCCGAGGTCGTGCAGCAGGTGTTCCGCCCGTTGCAGCGCGTCTTCCCGCGGCGCCTCGAACCAGCGGAAATCGCGTATTTCGGAAACGCCTGCGGCTTTCAACAGCAGCACGGCTTCCGCGAGGTCGACGCGATGCACTTCCGGCGCCTCGAACTCGTCGCGGCGCGCATGGTCGGTGTGGCTCCACAAGCGGAACGCGCGTCCCGGCGCGGTGCGCCCGGCACGGCCGGCGCGCTGCTCGGCGGCGGCACGGGAGATTTTTTTAATCAGCAGCGTGTTGATGCCGCGCCGCGGCTCGTACGAGGAAATCCGCGCGAGCCCGGAATCGATGACGGTCCTGACGCCGTCGATCGTCAGCGAGGTTTCAGCCACGTTGGTGGCGACGATGATCTTCGGTTTCGGTCCCGGCGATATCGCCGTTTCCTGCGCGGCGGGTGGCAGCGCGCTGTAGAGTGGAAACACGTCCCAACCGCGCGTGGTCGAGCCGGATTCCAGAAGTTCGATGGTTTTCCGGATCTCATGCGTGCCGGGAAGAAACATCAGGATGTTTCCGGGCTCCGGCATCGTCATCGCCTCCATGCAGATTTTCACCATTTTTTCCCAGATGGGAATCTCGCGCGGCGGCCCGCCGCGGCGGTCGTTCACTGGCGGCTTGTCGGGGCGGTAGATCACGTCCACCGGAAACGTGCGTCCGCCGGCTTCCAGCGAAACCGCCGGTGCCAGGAAATCCGCGAGTCCGGCGGTTTCCAGCGTGGCGGACATCACGACCACCCGCAGGTCCGGGCGCGGCCCGTCCTGGAGACCGAGGCAGCGCGACAATGCCACATCCACCGCCAGCCGGCGTTCGTGGAATTCATCGAAGATAACCGCACCGACTCCATGAAGCTCCGGATCGTCCTGGATCCATCTTTGGAACACGCCGTCTGTCAGATAGACGATGCGGGTGTCATTGCCATACTTGGAATCGAAGCGCACGGCATAGCCCACCTCGCGGCCGAGCGTGGCCCCGCGTTGTCTCGCCACCCACCCGGCGAGCAATCGCGCGGCCATGCGGCGCGGTTCGATCACGAGGATCGTACCGGTGATTCCTGCATCGAGCAGCATGCCGGGGACTTCGGTGGATTTCCCCGATCCGGTGGGGGCCTTGAGCAGCAGGCGCGGGCGCTCGCCGGATGAAACGGCGGCCATGAGCGCATCGGCGATTTCGAAGATGGGAAGTGGCACGCGGGAATGAAGGTAAGGAGCGGTCGTGAGACCGCTTGAGAGGCTGGCTGCAAACAAAACCCTCGTTCTCACGAACGAGCCTGCTCAATGCCTGAAATGGCGGTGTCCGGTGAAGACCATGGCGATGCCGGCGGCGTCGGCGGCGGCAATGACTTCCTCGTCGCGCACCGAGCCGCCGGGCTGGATGCAGGCAGTGGCACCGGCGTCGATGGCGGATTGCAGGCCATCGGCGAAGGGGAACATGGCATCCGAGGCGATCACGCTGCCCTTGAGATCGAGACCGGCCTCCTTGGCCTTCCACACGGCAATGCGCGAGGAATCGACGCGGCTCATCTGGCCGGCTCCGATGCCGAGCGTGCGGTCGGTGGAGGCATAGACGATGGCGTTCGACTTGACGTGCTTGACGATGCGCCAGGCGAAGCGCATCGCGCGCATTTCCTCCTCGGTGGGCGGGCGCTTGGTGACCACCTTGTTTTCAAGATTTTCCAGGCCGAGCGCGGTGTGGTC
>JALRFY010000137.1 GCA_023253625.1 Akkermansiaceae bacterium | reverse complement strand
CTTGCCGCCGGTTCTTCACCGAACCCCACGCTCCCGGCCATCAGGAAAAGGGCCAGGCGGAAACTATTCATCATTCGTTTTGCAATCATTTTTTATCTGCTAGGCTAGTCTTTTTGTTAGTCCGGGACAATCGGAAGTTTTCCCAGCTTGCGGTGGAAGTGTTCGTAGGGAGTGTCGTAACACGGTGCAGGCTGTAGCGCGGCGGCTTCCCGTTGCGCCTTGGCCTCATCCTGCCGGCCGAGATTCTCCAGGATCAGCGCCCGCGCGCGATGCATGGCCAGCATGCTTGCGCAGGGGCTGTCGGGGCCGCGCCGGAAGACACTTTGGTGCAACTGGATGGTCGCGTCGATATCCACGAGCGCCGCGGCCCAGTCTTTCAATCCGATGTTCGCAAGGGCGCGGCCATGAGAGCGCGGGCCATACCAAAGGAAGCGCTCATCCTTTTCCGGCAGGAAGGGCCCTGAGAAAACCCGCTTGGCTTTTTCAAAATCGCCCTTCTCGAGTGCGAGGTATGCGAACTCGGCGTCGCAGATTTCGATGTGGAGCTTCATGGCGAGAAAGATCGCGAAGGGATAACCGAAATCAGCTTTGCTGTAGAACCCGGACGTCTGCCACGCAATCGTGCCGTCGCGCCGGAGCAGGAAGACATTGGGGATGCGGTCCGCAGAGAGGATGCCGAGTTGACGGACCAGCGGGTTGTTCAGACCGCCCGGAACCATCGCCGCCCGGCACGGCCATTTGTTCTTCGCCACCAGGCTGCGGACGCGTTCCGCATCGTCGCAGAGGAAGGCCGCAATGACTTCGACCTCCTTGTGAATGTGCAGTTGGGCGCGCTCGAACGCATATCCCATGACTTGACGAAAGAAATCATCCCGGCCGCGCCGGCCTTCTGGATCCATGCCACGGGGAAAGTCGGCCGCCGGAGCGGGAGGCGGCTCGACGAACATCAGCAGTGTCAGCTTGTCCGCGGGATCCTGCGGCAGGCGCAGGGTGGCACCGTCGAGGGTCTTGAGTTCGATTTTGGGCAGCGGTCGCGCCATCGGCTCGAGGCCGTGGTTGACGATGTGTTCGCGTGCCGGCATGGCATCCTCCTCGTGGCGTATGAAATTCGCCCTGAGCAGATAAAGCGTGTGGTAGCGGTCACGGAGGAATGCCAGCACGGGCCACAATGCCGGTTCTTCGGCATGCCGGCCGAGAAGCAGTGTGCGGTAGCGTTCATGCAATTCCCGTGAATTGGCGTCGAGCGCCAGGATGGCCGCGGCGGCAAGCGCCATCCCGGGTGCCTCGCTACCTCCCAAGTCCTCGATCATGGCGGAGAGGACGGCTGCCGCGCCGCTGTGGTCATTGCGCAGTGCCTCCTTGGCGAGGCAGAACCGCGCAACCACGCCGGCACCCGGACCCGGGGATGCGGCCAGCATGGCGCGCGCCTCATTCGCGGCCTGTTCGAGGAATTTCGGCTCGGCGGCGAGATTCCAACGTCCCATCAGCGCGATGATGCGCCGGTCGCGCACCTGCCACAGGTCCGGGGCCTCCGGATGGCGGGTGATGACCTCAGCGCACAATTCCGCCGCTTTTTCGTAGTTCGCGAGTGCCTC
Organism: Akkermansiaceae bacterium; assembly: GCA_023253625.1. GTDB lineage: Bacteria > Verrucomicrobiota > Verrucomicrobiia > Verrucomicrobiales > Akkermansiaceae > Luteolibacter. The sequence continues at coordinate 4,652 of JALRFY010000137.1, read as the reverse complement.
AGCGCGTGTCAAGCGGTAGCGCAGCGGCGCTGGCACGAAGCAATCCTGGATCGCACGCAGTTCTCCGGCGGGGACCGATCCCGGCGGCTTCACTCCATCAGTTCCCTGCGTCCCTTCATCATTGGCCAGGAAGTCACCAATGAACAACGACTGCAATTGTTTGAGATAACGATCGTGGGAAATCCTCGCGTCTTCAATCTGATACGGGTTTGCCGGAGATTGCTGGCCGCGCCCGTAGTTGATGGCGGTGTTTGTCAGCATGACTCGGCCATACGCATTGACCAGAATTCCCACCGGATCACCGAGCCCAAAGGTTCGAAACGCCCGGCTGTTCCTTCCTCCCGGCAGCCGCATGACCGTCCAATCCAGGTTGAGGGAGCGCAGCGTCGCCTCGCCCGCATCGGGCAGTTCATCGATGTTGAAACTGAAGAACTCGATCCGGCCCGGATAGAGTTGCCGGTGTGCGCCGATCTTTGCCAGAGCTTGCTCGAAGCCTGGCGTTGCCCGCGACCAGAACACGATGACGCTGAGATGGCCCGAACGATCGACCGGAAAACTCAGCGTGGTGCCGTCCACCCGCTCGAAGGTGCCGCTGAACCGCACGTCCATGCGGCCGATATTGGAACTCCGCCGCAGGAATTCGATCACCTCGAAATCATCACCAAAGCGCTCCAGCATGGTGCTCTGAATCCGCTTCGCGAGTTCAAAGGCCTCGAGCTTGGGGGCGATCCCGGCGGCGATTTTCAGACTCTTCACTTCGGCCGGCGTGCGGCGGTAGCGCCCGAGCAACTCCTCAAGCGCGCGCGCCCGCTCCTCGACGCTGGCGTTGCGGCCGGATAGATCCGCTTCCGAGAGCAGAAGGTCCGCCTCCAGACGCATCTCCGCATGTTCATCCGGTGCCTTGGCCAGCTCGCGGCAGGTTTCGAGCAGCGCCTTCCGGTTGCGGTCGTCACTCTCAAGCGCGAACAATTGCTGACGAGCCCGGAACACGATCCCGAGGACGCGAAAGCGGTTGGGATCGGTCGGATTGGCCTCGATCAGCGTTTCTCCGTCGCGGATCACCCCCTTGCAGGCACGGCGTTTGGCGGTCGCCAGGGAAACCTTGCCGGCTTCGGCCAATCCGGCCTGCAGCGCGGCAATCTCCTTGTCAGCAATGGTTCCGGATGCCCTTGCCGCCGGTTCTTCGCAAAACCCCACGCTCCCGGCCGCCAGGAAAAGGACCAGGCGGAAACGGTTCATCATTCGGTTTGTGACCATCTTGAATAGGAACGGGCGTTATGGACTGAAAATTACTCACACTGGTGACGTCGTGGAACTCTCGTTCGAGCAGAGCGTCGCGGCCAAGGCGCCCGTAAACCAGGTCAACGGTGGCAACCGCGGTGAATACCGCACTTTCCATTACGGCCCGTTGATGCTGGGCTACGCGGGGCCGAAGGCGGTGACCGTGGGGTCTGATGTCAAATTCAGCCATCGAGGCCAGCGTGATTTCCTGGTCGAAGGCACGGATCTCGTGCTCCAACCGATCTATCATCTACTGGACCCGGCTGTCTCGAAGAACCGCGGCTACCGACGCCAGATTATATTTCCATGAACGGGGATGGGAAAATTTCCGCCCCCCCCTCGCAGCTGGATACATATTCTATCATGATGGAAGATGTGCTGCCCGGGAGGTGTCAAACCCTATGGTTTTCGTCAACATTCCGGACCTTCCGGGAAAAGGATGCGGCAAGTGCGGAGTTGGTAGCTGGGGGCCGTGGTGCGCATCGAAGGAAACCAGGGTTCACACTTCGTCCGGTGCCAGCCAGCGGAACGAGACGATTTCGAAGCGGCGGCCGAAGGCCTGGTTGGCGGGACGCACCGGCGCGCTCGTGAGGTCCGCGGGCTCGACGGGATCGACGAACCCGCGGGTGCGGCGGACGCTGGCCTCGCACCAGGCGCGGGCGAGGACCTTGCCATTGCTGTCCCGGGCATCGCCGTAGCAGCGGATGGTGAAGGTGTCATCGCGCGCCGAAAGGATGGGGGCGAGCGGCCGCAGGATGTCGGCTTGGCGGGTCCAGCCGGGGACACCATAGGCACTGTGGCCTGCGGCTGCCTCGCGGAACCGGTATTCCTCACCATTTTGGACACCTGGCGGGTTTGGCGGATTGGCATCCACCACCTTGGAGAGCGATTTGAGGGTATTGAGCGGATCGGTGGACGCGGATTTGCCGAGTTGGTTCAGTGCGGCTTGCACGGCACCCGCCAGCGCAAGGTCGCCGGAGCTCAACTGGCGGTTGACGAACTCGGCGAGCGATAGGAACGGGCCGCGGGCGCGGATTTGCCCGACGAGGTTTTCCGCCAGCTGGTCGAGGACATCGTCGTTCACAGTGCGGTAGCCGACGAATTCCGTGGCCTCGGGAAATGCGCCGGACGATCCTTCTGTGCCGGCCAAGATATCGGCCGCGATGCTGAAGCGGTTCCAGACGTGGTCGCTTTCCCCGGAGAGGCTGGCGTTCCATGAGCTGCCGTTTTCACGGATGTGCGGGACACGCTGGTTGCGTGCATGGCCGAGCAGGGCGCGCCAAGCGGTGACCGAGGTGGAGTTGACGTTGAACATCCCGTCCACCTCCAGGCGCGAGGCGATTTTCCGCCAGGAATCCGCCGGCAGGATGTGTTCGTTGAAGAGCGCGTTGTTGGCCGTTGCCGCAACGTCGTCCATGATCGGCCGGTAGGCGACATTGGCAAGTGAGGCGTGTCCGCTCAGGAAATCGGCGTGAACTTTCTCCATGCTGCGTCCCGAGGATCCGAAGTTCGAGGGCTCGGGCGCGATCGACGAGAAGAACCAGTCGTCGAAGAGCAGGTGGTTGGTGCAGTAGGAGTCGTCGTGCTGGAGGTTCACGGCGAGGCTGGCTTCCCTGGCGTTCACCACCTCGTCGGGCGGCAAAAGCGGGTTGGCGTCGGAGTTGGCAATGATGTTGAACGCGTAGGGCGGGAGAGAGTTCTCGAAGCGGACATCCCAATGGGTGAGTTCGGCGAGCGATGCCAGCGGGCGCAGCGGCAGTTCCGCGAGCACGCAGCGTGAGAGGCCGTCGGCTTTGTTGAAGCCGGAGACGATGTAGCCGCGCCCGCTGCTGCCGCTGGCATTGGGCATGAAACTGTCACCACCTGGCGCATGTGCGACGAAGCTGTAATCGAAGGACGAATTGACCGGATGGGCGGTGCCGGGGTAGTCATATTCGATAGTGGGGTCCACCGTGTCCTGCACCCCCATGCTGGTGTGGTTGACGAATGGGCTGCAACGCGCAAAGCCCTTGGCCGCCATGGCGGTGTTGCTGGCGGCGCGCACCCCGAAGATCGTCGAGAGAAAAGGCTGGGGACTGGTGGCGCACTGGCTGAGGGTGGCGCTGGCCATGTCGGTGATCGGAGGATAGGCGACGGCGGCCATTTCCGGGGTATAGCTCATCCGGTAAACCAGCGCCCAGCGGTTGGAGATGAAAATATCAAGATACATTGTAACCCCCACCGCACCCCGGAAGTATGCGCAGGTCGTGTCAAACTTGGCGTCGGCCTTGAGCGTGGTATTGCCCGGCAGGGTGAGTGGCTGTTCGCCGTTGGGGCCTCGAATGGCGCAATAGTTGCCGCCTCCGCTGCGGAATCCGGGCGCGATATCGACCTGCACGCCGCTGGCCACGGGAGTGGTGGAACCGGGGCTGAAGATCCGCGTTTCGCCGGGCATGAGGGTGAATGCCGAGGGGATCTGATAGCTCAGATTATTGGAACTGAGGGCGGGCAGGTTGCTCAGTTCATAGCCTCCCGCCACCCCGTGGTAGTTGGGGTTTTGCCGGCCGCCGATGGTGTATCTCAGCGCGGTAGGCATGGCTTTGACCAAATTGATGACAATGCCCGGCGGCGCGGTGATTTCCACGTTGTAGGGGTTCCAGAAGGTGATCACGGGAGTGATCAGCAACCGGGGCTGGTATCGTTCAGGATCGCCCGGCTTGCCCTGCGGCAGGCGTTCGGCACTGTGGGAGAAGACCCACTGGATGCGGGCGACCACCGGCAGGATGCGCACGCGGTGAATGTAATCGAAATGTTTGTCCGGTGTGTCCGGGGCTTGGAGGCCGATCGAGTTGAATTGGAGCGGCACGCTGGCCCGGCCATCGGCGGCAACCGTGATCCGCTGGTAGCAGGTGGCGTAGTCGAAGAGGTTTGCCCAGCTGGAGATGGCACCCTGGCGGTAGATCGGGCCGTTCCACCCGGGGATTTGCGGGCGGTAGGCGGACCATGGGTAGAGCATGGCTCCTGCGGGATAGGAACTCTCGATGGTGCGGCGGTTGGGAATCGCCGCCTTGGTGGCAGTTGTGGGGGTGAGTTGGAAGAAGGGCAGGCCGACCCTCGGCTGCCGGCTCCAGCTCTCGGTAAGCAGCGAAAGATCCTTGCGCCAGCCGCCGGTGGCAGTGTTGGTGAGCAGGCCGACCGAAGCGACCGAGAGGTCGTGAAAATGCTCGGCAGCCTTGCTGGTGGCCGCTGCCTGTGTGGGAAGCAGCTGGGCCGTGCGCAACGTGATCGCCTTTTCCGCGGGTTTGGGATCGGCCAGCAGCGCATCCAGCGCGAACGGTTCGGGGTCCGCCACCGCGTGGGTTTTTGCAATCACCGACCATCCAGCCACGGAG
>JALRFY010000201.1 GCA_023253625.1 Akkermansiaceae bacterium | reverse complement strand
AATTTGTATTTGGCCCGCGAGCGGACCACTGGGGTGAGGCGCTCGACCGTTTCGAGGTTGTGGTTAAAAATATGCGGCGCGGCCGCAAGCACGGTGCGCAGCGAGTCGTCCTTGCCGTTGAAGTCGGGCACGAGCACTTCGATGATGATCTTCGGATCCCGTTCACGAATCGCTTCGATGGTCTGCGCGAAGTGCAGTGCGCCACCGTCCGGAACGTCGTCGCGGGCCACGGCGGTGATGACCACATGGTTCAATTTCATCCGCATGACTGCCTCGGCCACGCGCTGCGGTTCGTCGTGCTCGCCCTCAACATGGTGGACGTGGCGGAAAAGACCGGCCTGCGTCTCGATCCGGCGAAACTCTCCGAGGAACTCGGCGCGCCGGTGGTGCCGATGCAGGCGAATGCCGGCAAGGGGATCGTGGAACTCAAGCAGGCGCTGCGTTTCCCGCTGCCCGCCACGCCGCATGCCCGGTGGAAATCAGAGGGTATGGATGCCGAAACCGCGCGCCGCGATTTCATCCTCGAAGTTTGTCGCGTCGCCGCGCGCCGGCCGGATGCGCAGCAGTTGACCCTCTCTGACCGTCTCGACGGCTGGCTGCTCCATCCCGTCTTCGGCTGGGTGTTTTTCCTGGCGACGATGTTTGTGCTGTTTTGGTCGATTTTCTCGTTTGCGCAGATTCCGATGGGCTGGATCGAGCATTTGCAGGGGGCGGCCGGCGCTTGGGTGGAAGCCACGATGCCGGACGGCGATCTCCGCTCGCTCATCGTGGATGGCATGATCGGCGGGGTGGGGGGAGTGCTGATGTTCCTGCCGCAGATCCTGCTGTTGTTTCTATTCATCGGTCTGTTGGAAAGCTCCGGCTACATGGCGCGCGCGGCCTACCTGATGGACGGCGTGATGGCCAAGGCCGGGCTCAGCGGCAAGGCGTTCCTGCCGCTTTTCAGCTCGTATGCCTGTGCCATTCCCGGCGTGATGGCCACCCGCACCATCGACTCCGCCAAGGAGCGCATGGTGGTGATTTTCGTCGCGCCATGGATGAGCTGTTCGGCGCGGCTGCCGGTCTATTTCCTGCTCGTTCCGCTGCTGTTGCATGAAAAGGAAGGCTCGTGGAAACAGGCGCTTGTTTTGTTCGCCATCTACGCGCTGGGAACCGTCAGCGCCTTTGTTGTGGCGCGCCTGCTGCGCGGGCGGCTCGGGCCGGATGAAACGCCGCATCATTTCATGCTCGAACTGCCGCCTTACCGCGCGCCGCAGTGGAGTTATATCATCCGCCACGTGGTCGATCGCGGCCGCGCCTTCGTGGTCCGGGCCGGCACGGTGATTCTCGGCCTCTCGATCCTCTTGTGGGCGCTGAGCACCTATCCCAAGTCGGTGGGCGACGACGAGTCCGAGGCGCTCGCCCACAGCGCGATGGGCCGCATCGGCGCGGTGATCGAGCCAGCGGTCAAGCCGCTCGGTTTCGACGGCCGCATCGGCACTGCCGTCCTCACTTCCTTCGCCGCACGCGAGGTGTTCAATTCCTCACTGGCGATTATTTTCCGTGTCGAGGAAGCCGACGACGAAGAGCGGACGCGCGACCGGATCCGCGGCCGCATCGCTGCCGCGACCTGGCCGGACGGCAGCCCGCTCTTCACACCGCTCACCGCGTTGTCCGTGCTGGTGTTTTTCATCTTCGCCCTGCAATGCCTGCCCACCTCTGCGGTGGTCGCGCGTGAATCTGGCTCTTGGAAATGGGCACTCGGCCAGTTTGTTTTCATGTCCGCCATCGCCTATCTCGCCGCGCTCGCGGTTTATCAGGGCGGGCGGCTGCTTGGATTCTGATCATGGACTGGCAAACCCTCGCCGCCGCCGCCGTCGTGGTGCTTACCCTGGTGGTTTTCCTGATTCGCCTCAGCCGCCCGCGCCGCAAGCGGTGCTGCGGCGGGCGATGCGGAAATAATCGCAAGACCCCTTGAATAAGGCGTTCGCCGGTTCGTTTATCCGGATATGAAGAAAACCACTTCGATTCTCCGTTGGGCCGCCATTGCGATGGTTGCCGCCGGAACTATGAGTTGCATGACCACCTACGATAGTATGGGCCGCCCAGTGCAGTCGGTCGATCCCGGATTCGCCGTCGCCGGAGTCGCCGCGGCCGGGCTTATCGGCTATGCCCTCGCCAACGACAATGATCACCACCATCACTATTCTGGGGGATACCACCGCAGTTACTACCGGCAGCCGCGCTACGGATGCCATTATTGAACGTGGTGGTAAAGATGATGCTCCCGGATCCAGCGGCTGACGCGCGGATCCAGCCACTCGTGGTGCTCCGCACCGCAAGCCAGCGCCTCTCGGATCGCGGTGGCGGATGCCGGATGATCCGCAACGAGCGCATGCGATTGGAAGCCCTCCCGCGCCATCAGCGGCCCGCCGCGGGTAAATACGATGAATTCGACACATTTCGCCAATCGCTGCGGTTCCGCCCATTGGTCCAGCGCGGCCCATTGGTCGCCGCCCATGATCCAGAACAGCCGCGCCTGCGGAAAACGCGCCGCGATTTCCTCCGCCGTCCGGTAGGAAAACGATGGACCCTCGATCCGCGTTTCGAAATCGTCCACCACTGCCCATGGCAAGTCCGCAGTGGCCAGTCGCAGCATCTCCAGGCGGTCGGCCGCCGGCGTAGGGTTGCTGCCCGGCTTGTGCGGTGAAATCCGGCACGGCAGCAAGCGTACCTGATCAAGCTCCAAGGTCTTCACCGCGGTGCGGGCCAAATGGATATGGCCCAGGTGAACCGGATCGAAGGTGCCGCCGAACAGGGCGATTTTTTTCGGCGCAGCCGTGGCGGATGGCATGTGGAAGCCTTGCGCCGCAGCGTGCCACGGTCAAGGCAGCGGTGTTTCCTCGTCATCCAGCACAATACCCATCCTCCGTGCCCGCTCACGCCACAAGCCACGGGCGTGCTCCTGCAGGTCGGGAACCTTGTCCTTTTCATCGAGAATCTCGAAGCCGAAAATGGTTTCAATGATGTCCTCGAAGGTCACCAAACCGACGATGGTGCCAAACTCGTCCGCCACCAGCATGATCTGGTGGCGCTCTGAAATAAAGCGCTGGAAAAGCTGGTCCACCGGGATGTGGTCCGGCGTCACGGCGACGGGCCGTGTGACATCGGCGAGTGTGGCGGTTTTTCCGCTGTCCTTGAGGTGCGCGATGAGCGCCTCGCCGCGGATCACGAAGCCCGTGAAGTCGTCCTGACCGGCGCGGAAAACCGGAATCCGGGTGAACGGTTTCTCACTGACGATCTCCACGAAGCTCGCGAGCGGCGTCGTTTCCGGCAGCGCGTAAATCACCGGCCTGGGAGTCATGATGTCCCACACCTTCATGGAGTGGAGCTGGATCAGGTTCTGCACAAACTGGCTTTCGCGCGGCACCAGCGAGCCCGATTCCTCGCCCAGCCGGGCCATCGCCAGCAGTTCCTCGCGGTGCGCCATGTGCTCCGCCTTCAGCTTCGGCGTGAACAGCCGCGTGATCTGCCGCGACGCCCAGATCACCGGCACCAGCACCACCACCATCAGGTTCAACAGAATGGACGCCGGACCGGCCAAGGGCACCGCATAGCGCGCGCCGATGGTCTTGGGAATGATCTCGGTGAAGATCAGGATCGCCAGCGTGAGCGCTCCGGTGAAAACCGCTTCGCCCACGTTGCCGAAAACCCGCGCGTATTGCGCACCCGCACCGGCGGCCCCCATGGTGTGGGCGATGGTGTTGAGCGTAAGGATGGCGGAAAGCGGACGGTCGATGTCGTCTTTCAGCGCTTCCATGCGTCTCGCCCATTTTTTGCTCTTTTGCTTGGCATTGGCGATGGAAACCGGGGTCAGAGTCAGCAGGGTGGCTTCAAGAATGGAGCACAGGAAGGAAACGACGATGGCCAGGGAAATGTAGAAAACTAGCAGGGTCATCGTGGGGGCATGGCGGTACGAAGCGCACCGCAGGGTAGGAGAAGCACGACGCGAATCAAGATCGATCGCATGCGCGTCCCGCTTTCTGCCCGCTGTGCCCAAACCCGGGGATTGACGCGCGCCGCTTGCACCGCTGAGATTCCGCGCCCGCCACGATGCGGATGCTTCATGGATTATTCAGAGAAAATCGCCCGCAATGTGGCCGCCATCCCGCGCTCCGGGATCCGCGACTTCTTCGAACTCGTGCAGGGCCGCGACGACGTGATCTCGCTTGGCGTCGGCGAGCCGGACTTCGTCACGCCATGGAACATCCGCGAGGCCGCCATCTACTCACTCGAAAAGGGCCATACCACCTACACCTCCAACCTCGGCCTGCTTTCGCTGCGCAAATCGATCTCACGCTACGTGGAGGGCTTTTTCGGCGTCCGCTATGATCCCGCCGCAGAAGTGCTCGTCACGGTGGGGGTCTCCGAGGCGATCGACATCGCGCTACGCGCGCTGCTCAATCCCGGTGATGAAGTGATTTATCATGAACCCTGCTATGTGTCGTATTCGCCGAGCATCCTGCTGGCACACGCGGTTCCGGTGCCGGTGGTCACCACCAAGCAGCACGGGTTTTCGCTCAAACCGGATGCGGTCGCTGCGGCCATCACGCCCAGGACACGTGTAATCATGCTGAATTTCCCGACCAATCCGACCGGAGCCTGCGCCAGCCGGGATGATCTGGAAGGCATTGCAAAACTCGCCATCGAGCACGACCTGATCGTGATGACCGACGAGATCTACAGCGAGTTGCGCTACGATGACGAATCGCATGTCTCCATCGCTTCGCTGCCCGGCATGCGTGAGCGTAGCATCCTTTTGCACGGGTTTTCCAAAGCCTTCGCCATGACCGGCTTCCGCCTCGGCTACGCCTGTGCGCCGCAGCCGGTCATTGAGGCAATGATGAAAATCCACCAATACGCGATGCTCTGCGCGCCCATCATGAGCCAGAATGCGGCCATCGAGGCACTCGAGAACGGCCGCGCTGCGATGCTCGAAATGCGTGCGAGTTATCATCAACGACGCGATTTCCTGGTGCGCCGCCTCAATGAAATCGGGCTGGATTGCCACATGCCAGGCGGCGCATTCTATGTGTTCCCGGACATCCGCCCGACCGGTCTTTCCAGCAAGGAATTCGCCACCCGTCTGCTGCAGGAGGAAAATGTCGCCTGTGTGCCGGGTGGTGCCTTCGGCGCTTCCGGCGAGGGATTTCTGCGTTGTTGCTACGCCACCGCCTTCGAGGACATCCGCACCGCCACCGAGCGCATCGGGCGCTTTGTCAACCGACTAAGTTAGTCATGTGCGGGAACACCAGTGATCCGGTCCGCCTGACTCATGCGCACGTCGTCCCGTTCGCCGTATTCATGGTATTCATGCTGGTGATGCCGCTGGTCGACTCGTTCATCGGCTGGGATCATCCCAAAGCCCCTTGGTGGCGGCAGGACGTGGCGTATTTCATCTATCCGCTCCAGACACTCGTGACGCTGGGCCTGCTTTGCCATTACCGCCGGAGTTATGCCTTCGATTGGTCGTGGAAGTGGTCGCTGGCCGCCATTCCGGCCGGGGCGCTCGGCATCTTTTTCTGGCTGCTGCCGACGATTGCCTACGACCATTTCGCCCTCACCGGCAAGACCACAGGTATTCCCGCTTGGCTCGGCGTGGACTCGCGCGCCGAAGGCTTTGATCCATCGGTCTTCGAAAACCCCGCTGCATGGTGGTTTTCCGTGTTGTTGCGCTTTCTGCGCGCCGCGGTGGTCGTGGCTTTCGTTGAGGAAATCTTCTGGCGTGGATTCATGATGCGCTTCGTCCACGATTGGGAAGGGGATTACTGGCGGCAACCTTTCGGCCGCGCCTCGTGGAAATCCTGGCTCATCGTCACCGGCCTCTTCATGGCCGCCCATGCGCCTCTGGACTATGCCGGCGCCTTCGTCTATGGCAGCCTCACGTGGCTGCTCTGCGTCTGGAGCAGGAACCTCGGTGCTTGTGTCGTCATGCACGCCGTGGCCAACCTGCTCATGGGATTGTATATCATGCAGACCGGAAAATACGGACTGTGGTGAATTTCAAAGACCAGATACCAGACTGAGAATTGCGCATGAGTCGAGCATCGCTCCATGCATGCTCTATGTTTCATACTCTGGCATCTGGAATCTGGTTTCTCGATCTCACCCCGCCGTCTCACGCCGTGTGGCCTGCACCACGTTGAGCGCGTGGTTTGCCACGGCTTCGAGGTGGTTGTTCATGTCGATGAAGATCATTTCTGTCTGAACTACGGCACCCTGCTGCATGCGCAGCGCGGCCGCCTTGTTGTTGCGCTTGCGCAACGCGTCCACGCGGTCCTCGATCATTTCCGCCTTTTCGATCACCTCGCCGTTCACATTGACCAGCGAGTTGCATGCCACGTCCAGCAAGGCGCGCACCTGCATGGTGATCGCCGTGAGGTCCTTGTGCTGGATCTCGGTGAAATCGCGCCCCTTGCGATATTTGCGTTCGATCACTTTCACCAGCCGGTAGATCCGGTCGGTGGCTTCTTCCAACTCGGCCACCACCCGCAGCATGGCGGTGATGCGCGTGGCGTTGCCCGCCCCGATCTCGTGCGTCGAGCACTGGATCAGGTAAGCCGTGATATCGTGCAGCATCCCGTCGCAGGTGTCTTCCATGCCTTTCAGCGCGGAGACCCGCTGCGAGAGGTCCTCATTGGGCCGTCCCATGACTTCCACCATGCCGTCGAACATGTCGGAAGTGAGCCTGGCCATTTTGCGGATGGAGGCGTCAGACTCCGCCAGACTCAGCTCGCCGATGTCCACGAAAGTGCTCCCCATGTATTGAAGTTTGCCGGTCTCCACCGCTTCGTCCTGGTCCTTCACCCACCAGCTCACCAGTTTCCCGATCTGTGGCACGAACCAGACCAGCACGCAGATGTTGGCGAGGTTGAAGGAGGTGTGGAAAATCGCGGTGGCGAAGGCGATTTCGGATTTCGCCATGCCTTCGCTGGCGCTGCGCAGCGCTTCAGGAAGTTGGTTGGCCATCGCCCATACCAAGGTAGTGAAGGGATAAAACACCACCAGACACCACAACACACCGATCACATTGAACGAAAAGTGGGCCCGGGCCGCGCGCTTGGCGTGCGTGTTGGCACCCAGAGAGGCCAGCCATGCTGTCACGGTGGTGCCTATGTTCTCACCCAGCACGATCGCCGCCGAGTTGCGCATCACACCGAGCGGGTCGGCATCGATGTCGCCCAGCCAGCCGTTGAGCGCGCAGGTGATCGTGATCGCCATCGCCGCCGAGGACGATTGCACCATCAGCGTCAGGATGAAGCCGGCGAACAGGAACATCACGATCGTGGCGAATCCGTGGCCATTGATGGTTTCAACAATCGATTGCACCATCGCCGCCGTTTCCGGTTGCTCGGCGATCATCGTGCGCAGGTCCGGCACCGAGTCCTTGAGCAACCCCAAGCCGAAAAACACCAGCCCGAAACCAATCAGCATCTCGCCCCAGTTCCGGCCCTTGTCCTTGCCCACGAAAAACAGCGGCAGCCCCATGCCGATCAATGGCAGCGCCACCTTTGCCACCTCAAATTTACCGATCAATGCCACGATCCACGCTGTCGTCGTCGTTCCAAGGTTCGCTCCCATGATCACCCCGATGGACTGGATCAGCGTCAGCAATCCTGCATTCACGAAGGATACCACCAGAACCGTCGTGGCCGAGGACGATTGCACCAGCGTGGTGGTGAAAAAACCGGTGAGCACACCGCTCATACGGTTGCCGGTCATGCCGGAAAGCGCGGCGCGCATCCGGTTCCCTGCCACCTTCTGCACGCCCTCGGACATCACTTTCATCCCGAACAGGAATAGACCCAGCGAACCGAGTATCTGGAGCACCGAGCCAATCACCGACCATGTCGAAAGCGTCGCGACAAACATCTGTGACGAAACCGCCACATTCCGATGTCCGTCGGCCAGCCCAAAATTGCGGATTTGGGCCTGCCACCGGAAAATTTCCCGGGTCTTCGTGTTTTGCCTTGTCAAACTCGTTCGGCCCGACAACAAACCCGCCCGCGCCGCAATGGCGCGTTACCTATGGGTAGGTGCCCGAGTGGCTAAAGGGGGCAGACTGTAAATCTGCTGGCTAACGCCTACGCTGGTTCGAATCCAGCTCTGCCCACCATTTCTCGATGAACGAGAAGAGAAGGATTGTGGATTGGAGATCGTGGATCGAAGAAGCTGCTTCTTCATGTGGCTGGGACATCCTGTCCCAGGTCGTCCTTGGAGCATCTTGCTCCAAGTTTTGTGGAGCCAAAGAAGAAGCAGCTTCTTCATCTTCTGTCTTCTGTCTTGAAGTCTTGTGTCTCCTTCCGCAGGGAAGGCCGCCTTGGCGGTTAACTTATCTTCCTGTAAACTTC
>JALRFY010000076.1 GCA_023253625.1 Akkermansiaceae bacterium | reverse complement strand
GCATGTATCTTGTTGTATTGGCGTTCAATCCACTCCGGGCTTCGCTGGCCCTCAGGGCGCTGGTTTTCCTTGACGATGGCTTCGTAGATGCGGGTGCGGCCCTGCACGTCGTCGGACTTGACGGTGAGCAGCTCCTGCAGCGTGTAGGCGGCACCGTAGGCTTCGAGCGCCCAGACCTCCATTTCCCCGAAGCGCTGGCCGCCGTATTGTGCCTTGCCGCCAAGCGGTTGCTGGGTGACCAGCGAGTAGGGACCGACGGCACGGGCGTGGATCTTGTCGGCGACCAAGTGGCCGAGTTTCAGGATATAGATCATGCCGACCACGACCGGGTTGTGGAAGGCCTCGCCGGTGCGGCCGTCATAAAGAGTGGACTTGCCACCGGTCGTGCCGTCCTTGCCATCGCCGATCCAAGTGAAACCGGGACGAGCGGGCTCATTCTTCTTCCGTTCGCGGAGCTTGCCGTTGTCGCCGACGAAGTTGACGCCATCGACCTTCTTGGCCTCGGACATGAAGTCCCAGATGACGTCCTCCTTGATGCCGTCGAAAATCGGCGTGGCAACGGTGAAACCAAGGGCCTTGGCGGCGACACCGAGGTGGGTTTCGAGCACCTGGCCGACGTTCATCCGCGACGGCACGCCGAGCGGGTTGAGGCAGATGTCCACCGGGGTGCCGTCTGCGAGGAAGGGCATGTCCTCCTCGGGCACGATGTTGGCGACGACGCCCTTGTTGCCGTGGCGGCCGGCCATTTTGTCACCGACGGAAAGCTTGCGCTTGGCGGCGATGAAGACCTTGACCTCCTTGATGACACCGGGATCCACCTCGTCGCCGGACTCAAGCTGGTCGAGCTTGCGCTCGCGCTCGCTATCAAGTTCCTGGAAGCGGCCTTCGAACGAGCCGATGATTTCAAGGATCTTGTTGCGGATCGGCGAGGGGTCGATCTCGATATGGTCGTGGGCGGCGGCGAGCTTGCGCAGCAGCGTCTTGGTGATCTTGCGGTTGGCGGGGATGATGATCTCGCCGGTCTGCGCGTTGACGACGTCAAGCGGGATCTTCTCACCGAGCAGGATGTCGGAAAGTTTTTCCGTAAGGTCGTCGGTCAACTTGTCCCACTTCTTCTTGTGGTCGTCGTTGATCTGCTTGTGCTGCTTCTTGATCACGGCGGGATCCTTCTTCTCCTCGCGCTTTTTGGCGAAGCCGGATTGGGAAACCCGCACATCCTGGACGATCCCGGTGCAGCCGGAAGGGACGCGCAACGAGGTGTCCTTCACATCGGCGGCCTTCTCGCCGAAGATGGCGCGCAGGAGGCGCTCCTCGGGGGCGAGTTCGGTCTCGGATTTCGGGGTGATCTTGCCGACGAGGATATCGCCGGGTTTCACCTCGGCACCGATGCGGATGATGCCATCATGATCGAGGTTGCGGAGAGCCTCCTCGCCTACGTTGGGGATGTCGCGGGTGATTTCCTCGGGGCCGAGCTTCGTGTCGCGGGCGGCGACATCGAACTCGGAGATATGGATGGAGGTGTAAACGTCCTCTTTCACGACACGCTCGGAAATGACGATGGCATCCTCGAAGTTGTAGCCGTTCCACGGCATGAAGGCGACGAGCACGTTGCGGCCGATGGCGAGTTCACCGTTTTCGGTGTTGGGTCCATCGGCGAGCACCTGGCCCTTCTTGATCTTCTCTCCCTTCTTGACGATCGGCTTCTGGTTGATGCAGGTGCCGGCGTTGGAACGCATGAATTTGCGCAACGGATAGGACATGATGCCCTTGTCCGGATTGGATTTCACGGCTTCCGGATCGCTGAGGAACTTCTCGACAGTGATTTTCTCCGGCAGGTTGCCGTCGGCCGTGGTGATGATGATCTCCGCAGTGGCGGCGGCGACGATGCCATCGGCCTCGGCGACGACCACCGCGCGCGAATCGCGCGCGGCCTTGCCTTCCAGGCCGGTGCCGACAAGCGGCGCCTCGGAGACCAGAAGCGGCACACCTTGGCGCTGCATGTTCGAGCCCATCAGGGCGCGGTTGGCGTCGTCATGCTCAAGGAAGGGAATCAAGCCGGCAGCCACGGAGACGAGCTGCTTGGGTGAGACGTCCATATAATGACAATCGGTGGGCAGCGACTCAATGAACTCGCCGCCCTTTTCGCGCGCGGTGATACGCTCGGTGAGGAATCTGCCGGACTTGTCGATCGGGTTGTTCGCTTGGGCGATGAGGAAGTTTTCCTCCTGATCGGCGGTGAGGTATTCGATCTCATTGGTGACCTTGCCGTTCTTGACCTTGCGGTAGGGCGTCTCGATGAAACCGAACTCGTTGATGCGCGCATAGGTGCACATCGAGTTGATCAGGCCGATGTTCGGGCCTTCCGGCGTCTCAATCGGGCAAATGCGGCCGTAGTGGGACGGATGCACGTCGCGCACCTCGAAGCCCGCGCGGTCGCGGTTGAGTCCGCCAGGTCCGAGCGCGGAGAGGCGGCGCTTGTGGGTGAGTTCGGCCAGCGGGTTGGTCTGGTCCATGAACTGCGACAGCTGGCTGCGGCCGAAAAAGTCGCGCACCACGGCGGAGAGCGCCTTCGGGTTGATGAGCTTCTGCGGCGTCATGCCCTCGATGTTGACGTCGAACAGGGTCATGCGCTCCTTCACGAGGCGCTCGGTGCGGGCCAAGCCGACGCGGCACTGATTGGCGAGCAGCTCACCGACGGCGCGCACCCGGCGGGAGCCGAGGTGGTCGATGTCGTCGATCACACCGTCGCCCTTCTTGAGCTTGAGGATGTATTTCACGGCGGCGAGGAAATCCTCGGGCACCATGATGCGCTGGTCGGCCTCGACGTTGATGCCAAGCTTCTGGTTGATCTTATAGCGGCCGACGCGCGTGAGATCGTATTTTTTAGCGTCGAAGAACAGGCGCTTGAGCAGGGCGCGCGCGTTGGCGGCGGTCGGCGGATCGCCGGGGCGCAGTTTCCGATAGATGTCCTTGAGCGCCGATTCCTCATCCTTGGCGGGATCCTTGCGCAACGACTTGAGCAGGATCTCGTCCTCGCGGCCGTCGATCACCTCCACGCTCTTCTGACCAAGTGCGAGGAGCTGGCGGACGATGCCGATGGTGAGTGGCTCATAAGCCTTGGCTACGACCAGTTCGCCGTCGAGCACGTCTTCGAAGGGAACCTTGTGACCGAGTTCGCCCTCGTCCATTTTCTCGCTCAACTTGAGCATTTCGACATTGTAGAAATTGCTCACGATGTCGCGGTCGGTCGGGAAACCGAGCACGCGCAGGAAGGTGGTGGCGAGGAACTTGCGGCGGCGGCGGCGGCGGTCCAGATAGACGTAGAGGAGGTCGTTGGTGTCGAACTGCACCTCAAGCCACGACCCGCGGTCCGGAATGATGCGGAAGCTGTGGAGGATCTTGCCGTTGAGGTGAATGGAGGTCTCGAAGCAGATGCCGGGCGAGCGGTGGAGCTGGGACACGATGACGCGCTCTGCGCCATTGATGATGAAAGTGCCGCGGCGGGTCATCATCGGCAGTTCGCCCATGTAAACGCGCTCCTTCTTGTTGCCGGTCTCGTCCTTCAGCTTGAAGGTGACGTAGAGCGCGGCGCTGAAAGTCTCGCTGTTGCGCAGGGAGTCGAGCGAGGTGATTTTCGGATCCTCGATGTCATAGGAAATGAAATCGAGTTCGATCGCCTCGTCGTAACTCTTGATCGGGAAGACCTCGCGGAACACGGCATGGAGGCCGGTGTCGGTGCGCTCGGCGTGGGGCACATCCTTTTGGAGGAACTCATCGTATGAGCGGCTTTGGACCTCGATGAGGTTGGGCGGGTCGATGACTTCTTCGAATTTCCCGAAATAAAGACGTTCAGCCATGGTTTTGTGTAGTGTGCTAATGACAAATTGAGCCCGAGCCGCGAACGGTCTCAGGCGGGGTGGATATCAAGCGTGGAAAGTGGAATCGGAATCGGAGCGAAAGCCGCGGTTGGTGTGAAAAAGTATCGAGGATCTCGCTGCGGTTCCGGATGAGGGTTCCCGGGGCGGAGCGATCCGCCCCGGGAGAAATCCGGCGTGGTGGATTACTTGAGTTCGACCTTGGCGCCGGCCTCTTCGAGCTTCTTCTTGGCAGCCTCGGCGGGGTCCTTGGCGGCACCTTCGAGGACTTTTGCGGGAGCGCTCTCGACGAGCTTCTTGGCGTCCGCGAGTCCAAGTCCGGGGGCCACTTCGCGCACCGCCTTGATGACGGCAATCTTATTGGCACCTGCGTCGGTGATGACGACGTCAAACTCGGTTTTCTCTTCGGCGGGAGCCGCAGCTTCAGCGGCGGGAGCGGCCATCACAGCTCCAACGGGAGCAGCGGCGGACACGCCCCAGGCTTCTTCAAGTTTCTTCACAAGATCGGCAGCTTCCAGAACGGTCAGCTTGCCGAGGTCTTCCATCAGTTGTTCAATATTGGCCATATTATGTGGTGTTGCGGTATCGTCGCCCCCGGAAGCCTCCGGAGATTTCAGTCACGCAGCCACGCGACCGACGAGGAACCATTGTGGGTTCAGGCGGCGAAGCAATGCGCCACCGCCATCCGTTCAGAGTGTTTCGATCAGGAATCAGGGTTGAATTTCGCCTTGATGACACGGGCCAGGGATGCGCCGGGCTCGTTGAGCGTGCGGAGCAGCTTGGTGGCGGGCGCGTTGATGACGCCGAGAAGCTGGGCGAGCAGCACCTCGCGCGGCGGCAGTTCGGCAATCGCCTTGACTTGCTCCTCGCCGAGCAGCAGGCCGTCGAGGATGCCGAGCTTGATGCCGGGTTTCTTGAACTCCTTCTCGAAGTTCTTGAGCACCTTGGCGGCGGCGGCCACGTCCTGTTCACCGGTGATGAAGGCGGTCTGGCCGGTGAGCTGGTCACCGGGGTCAGGCAGGCCGGCCTCGGCCAAGGCCTTGCGCATGTAGGTGTTCTTGGCCACGTGGCACTCGGCACCGGTGGCGACGAGGCGGTTGCGCAGCTCCGAGAAATGCGGGACGGTCATGCCGGTGTAATCGATCACCAGCACGAAGGGCGAGGCATTGACCCGCTCCAGCAGTCCGTCGATGATGATTTTCTTGTCGGGATTCATAGTGGGGTGTGGTTGCGGGTCAGGATGCGGACTTGGTGTAGGTCGCGGCTTCAAGCGGGATGCCGGGCAGCATGGTGGCGGCCAGGGTGACGGCTGGGATGTAGTTGCCCTTGGCGGTGGAGGGTTTGGCGCGGACAACGCTGTCCAAGAACGCGCGGGCGTTGTCCTCGAGCTGTTCGGGCGAGAAATCGATCTTGCCGATGGAGCCGGCGATGTTGCCGTTCTTGTCGAGTTTGTAGTCGATTCGGCCGGCCTTGACTTCCTTGACCGCCTTGGCGGTGTCTTCGGTGACGGTGCCGGTTTTGGGATTGGGCATCAATCCGCGGGGACCAAGCACGCGGGCGATCTTGCGGACTTCGGTCATCGCATCCGGAGTGGCGATGGCGGAGTCGAAATCCGTGAAGCCGTCCTGGACTCTTTTAATGAGGTCCTCGTAGCCCACGAATTCAGCGCCGGCGGCCTTGGCGGCTTCGGCGGCGGCTCCTTGGGCGAACACGGCCACACGGACGTTCTTGCCGGTGCCGTGCGGGAGTGAAACGGAGCCCCGGACCATCTGGTCGCTCTTGCGAGGGTCCACACCGAGGTGGAACGAGAGCGTGACGGTGGGATTGAACTTGGGCACCGGAAATTGCTTCACGGTGGTGATCGCGTCAGTGAGCGTGTAGCTCTTGCCGTTTTCGACAAGTGCCGCCGCTTTTTGGTAGCGTTTGCTGCGGTGTTTGGCCATTGGTTTGTTTGGTTTGCAGTTCGTTCGGATACCGGTGGCCGGGACCCTCCTGCGGATGCCTTGTGCCGTTGAAGGCCTTCGGCTGAGATCGGGATATGAAAGCGGGATTGTGGTGAGGATATCGGCGGCGTTAGCGGACGGCATGCCCGCGCCGCCTTACATCCCTTCGATTTCGAGGCCCATCTGGCGGGCGGTGCCGGCAAGGATGCGGGCGGCAGCCTCAGGGTCCTTGGTGTTGAGGTCGGGCATCTTGATGTTCACCACATCCATGAGTTGGGCCTTGGTAATCTTGCCCACCTTGTTGCGGTTCGGCTCCTTGGATCCGGAAGCCAGACCAGCGGCTTTCTTGAGCAGGTTGCCGGCCGGCGGACGCTTGGTGACGAAGGTGAAGGACTTGTCCTTGTAAACCGAAATCACCACCGGCAGCACGTCGCCGGACTGGCTCTGCGTGGCTGCATTGAACTCCTTGCAGAAGCCCATGATGTTGACGCCGGCCTGACCCAAGGCAGGGCCGACGGGCGGTGACGGATTGGCGGCTCCGGCGCGAATCTGGAGCTTGATGATTTTGACGACTTCCTTGGCCATGGCTATTAGTGGATAGAATTTGAAATTTGAGATGTGAAATTTGAGATGTGAAATCGCCGGTCAGGCGCGTTCGACCTGCCAATATTCGAGTTCGACCGGTGTGCTGCGGCCGAAAATGGTGACGGACACCCGGAGTTTGCCGCGCTCGGGGTCGATTTCCTCGACCACACCGTTCTGGCTTTGAAACGGGCCGTCGGCCACTTTCACGGTGTCGCCGACCTCGAAGCTGATGGCCGGGCGCACGCTTTCCTCGCGCTCCTTGATCTGTGAAAGCATGGCATCCACCTCGCGCTGGCGCATTGGCGCCGGGCGGTCTTTGGTCCCTGCGAAGCCGATCACGCCTTCCATTTCCTTGATGAAGAACCAGGTTTTCTCGACCAGGCCGCCATCCTCGTCGGTAAGGTTCATGTTGACGATGATGTAGCCGGGAAAGAATTTTTTCTTGGTTTCGGTTTTCTTGCCTCGGCGGATTTCCGAGACCATTTCGGTAGGCACCAGGACCTCGCGGATGTATTCGGTCATCCCTTCGGTCTCGGCGCTGCGGAGGATCCGCTCACGCACTTTGCTTTCCTGGCCGGAAAGCACCTGCACGACAT
>JALRFY010000054.1 GCA_023253625.1 Akkermansiaceae bacterium | reverse complement strand
TCATGTATTCGCAGCCGTGGTCGCCCACGCCCTCGACGACGGTCTTGACGCCGGAGTTGCGGACGCAGAAGCGCTCGCCGGCGATGCCGTTGATGTAGGCGCTGCCGGTGGTGGCCCCGTAGAATGCGACGTTGCCGATGAGGATGTTCTCCTCCGCCTTGAATTCCGATCCTTGCGGCGGATAGATGACGATCTTGGCGCCGGAGAGGCCCTTGCCGACGTAGTCGTTGGCATCGCCCTCGAGTTCAAAGGTCATGCCCGGCGGGCAGAAAGCCCCGAACGACTGGCCGGCGCTGCCGTGGAACCTGAGATGGATCGTGTCCTCGGGCAATCCCTTGCCGCCGTGCCTGCGGGTCACCTCGCTGCCGGTGATGGTGCCGACCACGCGGTTGATGTTGATGATCGGCAGCTCGGCGCGGACTTTTTCGCCGCGTTCGATGGCCGGTTTGCAGAGCTTGAGGAGCATCGTCATGTCGAGCGACTTCCCGAGGCCGTGATCCTGTGTTTTCTGGCAGAAGGTGCCGACCTCGTCGCCGACGTCCGGTTTGTGGAAAATGCTGGTGAGGTCCACGCCGGCGGCCTTCCAGTGGTCGGTGGCCTCCTGGGTGTCGAGGCATTCCACGTGGCCGACCATTTCATCGATGGAGCGGAAGCCGAGTTCGGCCATGATCTCGCGCATTTCCATGGCGATGAAGGTCATGAAATTGACCACGTGTTCCGGCTTGCCGGTGAAGTTCTTGCGCAGCTCGGGGTCCTGGGTGGCGACGCCGACCGGGCAGGTGTTCTTCTGGCAGACACGCATCATCAGGCAGCCCATGGTGACGAGCGGCGCGGTGGCGAAGCCGTATTCCTCGGCGCCAAGCAGCGCGGCGATGGCCACGTCGCGGCCGGTCTTGAGCTGGCCGTCGGTTTCCAAAACCACGCGCGAACGAAGATCATTCAAGAGGAGGATCTGGTTGGTTTCGGCAAGGCCGAGTTCCCATGGTGCGCCGGCGTTGTAGATCGAGGACGAGGGTGAGGCACCGGTGCCGCCGTCATGTCCGGAGATCAGGATCACATCGGCGTGTGCCTTGGCCACGCCTGCGGCGATGGTGCCGACGCCGACCTCGGCCACCAGCTTCACGTTGATGCGGGCCTTGGGGTTGGCGTTTTTCAAATCGTGGATCAATTCCGCGAGGTCCTCGATGCTGTAGATATCGTGGTGCGGGGGAGGGGAGACGAGGCCCACGCCGGGAGTCGAGTGGCGGACCTTGGCGATCCATGGATAGACCTTCGAGCCGGGCAGCTCGCCGCCCTCGCCGGGCTTGGCACCTTGCGATATCTTGATCTGGATTTCGTCGGCGCTGACCAGGTATTCGCTGGTGACTCCGAAGCGGCCGGAGGCGACCTGCTTGATGGCGGAGCGCTTGCTGTCGCCGTTGGGCAGGGGTTTGAAGCGTTCCGGGTCCTCGCCGCCCTCGCCGGTGTTCGACTTGCCGCCGATGCGGTTCATGGCGATGGCGAGCGTTTCGTGGGCCTCCTGCGAGATCGAGCCATAGGACATCGCGCCCGTCTTGAACCGGCGGGTGATGGCCTCGAGGGGTTCGACTTCATCGATGGGCACCGGCTTGCGGTTGCCCTTGAACTTCATCAGACCGCGCAGGGTGGAGAGGTTCTCGCTCTGGTCGTTCACCTTGCGGGCATATTGCTTGTAAACCTCGTAGCTGCCGGTGCGCGCCGCCTTCTGGAGCAGGTGGATGGTTTCCGGGTTGAAAAGGTGGAACTCGCCGTCCTTGCGCCATTGGTATAAGCCGCCGGAATCGAGCGCGACTTCGCTGGCCTCGATGTGGCGGTCCGGGAACGCCTGGCGGTGGCGGATGAGGGATTCCTCGGCGATGTCGTCGATGTCGGAGCCCTCGCAGCGGCTGGAGGTGCCGGAGAAATACTTGTCCACCAACTCGGTGGCGAGGCCGATGGTTTCGAAGATCTGCGCGCCGCGGTAGGAGGCGACGGTCGAGATGCCCATTTTGGCCATGGTTTTCACCACGCCCTTGATCGAGCCCTTGATGAAGTTGTAGCAGGCCTTGTCGAAATCCATGTCGAGCATGTTGTCCCCGATCATCTTGTGGATGGAATCGAAGGCCATGTAGGGATTGATGGCGTCCGCACCGTAGCCGATGAGCGTCGAGAAATGGTGCACTTCCCGCGCCTCGCCGGTTTCCAGGATGATGGAGACCTTGGTGCGGGTGCCGGAGCGCACCAGGTGATGGTGCAGGCCGCCGGTGACGAGCAAGGTGGGCATCGCGGCGTTGGCGGCGCTGATGTTGCGGTCCGAGACGATGAGGATGTTGCAACCTTCGGCGATCGCTTCATCGGCGCTCTTGCAGAGCTTGGTGAAAGCGGTTTCGAGGCCCTTGCCGCCAAGATCGGCCGGGAACACGGCGTTCAGGGTGGTGGATTGGAAGCCATTGAGCTCGATTTCACGGAGTTTTGCCAACTGCTTGTTGTCGAGCAACGGGTGGTCGAGCCGGATCATGCGGCATGAATGCGGTCCGGGATCCAGCAGGTTGCCCTCGGAGCCGATGAAGGTCTCGGTGGCGGTGACGAGTTCCTCACGGATGCAGTCGAGCGCCGGGTTGGTGACCTGCGCGAAGATCTGCTTGAAGTATTGATAGAGGTGCTTCGGCTTGTCCGAAAGCACGGCGAGCGGAGTGTCGTTGCCCATCGAGGTGATCGGCTGCACGCCGGAACTGGCGGTCGGGCCTAACAGCATGCGCAGGTCCTCGTAGGTGTATCCGAAGGCGAGCTGGCGCTGGAGGACGCGGTCTTTTTCAACGGTCTTGGGTGCCTTGGGTGCCGGCAGGTCCTTGAGGAAGACGCGGTTTTCCTCCAGCCACTTGGCGTAGGGTTTGGCGGAATAGACGCGCTTCTTGACCTCCGCGTCCGGAATGATGCGGCCTTCCTTCATGTCCACAAGGAACATGCGGCCCGGGCGCAGCCGGCCTTTTTCCACCACGCTGAGCGGGTCGAGATCCGGGATCACGCCGACTTCCGACGCCATGATGACGAGATCGTCCTTGGTGACATAGTAGCGGCTCGGGCGGAGGCCGTTGCGGTCGAGCACCGCGCCGATCATCTGTCCGTCGGAAAAGGTGATGGATGCCGGGCCGTCCCATGGTTCCATCATGCAGGCGTGGAACTCGTAGAAGGCGCGTTTTTCCTCATCCATGAGCGTGTGGCAATCATGAAGTTTACCTTCCAGTGCGATGGCTCAGGCAATGAGTCCAAAGTGCTTAAAGTTGATGTTTCAGCGCTAAATCCAAGCTTTGCAGGCAAGGCTTGCAACGGTGTAGCTATTCAAAAAATTTATGCTACAACGCATGGTTTAGAAGGCCCCGGATGGTTTTTGAAAACTCTATCGTATTTCTTGTGCTTGCTTTGACCGCGAGCTCAGCTGCAAAGCATGTATCTGCAGAACTCCGATTGTGGATGGGACTGAGACGGGGTTCGTAGACGTGACAT
>JALRFY010000044.1 GCA_023253625.1 Akkermansiaceae bacterium | reverse complement strand
ATCTTGTCGAATTTTTCGCGCAGCAGGGATTCGGAGGTTTCGCGGCCGCCCTCGACCACCGCGACGTGTTCTCCGGCGAAGGTTTCACGGATCAACTCCGCGACCGCGGCCGAGGTCTGTGGCGCAAGCTCGGACGGCTTGAGCACGGCGGTGTTTCCGGCAGCGATGGCGGAGACGAGTGGCGCGAGCAGCAATTGCAGCGGGTAGTTCCACGGCCCGATGATGAGCGCCACGCCGAAGGGGTCGCGGCGCAGCTCGGCGCGCGCCGGCCATGCCATCCACGGGGCCTTGCGACGCTGCGGTTTCATCCAGCGCCCGAGATGCTTGAGCGCATGACGGATTTCCCCGAGCGTGTAGCCGATTTCCGCCGCGTAGGCCTCCTGCGGGTTTTTCCGGAGGTCGGCATGCAAGGCGGCGAGCAGGCGGTCTTCACGGCGCACGATGGCATCCCGCAACGCGATCAGGCGGGCACGGCGGAAATCGCGGCTGGCCGTTTGCCCGCTCAGAAAAAACTCGCGCTGCCGGGAGATGATTGCTGCGTGATCCATAATCTGTTTGCCGCATGCAGGCTCCGGGCTAAAGCTCCGTCAAGAAATGATTCGGACATCGGCCATCGCCCTGCTTGCCATCATTCAGATCGCCGCGGCGGACCCGGCCGGCGAGCGCCAGATCCACGCCGGCGTGGATACCTTCCAGGAGGCCTACCGCAAGTGGGATGCCGATGGATTCGCCATGGCCGCCGGCCAATTCAAACAGGCCCCGCCCTCGGCACGCAGCCACTACTGGCGCGGCGTCGCGCACTTCCACCGCATGCTGCAACTGCGCAGCCAGCATCCGCCGCAGGAAGAATCCGCCCTCGCCGCCATGGAGCAGGCCATCGCCGCCCTTGAGGCCGCAGTCGCTCTCGATACCCGCCATGCCGAGAGCCACGCGCTGCTCGGCACGCTCTACGGCATGAAAATCGATGGCAGCTTCCTGCGCGGCATGCGCTATGGCCCGCGGGTGCAGGACCACCAGAAACGCGCGCTCGCCCATGGCGCGGAAAACCCGCGCGTGCGTTACCTGCTCGGTGCCGCCCGTTTCCACACCGCCGATGACCGCGCCGACTTCCGCACGGCGCTCGCCACCTTGCAGGATGCGGAGAAATGGTTCGCCGCGGAATCCGCCGCGCCACCCGCGGATCCCACCGCGCCGCGCTGGGGGGCGAGTTCCTGCCTCACCTTCATCGGCCGCTGTCATCTGGCGCTCGGCGACCGGAAACAAGCGGCCGCCTATTTCCGCAAGGCGCTCGCCATGCATCCCGGCGACCACATCGCGCGCAGCGAACTCGACGCCCTAACCAAAGACTGACACCCCCACCATGCCCGCCAAGAAAGTCCTCGTCATCGGTTCCGGCCTCGGCGGCCTGTCCGCCGCCATCTCGCTCGCCCAGGAAGGCTACCAGGTCGCCATTCACGAGAAAAACGACAAGATCGGCGGCAAGCTCAACGTGCTCAAGGCGCAGGGCTACACCTTCGATCTCGGTCCGTCCATCCTCACGCTGCCGCACATTTTCGAGCGGCTTTTCGAGCGCTCCGGGATGAAGATGAGCGATCACATCCCGATCCGTCCGCTGCGGCCGCATTGGCGGAATTTTTTCGAGGACGGCAAGGTGGTGGACCTATACCCCGAGCCGGAAAAAATGACGGAGGAAGCGCGCAAGGTGGGCGAAGACCCGGCCAACGTGGAGCGCTTCCTCAAATACTCCGCCGACTTATACGACCTCACCAACGAAGGATACTTCGAGCAGGGGCTGGATACGGCCGCCGAATTCCGCGAGTTCTACGGGCTGGGGAAATTCCTCAAGTTCGATCTCTTCCGCAGCATGCACGGCGGCGTGGCGCGCCACCTCAAGACACGCCACATGCGCGATATCTTCGATTACTTCATCAAATACGTCGGCTCCTCCGCCTACCACTCGCCGGCCTTCATGAACTGCATGCCCACCATCCAATACCGCTACGACCTGTGGTATGTGGACGGCGGGCTCTATGGCATCGCGCTCGGCTTCCAGAAACTGCTCGATCATCTCGGCATCGAGGTCCACCTCCAGAGCGAGGTCACGGAAGTCCGCAAACAAGGCGGCCGCGTCACCGGATTGGTGGCGAATGATGTCTTCCATGAGGCCGACATCATCGTTTCCAACATGGAGGTCATCCCGGCTTACGAAAAGCTGCTGGCGGAGGACGACGCATTCCTCAAAACACTGGAAAAATACGAGCCTTCCTGCTCCGGGCTGGTTTTGGAACTCGGGCTCGACCGCCAATACCCGCAACTCGCGCACCACAATTTCCTCTACTCGGAACATCAGAAGAAACACTTCCACACCGTCTTCCGGAAACACGAACTCCCTCCCGATCCGACGATCTATCTGGTGGCCGCCTCGCGCACCGATCCGACCGTCGCGCCACCGGGCTGCGATTGCCTCAAGATCCTGCCGCACATCCCATACATCGATGACTCCAAGCCGCTCACCCGCGGCGACTACATGGCTCTAAAGGAACGTGTGATCGACAAGCTCGAACGCATGGGCCTCGAAAACCTGCGCTCGCACGTCGTCTTCGAACATTGCTGGACGCCGCTCGACATCCGCGAGCAATACCACTCGAACAAGGGCTCGATCTACGGCGTCGTCAGCGACCGCTTCAAGAACCTCGCCTTCAAGGCCCCCAAGCAAAGCGTGAGATATCCCAACCTGTTTTTCGTCGGCGGCTCGGTGAACCCCGGCGGCGGCATGCCGATGGTGGTCCTCTGCGGCCAGAACGTGGCGAAGAAAGTGGTGGAGTGGGATCGCTGACGCCATATGGAGTAGTGATTCGATTTCATCAATTTTTCACCGAATCTTCCACAAAACCCCACAGGCCGCTGCCGATCCTCGGCGTGCAATGATGAACCCATCCATCGATTCCGCCATCAAGCAGCCGCACGATCCGCTTGCGCCCCTGCGACCATTCGCGCCATGGAACCTGATTCCAATGTCGGTGGGCATCGGCTCGCTGATCCTGATGCTGGTGCCGACGTTTTTCCACGGTGGCGAGCTCCTCGAGTGGCTGGGTGCCGCGGGCTTTGGTGCCGCTGTGCTTTATTTTCTCGTCCAGTGCGCCGCCCGGTTGTGGAAAAAGCGGTGGATGGAAGCGTTTTGGGCATTCCTGCGGATCGCCAGTCTGATGATGCTGTTGGTTGTGGCGACCGCGTTCCTTTTCACGTATTCGTTTTTCGGCCCATCCGAAGACCATTTCGCCGACCACCTGACGATTCCCGCAGGCATTCAAATCGTTGAGCCGGAACCCGATACAGGCATGCCGTCCGCAAGCGGTGCGCCGGAAGCCGCGGATGCCTTCCAGTCGGCCATCCGTGCGGCGCTGGCCGTTCCAGGTGATGGCGATCCGGTGATCGTTCCCGCGATACCATCATTGCGCCGCGCGTCCGTGGACCACCCGGGTGACCTGCTCGCCTATCTCGAAGCCTCACCCGATTGGCATGTGTTCATGGAACGCGGCAGCCGCTTTGCCGCGCGACGCTGGAGTCATGACGGAGAACCCCGGGACACGCTGCATGGATACATTTCCGAGTTCGGTGAAGACAACGGGTTCCAGACACGCTGCCTGATCTGCATCGACCGCAAGCAATGGAGCCGGTATCACGTGCGGCATGTGAAGGAGGGAAATGAACCTGCGAAGCTGGAAATCGAAACCGGCAACAACCTGCGCGAAAGCCGGGTGATGATCGAATGCGGAGGCGTGTGGGTGGAGATCTTCGAGCAGTCGGGGACGCGGGAACGGCGGATCACCAAGGCCACGATCGAGGCATTGGAAAAGGAATTCTCCGGATTTGTCGCGAATCCCTCGCAAGCCGTCGCGGATGCCCGGGGCAAAGCCCGCGTGCTGGCCCTGCGCCGCGCCGGCACCGACGGCCAGCCGTTTCGCCTGTTGGAAGGCATGCAACCCGGACTCTATGGCGTGCTTTATTCCCTGAATCCCGGCGAACCCGGCGTGGTCTATCTGAAGGCCAGCGAGGTCACCAAGGGCACCCGCTTGTCCGAGGACAGCCTGCGGCAGGCGTCCGCCACGCGCATGACATGGTCCGCCGACCCGACCGAGCGCTTCGGAGCCAAGGCCGGCTTCACCATCTACGAGGGCGACTGGGGAAAACCCTACGCCGCCCGCTTCGAGGCCTGGTTCAAGCCGGACTCCGGCAAGCCGGAACGCAAATTGGCGGAACGCGTATTCAAAATCGAGGGTTGGCAGCGGTGAAACCAGCCGGTTGACGCGGATTGTGTCTTGCCCCCGGCAGTGCGCAGGGCTTTGCTCTGCTCCACTTCAAACCCACACCGATGCTGCCACGTCCTGTCATTTGGATCATCCCCATCGTTTCGCTCGCCCTCGGTTCCTGCGCGCCCAATGCCGCCGTCGAGCCGGAAAGCACGCCGCCCGTGGCGGGGCAGGAAACCAAACCGGATGCGGAACCCGTGGTGCAACCCGAGCCGGTGGTGGCCGCAGAGCCTAACGATGGCATCCGGCTGCCTGACATGCTCGCGCTGCCGGGTGAAAACGAATTCCGCAAACCGCTGCCCAGCGCCTCGCAAGGCAGCGGCTCCGGCGCGGTGATCGCACGGCCACCCAGCGAGTAGTCGCGCATTGACCTGGCAGCGCAGGGAGCGGCGAAACGCGTTCGCCGATGCCCATGGCCAGGCAATGACCCGAGCGGATGCGCCGTGCATTGGCACTCCATGGCCGCCGGCGGACGTGCTCCGCCGCTCCATGGCTTGCCCTGCCGCATTCGGAAATCAACTGGCGAGCACCGGCTCGAGACTGCCGGCCATGCGTTCGCTGTCGTTGAGGTAGCATCCGGGATCGGAGCCCCACAAATCGCCGTGGTTGCAGAAGGCGGCGCGGGTGCGGAAGCCACCGCCGCAGATGTTGAACCATTTGCAGTCCGCACATGGGCCGGACATGCGGGCCTGGCGTTCCTCCTGGGTGAGCAAGCCGATCGAGCGGATCTGGGCGAGCGTTTCGGCCGAGGCCGGGTGTTGGCCGTCCCAGATTTGTGAGAACGGCAGCCGCTTCACATTGCCGAGGATGATGTCCTGCCAGAATTGGTCGGGGTGGACATTGCCCTGGGTATCGATGTTGGCGATGCCGCGGCCCGAGCTGTTCGCACCGCCGCCGTTCCATGAGAGCAGCCGCCGCGCCTCTTCGAGGTTCGGGTGGTTTTCCCGCTCCATGCGCAGCAGTAGATAGGCCCCATCGGCCGGCTGGGTCACGGTGAGCAACTCGCGGTCGATGCCCTGCACGTGCCATTGCTCGACGCGGGAAATGAGCGTATCGATCGCGCCGCGCGCCTCCCCGGGACGCAGCACCTGCAGCTCGCTGCCGCGGCCGGCCGGCACGAGGTGATAGAAACACACCCGCTGGATTTCCTTCTCCTCGATAAAGTCGAGGATGCGATCGATGTTCTCCACGTTGTGGCGGGTGAGCGTGAGGCGCAGGCCGGTTTTCTGGCCAACGTCATGGCAATTCTTGAATCCGCGCACCGCGGCGTCGAAGGCACCTTCCTTGCGGCGGAACTCGTCATGGATTTTCCCGATGCCATCAAGCGAGATGCCGACGTAGGCGACATTCGCGGCCTTGAGCAGCGCCGCCTTTTCCGGCGTGATGAGGGTGCCGTTGGTGGAAATCGTCAGCTTGAGGCCCTTCGCGGTGGCCAGGTCCACGAGATCGAAGAAGCGCGGGTGAATCATCGGCTCGCCGCCGGAGAGCAGCAGCGAGGGCACCTGATAGTCCGCGAGGTCCTCGACCACCGCCTGCATCTGCTCCCATGTCAGTTCGCCGGGATATTGCATCGCCATCGAGTCCGAATAGCAGTGAACGCAGCGCAGGTTGCAGGTGCGGCTGCGTTCCGGTGAGCGCATCACAGCCGATATCGCCGTGGTGGCCGTGCCGCTGGCACTCCTGCGCGCGGACGTGCCGCGGCTGCCGGACGCGGGGAGCGGCGTACGCACCGCTCTGCGCTCGCTGACGACGGGGACCTTCGAGAAGGTCGTGCTCCGTTACGACGAACAGTGGTGGGGCGACCATCGGGTCTACGGCATCGTCGGGGGTGGTGCGCCGGGAGCTCCCGCGGACTCCGCCGCCGCCCTGCGCTGGACGGAGTTCTACTCGCTCACCGACGTGCTGGGGTTCCCGGCTCTCGTGGGCTTCTGCGGCGGGTCGAGCGCGCGCTCGCGGCCCGCGTCCGATGCCGGGTGCGCTCGCGAGGCCGAGCGTGCCCTCGGGGCGGCGTTCGCGCGCTAGCCGACCGTGGGCTGACGGTGGGTGGGGCCG
>JALRFY010000281.1 GCA_023253625.1 Akkermansiaceae bacterium | reverse complement strand
TCGCCGACAAGTGGTACGACGACGATGCCCACGAGAAGTTCTTCGGCGAAGTCGACCGTCGCCATGCGGAGGAGAAAAAAGATGGCTGACGCCGTCCACATAGCGAGGCTGCGCATTGCGGTTCTCGATCGAGCGGACGAGATGCGTGGCGGGGCTTACCGCGCACTTGGGCAGCCGTTTGGTGAGACCGATGAAGCGGCGGAGTATGCAGCGAGAAACTACTACGACGCGGCCCGCGAATACGCCCGAATCGGGATGGGCGTGTGTGCGAGGCAGTGTCTTCTGGACGCCGCCGAATGCCATGAGCGTCTTGGTGAAAATGATCGGGCTGCCAATCTCCGCGAGCGGGCCAGTGAGATCGAAGTGGTATGGGATACCCCCTGACCGAAAGGAGTTTTCAATGTCAAATCGGTGGAAAAAGGCTCGCCCGCCGATGGCAAGATCTGGCCCGGCGACCAGGTGGTGGGCGCGGGGAAAATGCCGTTTCTCAAGCGCGTTCGTTTCGAGTTCGCCGCCGCCGTCGCCGAGGCGCGCACCGGGAAGAACAAGGGCGAGTTGGTGCTGATGGTGCGGCGCAAGGCGGGCGGCAGGCAGATGCAGCGGGTCACGATCCAGCTTGGCATCGTCGGGCCGGACACCTTCAACGACACAGCCCCCTACGATTGCCCCAAGACCGACGCGCTCATCAGCGAAGCCGCGGACTACATCATTTCAGGGAAGGCTCGCGAACCATACGGTCGCTTGCAGATCGGCCTGCTGGGTCTGCTCGCCACGGGTGAGGAGAAATACATCCAGCATGTCCGCGATCACCTGCATGAAGCCGACTGGGCGAAGCCTGACCCGGTGCTTGGTGGTGGCTACGTCTCCTGGTATTGGGGCTACAAAAACCTGATCCTGACCGAGTATTTCCTGCTGACCGGCGATGAGCATGTGCTGCCCGCGATCCGCAGATACGCCGAAGAAATTGCCAACGGCCAGGACGCCGCCGGAATCTGGGGCCACCGCATGCATGATCCCAAAACCGGCCGGGCACCCGGATACGGACCGATGAATCAGCCGTCCATGCCGCTGTTCATCTCGCTGGTCCTGGCCAGGAAATGCGGTGTCGATTCGCCACGCATTTCCGAGGCGATCCAGCGGACGACCGATCACTACATCGGAATCTATTTCAACAAGGGCGCATTGCCCTACGGCAATCATGCCCCGAACTCCAAAGGCTACAACAACAACGGCAGCAGCGCCTCCCTTGCCATCGCGCTCGCCGCCGCCGGTCACGTCGAAGGGGCGCGCTTCTTCTCCCGCATGGCCATGGCGGGCTACAATGACCTGGAGTCGGGGCATGCCACCCATTTCTTCAACCTGCTGTGGACCGGCCTGGGTGCCAATATTGCCGGCCCCGGGGCTTCCGCCGCCTTTTTCAAAAAGACCAGTTGGATGTTTCCTATAAAGGTCGATTGGAAAGGCGGCTACACCTACGAATTGGAAGCGGGCGAGGGGCTGGGCAACACCGGCGCCTACCTGCTCAATCTCTGCGCCGGCCGCCGCAAGCTCCACATCACCGGCAAGGACGTCGATCCCGCCATCCAGCTGAATGCCCGGGAAATCGCTGAAACGATGGACGTCCACAAATTCGTCAATGAGTTGATCCCGATGGGCATCGATGAACTCCTCGCGGTGGCCGATACCCACTGGTCCCCGAAAATCCGGGGCATGGCCGCATGGAAGCTCCTGAAATTCAAGCGGGAGGAGATCGAGGCCGCGGTCCGGAAACGCCTTGCGGCCAAGCCGGGTCCGAATGCATTTACCGGAATCGGACGGATGTGGGACACAAGCCCGCAGATCTTCGATGAGGTCGCCGCCATCCTGCGCGACCCCGGCGCGGACTTGGAAACACGCGTGGCCGCGGCGGGTGTATTGGGAGGTGTCGCCTGGTCCCGTTACATCGAGCCGGAAGAGGAGTTCGGGAAGGCCGATTTTTACGAAGGCCGCGAACTGCACAAACCCGCGCTCAAGTATTTCCCTGATCTGGTCAAGGTCATCGCCGAGGACGAGATAAACGACCCCTTCGGCCACCTCGACAGCGCGGCCGGCGGTGCGCTCGCCAGCCTGGGCGATCCCTACAAACAGAACCTTATCACCGACAAACCGCTGTTCTACCAGGCCGTCAACAAGATGCTGGCTGCCAGGCATTCCAGTGCCACGCGCACGGCGGGGATGCGGTTGATCGCCGCTGGCATGCCGTTGGAGGATTTCCACTACGTGGCTGATAGGGTCGTGCATGCCAGCCGCGGGACCGATCCGGGCTACACCGTCTACCGCGGCGACGGCAGCACCGAGTTGGGGGTCCAACTGCTCTCCCGCCTCAACATCCAGGAGGCCGTCGAGGTTTGTCTCGATTCTTTCCCCACCGCCACCCGAAGCAAGGAACGCGCTCGCCGCCTTGCCCTGCTGACCGGCTTCGGAGCCAACGCGAAACCCTACCTGCCCCGGCTCAAGGCAACCCTGGAAAACCAAATCAAGGGCGTCGACGAGGAATCCGAGGGATTCACCAAAGACGTCAGCTTGAACAAGGCGGAGATCGAAAACGTCATCCAGGAAATCGAAAACTCCAACAACCCGCGTGCAATGATCCGCCTCCAGGAGGCGATCGACATCGGCCTGAAGGCATCCGGGAAGAAAGACTGATGCAACCACCCATTCTCGATGAGCCGTTTTTCCGGCCATGCGGTTGTGGCTTCATTTGCCAGGGCTGTGACCGCGTGATTCCCGAATGTCGGATTTGTTCATGAAATAGCCGCAGGGAGTTCATTGCCGCGCAAATAGAGGTGGTCTATCCGTAGGGCGTTGCAAGGCCCGCTTGCAGGCGGGGGACCAATGCATCACGGAAACCATCGAAATCTTATGAACAACGAAACAAGAAACGAAATCACACCCCTGACCGGAGCACCGGAACATTCCGCCCTTTCGCGCCGGGGCTTCCTTCACGGCATCGGCGGGCTCGGAGCCATGGTCGGGATCGGCGGATGGACCGGTGGCGCCTCTGCCGCCGATGCGCCGAAGGATGCCGGAGGAAACATCATCCCCGGCTTCGAGAAGGGCCAGGATGATCCGAACGCCGCCAAGGGCTGGCAGCCGGTGTCGGACCGCAAGGTCCGCGTCGGCATCGCCGGCTACGGCCTGTGCAAGTTCGGCGCGTCGTTTTTCTATCAGAACCATCCCAACGTCGAGGTGGTGGCCGCCACGGATCTCGATCCCGGCCGCTGCGCCGCGCTGGCCAAGGCGGTGGGGGCCAAGCGGACCTACCCGTCCTGCGAGGAGATGATCAAGGACAAGGAGATCGAGGCGGTCTTTATCGCCACCGACGCGCCGAGCCACGCCCGCCTGGCGATCCTGGCGCTCGAGCATGGCAAGCATGCCTGCTGTGCGGTGCCCGCCGTATTCGGCTTCGAGGCCGAGGACGAGGCGGAGAAGCTGTTCAACGCCGTCAAGAAGAGCGGCATGAAATACATGATGAACGAGACCTCGACCTTCCACGCCGCCCTTTATGAAAAGCGGGTCCAGTTCCAGGCTGGCGCGCTCGGCAGGATCATTTACTCGGAAGGCGAGTATTGGCACGATGGCATCGGCACCCTGGCCGGCTACAACCCGAAGAACGGGAAGATCGACGAATTCGGCTGGCGGCGCGCGCTGCCACCGATGTGGTATCCGACCCACGCCACCGCTTATTATATCTCAATCACCGGCGGGCGTTTCACCGAGGTTTCCTGTGTCGGCACCGAGAGCTACTACCCGGTGTTCAAGGAGCCGGCGAATCAATACAAGAACCCGTTCGGCACCGAGATCGCATTCTTGAAAACCAGCGAAGGCGGCATCTCGCGCATGGGCGTGAGCTGGGACATGAAGGACGCCCACGGTGAGCAGGGCCGCGTCTATGGCGAAAAACCGCACAACAGGAGCATCAACGGCAGCCGCCCGCCACTCCCGCCAAGCGTCGGCGGAGGAGGGCATGGCGGCTCCCACGGCCAACTGACCAACAACTTCATCGAGTCGATCCTGCTCGATCGCAAACCGATCGTCGATATCGGCGACTCGCTCAACATGTCCCTTGCCGGCATCATCGCCCACCAGTCGGCCATGAAGGGCGGCGAGTGGATGAAGATCCCGCAGTATGATCTCTGAGCGCGGACCGATGAGCAGCACCATCATGAAGCCAGCGGCCGCTTTGCTCCTTGCCTCGCTGCTCCTCCCGCCCCTGCGGGCGGTGGAGCCGCCGGGCACACCGGGTGATGCCGTCGTCACCAACGGCACCGATTGGGTGGATGTCGATGGCCGTCCAATCATGGCGCATGAAGGCGACCTCGCCCGGTTCGACGGGGTTTTCTATTGGTATGGCAGCAGCTATGAAAACAATCCGCAGGGCAAGTTCGACGTCTCCGACGGGCCGGTCTGGAATGGCGTGCAGGTTTACCGCTCCACCGATCTCGTCAACTGGACCTACCGCGGCGTGTGCCTGCCGCGCCCGGAAAACGGCTGGGGAAAACTGGGTGCCACCGGCCGCTCGCACGTGATCTATAACGAATCCACAAAGAAGTATGTGATGTGGTATCGCTGGTATCTGCACGTCCCCGCGTCCTTCCTCATGGTGGCCGTCGCCGACCACCCCGAGGGTCCGTTCACTTCACTGGGCCCACGCGAGATGGGCACCGCCAACGGTTTCGCCTCGGACATGAATGTCTTCCAGGAAGACGACGGCAAGGCCTACGTGATTTACTGCGACCACGGCGGCCACGGGGTCAAGGGCGGCACTCCGACTTATGCGATCCGCATCGACAGCCTGAGCGACGACTACCTGACCAGCAACCGGGACGGGGTCGTGGTTTTTGATAAGGGCTGCGAAGCGCCGGCGATGATCAAGCACAAGGGCAAATACATCGCCGTCGCATCGGGAGTGCATGGCTGGGCTGGATCGGACACGGTTTGCGCTACCGCGGAAGCCCCCCTGGGGCCATGGAAGAGCCAGGGAAAAATCAGCGAGCAAAAAACCTGGAGCTCGCAGGTCACCGACCTGATTCACCTGGAGGAGTCCGACACCATCATGGCGCTTTGCGACCAGTGGTGGATTCCCGACAAGGCCGATATCAATCAATCGCGCTATCTCTTTCTGCCCCTGCTCCTCGATCCGGAAACCGGCAAGGTGAAGATGGAATATCGTGAGAAGTGGAATCCTTTGGAACCTCTGAAATGAAACGACTCTCACAATGGATCCTTGTTGTAGGATGGTTGCTCACGCCCCTGGGCCAGGCTTGGGGTAACGACAACCCCCTGCGTCTCGAAAACCCGCGCATCGCGGTGGAGATCGACCGTCAGACCGGCGCGATCCAGTCGATCCGGGATAAGCAGCAGGATGTGCTCTATCCGCAGACCGGCATGGGTTTCGAAGTGGTGACCAAGGCGGGAACTCTGCGGTCTAAAAACGCCACTGCGGCCAAAACCAAGGCGGGTCATGCGGAATTCCGCTTCAGCGGCAACGGTCTGGATATCGCGCTTCACTACCGGCTTGGCGCGGATGACCACTTCATCGAGAAGTGGCTGGAGATCCAATCACCCGACGGCAAACCGTATTTCCTGGAGTCCGTCGTTCTCGAGGATATGCGCAGCGGGGCCTTTTCGGAGATCCATTTCCATGATGACAACACGATCTGGCACTGCCCGATCAACCTGTTCCTGCGCGGTGAAAAGGGCGGCTGTTTCGCCGGCATCGAATATCCCTATTGGGATCTGGAACCGTCCGGGAGGAACGGCTACCGCCTCGGCTACACGCCGAATTACCAGGCGGCGGAGGGCGAAACGAACGTCAGCGAGAAGTATTTTATCGGCGTCTATCGGAAGGAGGGGATCCAGCGGGTTTCGCAGGGGCCCTACCCCGGCCGCGGGCGCTATCCGCTGATCGGTTCCTTTGGTGGGCTGAGCCAGCATTTCAAGGGAGGAATCCCCGACCCGGTCGAGGATGTTCCCCTGGAGACGCTCGACTGGGGCGAGGTGTGGGCGATGCAGGAGTTCATGCGGCATGTCCTTCCCAACGACCTCGGCCTGCCGGAAGAAGGCTATTGGGTCTGGCAAAACGGTTGGTGGGCGGGACTCTGGGATGTGAAGCCGGAGATCCTGGATTATCTCAAGGAGGCGGGGATCCACGATGTCATGACCGCCCACACCTGGTATGGGCGCGGGGTCCATCCGACCAGCCCGCCCTACATCGCGAGGATGCGCACCGTCCCGGTCGGCTTTCCCAAGGATGTCGGAGTCGCGGGCCTGCCGGGTCCGGGGGCCATCACCAAGGGCCTGGACCATGCGGATCAATCCATCGCGAACGTGTTCCTCGACCGCTTCGAGGAAGGTGAATACACCCCGGGGTTTGTCCTGCCGGAAGCCATGGCGCGGTTCCATGCCTACGGCAAGAAGATCGGCGTGCACGTCAATAGCTTCTCCATTGCCTCGGTGTA
Organism: Akkermansiaceae bacterium; assembly: GCA_023253625.1. GTDB lineage: Bacteria > Verrucomicrobiota > Verrucomicrobiia > Verrucomicrobiales > Akkermansiaceae > Luteolibacter. Next base: position 1,000 of record JALRFY010000281.1, on the reverse strand, counting down.
TTTCGAGGACCGTCCGGAGTGGGCGGCGATCGATGGGAACGGGAATGTCTGCCAGTATCTCTTTGGCCGGAAAGCCTCCTGCTTCGCCAATGATGCGTATGCGGAGCACATGTTCGAACTCACGGATCATGTCTTCAAGAGGCTTGAGCCCCGGTGGTGGGGTTGGGACGGGCGGTGGCTGAGTTTCTGGGAGGTGGGGCATTACCGGCCCGGACCGGAGGGAGCCGGGCCCGATCCGTGTTTCGCCGGAAACCACGGACACCTCCCTGGCGACAATCGCTACAAGGAATGGAAAAACATCATGGGGTTCCTGAAGAAACTCAAGGAGCGCTACCCGAAAACCTGCCTCGAATCGTATTATGGCCTCCACCGCGGCGGCCCCTGGGCCCTGCGCCATCTGAACTCAGCCTATCACTATTATGAAACCCACGGTGCCGACATGAACCGGCTCCAGAGCTGGCACCAGCAGAACGACGCCTTCAGGCCCGTTTACAAGAACTCCCTCGATCTCTTCGGCAAGGACCCGGAGAGCTTCCGCTTCAACGTCATCGCGGGCCTCAGCATCGCGAACTACAGCATGATCGGACAGGCCTATCCGCAGTTCGCCAACCGGGAGAACCGCGGGTTCTTCAAGAAATGGCGTGCCTGGGCCACCGAGAATTTCGACTACCTCGCCGTCAAGCGCGACCTTTTCGACAGCCCCGGCCAGTCCCCGCTGGACGGCAGTGCCCACATCATCGGTGACCGCGGGTTCATTTTCATCTTCCGCGGCGGATTCGACGCCGGACTCAACCAAGAGACGGCCCTGCGCGCCTCCATTCCGATCAACCGTTGGCTGCAACTCGACGAGGACCCTGAGGCCTTGTATCGGATCAAGGAGATTTACCCACGCGAGGGGATCGACCTCGGGGTGGTACTGCACCCCGGCCAGTAGACGCTTGCGGTCCTCGAAGGCCGCGACCGGCGCACCCGCACTGACGGCCACCACCTCGAAGCCCTC
>JALRFY010000224.1 GCA_023253625.1 Akkermansiaceae bacterium | reverse complement strand
ACCGGCGGAGCGGCCGGCGCGGGATGCGGTCGGTGCACGCTGCGATCGCGATGGCGGAAGCGGATGGCGAGAGCCGGCCTGGCGATTGGTTGAAGCGTCCGCTGCGCTGGTTGGTCGCGCTGTTGTTGCTGCCGTTCTGCTGGGTGACGACGTGGACGTTTCTCGCGCGCTTTCTGCACGCCACGCTCGAGCGCGGTTTCTGGCAGACGGCGGAGTTCTGGTATTTCGCGCTGGGGGCGTTGACGATGGCCGGGTGGTTCTGGTCTGGACTGCTGAAGTCGTTTTTCCTGTATCTTTACGTGTTGGGCCACGAATTGACGCACGCCGCCTTCGTGCTCGGATTCCGTGGCAAGGTGACGGACATATACGTGAGCACGGAGGGCGGATACATCACGACGAACAAGACGAACCTGCTCATCGCGCTGTCGCCCTACTTCGTGCCGTTCTGGTCGGTGGTGTGCGCGGTGATCTACATCGGGCTGCGGCTGGCCTTCGCGCCGGGGCCGGGCTGGGATCTGGCGTTTTACGCACTGATGGGCGTGACCTGGACCTTCCACATGGCATGGACGCTGTGGATGATCCCGCGCGACCAGCCGGACCTGCAACAGAACGGGACCTTTCTCTCGCTGGTCATCATCTATCTTGCAAACGTGCTGGTGCTGGTGTGCCTGTTCTGCACGGCTTCCGAATCGCCCTTGCAGGATACCCGCGAGTTCGGGCGCGAATGGCTGCGCCACGCGGCGACGTGGGGCGACGAAATATTCCGCCAAGTGACTCGCCTCACGGCCGAGGCGAGCACCCGCTGGTTGCCGTGACCCGCGCGGACGGGCGGTGGGAGGGGTTTGATCCGCAAGGAAAAAGCCGGTCTTTTTTTCGAATGCCGAGCGGGCTGGCAGGTCAAATTTGCGATCGGGAAGCATCGCGCTCGACACCCTTTGCCATGCGCGCTCAATCTCCGCGGCACACGGCCACCGATGCAGATTCTCCGCAGCCACGCCCCGCGCATCCTGCTCATCCTGGCGCTTGCCGCCATGGGTGGGCTGCTGGCTGCGGCGATGGTGCCGGCGGAAGCGCGGGCGGTGACGGAGCAGTTGACGGGGTTTCCGGATTCCGACGCGCCTTCGCACCTGGCGCGGCCGCTGGTGCTGGGAGTGCTGTGTTTCATCCCCGCGCTGATGGCGGCGGTGTATTCGCTGGGCAGTATTTTCGACCGCTACCTGCTGCGGCAGTTTTTCGGAATTTTCGGCATTTGCCTCAGTGCGCTGCTGTTGATCTGGCTGTTGCTCGACCTGAGCGACAACATCGGAGACTTCCGCGACTCAAGGAACGCCCTGGCGACCATGGGTGGCTACTACCTCGATTCGCTCCCGGCGGTGTTGATGTTGCTGCTGCCTTACAGCCTGTTGCTTTCCGTGCTCTACGTGCTGGGGAAACTCTCGGGCAACCGCGAGATCGTGGCCTGCATCCAGTCCGGACGCGGGATTCTGCGGCTTACCCTGCCGCTGGTTGCCATGGGCATGCTGTTCACCCTCTTCTGCCTTGGGCTGAACTACCACTGGGCACCATACGCGGAGGGCGGGAAGGACCGGCTGCTGGATGGTGTGCGCAATGAGGAAGCGAGCGAGGCGCGGCATGTGATCTACCGGAACCCGGCCTACGGCAGATTGTGGGTGATCGGTGCGTTTCCGCCGGACTACGAGCGCGGCGCGGCGCTGCGTGATGTGGAGGTGACCACCACGGATGCCGAACACCGCGTTGTTTCGCGGCATTACGCCAGTCATGCACGTTGGGAAAGGGAATCGCGGCGCTGGATTTTCGAGAATGGCGTGACCGTCGCCTTCACGCCCGGCGAGCCGCCGGTTTTCGAGCGATCGCAGGGTCCACTGGTGATCGACGGCTGGCCCGAAACGCCGTGGCAACTGATCAAACCGGGGCTCAGTCCGGCGGAACTCGGGATTCCTGACCTGAACAGCTGGCTTGCGATACATCGCAACTACCCGTCTTCAGCCGATCCCAAGCCATACATGACGCAATGGCATTATCGTTGGGCGCTGCCCTTCGCCTGTCTGATCACCGTTTTGCTGGCCACACCGCTCGCCATTCATTTCTCGCGCCGCGGCGCGGGTGGCAACGTGTTCATGGCGGTGGCGTTGTCGGCGTTGATGATACTTGCGAGCAGCGTCATCCTCGCCTTCGGCGAGGCGGGGCTGCTCCGGCCGGCGGTGGCGGCATGGCTGCCCAACACCGTCTTCGCCCTGCTTGCCTTGTATTTGTTCCACCGCCGGCTCAGCGGCCGGCCGATCCGCCACGCGCTGCGCAAAGTCTTGCCCGCAGGCAGTTGAGCACCAATTTTTTCCCGCCCGAACACCCACCACCCATGGCTTACGCAGAATCCTGGCATGTCCGTTCCCGCTCGCGCGCATGCGCCGCCACCGAGCAGCCGTTCTCGGATGGCGAGACCATTGTCACCGCGCTTTACCCCGACCCCGAATCGTCCAGCTACCTGCGCCGCGATTACACGGTCCAGGCATGGAGCGGCCTGCCCGATGATGCGGACCGACCATTTTCCTTTTGGAAAACCAGCTATCGTGCGCCGGTTTCGGATGGCGATGAAGACCCGATGGAAAAACTCAGTGCCGAGGAGTTGCTGCGACGCTTGGTGGATGAGGATGAAGAGCACACGGAGAACACGCGCTACATCCTGGCCGTGATGCTGGAGCGACAGAAGCTGCTGCGTGAGACCGACAGCCAGCGCACGCCCAGCGGCATCCTGCGCGTCTATGAACACCGCAAGACTGGCGAAGTCTTCCTTGTCCGCGATCCGGACATAACGCTCGACCAAGTGGAGGCGGTGCAGACCGAAGTGCTGCTATTGTTGGAAAACAACGGCCGCATTCCGGTGCCCACGCTGCCCGGTGAAGCGACCGGTGAAGCGACCGGTGAAGCGACCGGTGAAGCGACCGGTGAAGCGACCGGTGAAGCGCCCGGTGAAGCGACCGGTGAAGCGACCGGTGAAGCGACCGGTGAAGCGACCGGTGAAGCGACCGGCACGGCGGGAGAGCCCACACAAAA
>JALRFY010000202.1 GCA_023253625.1 Akkermansiaceae bacterium | reverse complement strand
TGTCGTTCGCAGGTTTTGCAGTCGACGAGGTCGATGCCTCTTCCGGTGAAGTGAAACGCCGCCTCCTGGCGAGGCCGCGCAAATTTTTTTCTGTAAAATTCTTCAAGTCTTTCAGCTGAAGCAGGTGGCTGTGGTTTTCGGTTTCTGTTAGTTTTGTGGTTTGAGGTAGGATTTTCCGGATTCCCAGGCTTCGGAGATTTCGACGAGGACGGCGGTGACGAGTCGTTGCAAGGATTCCTCGCTTGGGAAGAGGCCGACTACGCGGGTTCTGCGTTTGATCTGGCTGTTGAGGGTTTCGCAGGCGTTGGAGGTTCTCAGTTTCCGGCGGTGTGCTTCGGGCAGATCGAAGACGGTGAAGCCTTCGGGGAGGTTTTCTTCGGCCCAGGCGACGAGTTTGGGTTGTTTGTCGCGCCAGGTTTCGAGGAAGACGCGGAGGCGCTCCTCGGCGTGGGGGCGGGATTCGGCGTTGAAGATGGCGGCGATCTGGGAGGCGATGATGGACTTGAGTTCCTGCTTGGTGACGAGGTGGCCGGCGTTCTGCTGGAGGTGGAACTGGCAACGCTGCCACGGGCTGGCGTTGCAGGCGGCCCGCAGGGCGGCTTTGAGGCCGGTGTGGGCGTCGGAGACGATGAGGTCCGGAATGCCGATGCCGCGCTCTTTGAGTGAGACGAGGAACTCGCGCCAGTGGACTTCGGCTTCAGAGAGGGCGCAACTGACACCGAGGATCATGCGTTTTCCGTCGTCGCGTCTGATGCCGATGGCTTTGAGGGTGGCGCAGTCGCGGACGGTGCCGTCGATGCGGACTTTGTAGTAGGTGGCGTCGAGGATGAGGTATTGGATCTCTGGCAAGGGGCGGGCGCGCCATTTGGCGAACTCTTCATCAAGCTGCTTGTTGAGGTTGGAAACTTGACCGGAGGAGACCTCGAAGCCGCAAAGTTCCTCCATGACTTTGGTGACGCGGCGGGTGCTGACACCCTGGACGTAGAGGGTGGCGATGGCGGACTTGAGCGCACGGTCGCTGCGGGAGCCTTTTTCCAGCAGCGAGGTGCGGAACGGCGTGTCGCTGCCGCGCACTTGAGGAACGGCAAGCTGGAGAGCGCCAATGGCTGTCTGGAAGGCTCGCGGTTTGAATCCGTTGGCGTGACCGTTGCGCTCGACGCCGCGTTGGTAAGGACCGGCACCGATGTGGTTTTCTCGTTCTATGAGCATGGCGGCGTTCATGAGGAGTTGGGCGATGTTTGCGAGTCCATCGCCGAGGCCTTCGGCGAAAAGAATCTTGAGGAGTTGGTCTTGGAGGGTAGCTTCGGTTTGTTCGTTCATGGTCTTGGTCTGGTATGCTTAGCAGCCCCAGACTGAAGGCCTTGAACGGACGCCGCAAGCCCCCCGGGGAGGGGGCGGCGGCACCGGGCGCGAGCCCGATTCCGCTACGCTCCATCGGGCTCGCGCCCGGTGAATCGCTGGTGGAATCAGCTTCTCGCTTTTACAGAAGAAATTTTACACGCCCGTGGATCGGCGAAGGCGCACCCAGGCTTTGCAACAGAATGGCCGTATTCATCCAACTCGATTGATCCATATCGTCTCAGCAAAAAACCTTTCCCGATTCACTTCCATCCATCCCATCGCCATGAATTCCCACCGTTCCTTCCGGGCTGTTTTCGCCACGATCGCTGCTCTCTTCACTTGCGCCCTCACCTCCCATGCAGACGAGGATCCGCCGGAAAACCCGACGCCCGCCGACTGCTGCGTTTCCTGTGTGAAAATGGATGAAGTCGATATTCCGAAACCGGACGACAAGGGCAATTTTCGGGTAACAATTACGGGTAGCATCCAGCCGTTCTTCAGCAATGTGGATTGTTCGGAAGTGAAGTTCGAAAATAAAGCGGAGTTGGAAGGCAACGGTAAAATCGTGGACATACAGCTCGGGAATGGTGCGAAATCCATTACCGTCATCGTGGAAATCACTTCCAAGGAAGTTGAGGAAATGGGGGACAAAAAATGGAAGGTGAAGGTTTTCTGCGATCCGGATGCTGAGAAAACAGATGACGATGACACATCGTCCACGGGCGGCGGCTGTTCGGTGTCATTCAAATTGGGATGCGAAAGTGATTGCGGTAGTGGCTCTTGTGATGGTTCGGGATCTCCGGGCACGGACCAGGAATCTTTCACCGTCACAATCCCCACCACCCCGAGTTACGGTGGACTCAGCTCCGGAAACCTGCGTTTCCACGCGCCGGACTTCTCCAATCCCGGCCGTTCCGCGCTCGTCGCCAACGTCCCTTCCAATTTCATCGTCCACCGCGACAACAATCACCTCATCACCTCGGTCGAAACGGGCGCGGCAACCCTCATTGTCGCCGCCGCGGATCCCGCGCTTGTCGCCATCGATCCCAACGCCTTTACCGTCACTCACAGGAACGCCGAGAACCAAATTTTGCGCACCACCACCATTTCCTTCGTCAACGACAGCCTGCGGATGGACACGGAGTTCGACAACGCCATCACCCGTCACCAGCAGACGCGCGATTTGAACGGCAGCCTCATACTCGAAAAAGGCCGCCTGAACGACAACGCCTTCGAACCGCTTTGGCAGGAAACTCTCGTCAAGGATCACACTATCCCCGGCAAGCGTGTGCACCGTCGCATCGTAAAGGAGCGTCCAACTCCCGCCGACGACTGGCAGACCGCCTCCGACATCGAGACCACCGAGGAAAACCTGATCGGCGAATGGGTCAAAACCAAGGAAGTGATCGATCCATCCGACACCGCCCTCACCTCCACCTGGACCTATTACCAACCCGGCGAAGTCACCGGCGAGAACTCTTCCACAGCGGGCCTCGGCCGCCTCAAACTCCACCTCCGCCACGACGGCTATGAATCCTTCCACACCTACAGCCTGCACAGGACCACGGTCACCACTCCCTACGCCGGAGATCCCGCCGGAAAAACCACCACCAATATCTGGAACCCGGTCGAACGCACCCGGACAATCACCGTTGAAGCGAACGGTCAGATACTCTCCAAAACCGAAACCATCCACACCGATACCTCCTTCACACGCAACGTCCACACCTCCGATAGCGGCACCTTGACCACCGTCACCCATCAGGTGCCTGTCACCCAGCCCTTCGGCGGCAAACCTCTCCGCACCCTCCACCCCGACGGCACCCTCACCACCTACGACTACGAATTCAACGAGCACGGCGGCATGAAAACCATCACCCGCAACGGTGTGACCGCCGACGGCCTCACGGTCTCCCAAGGCACCGAAACCCTCACCGTCACCAACTCCCGCGGCACCACCATCCTGCGGCAGGTCACCGCCATCGGCCACGGTACCGGCACCGCCGTCTTCGAATCCATGGCCGTCACCGAAGTGGACGCTCTCGGACGCCCGGAAACCACCGCATGGTTCCCCGCGTCCGTTGCCCTTGTCGGTGAACATGCCGCCGCCCCCAATCCCGCCTGGACCACCAGCATTGAATATTCCTGCTGTGGCATCGCCAGGGAGACCGACAAATACGGCATCGAAACCTTCCACGCCTACGATCACCTCCAGCGCCGCATCAAAACCAACCGCCTCGGCGTCACCACCGAGACGCATTATCTCGGCCTGACCACCGAGACACACCGCTACCCGGAAACCGTC
>JALRFY010000124.1 GCA_023253625.1 Akkermansiaceae bacterium | reverse complement strand
CAGGGCTTTTGGTTGGCAGAGGTCATGAGGTAAGTCTGGCGCGGGTGAGCAGGGCGATGGCGGCCGCTGGGTGGCTGTGATAGTAATCGAAAGCAGCATTGAGAGGTCTCAGGTCGCTCGGGATGAGAGCCAGCAGGGCGTTGCGCAGCACCGCGAGGTTGAAAGCGGCGTTGGGCCTGCGAAGGCGGCAGTGGTCCTCACGCCAACGGCTGGCATCGCGGCACCAGTGGTTTTTGTTTTCGACACTCCAATGGCCGCGGATGGTTGCGGCCAGACGCGTGGCCGGGATTTGCCCGGCGTCCAGGCTGGTGATGAGCAGGTGGACTTCGCACTCGCTGCGTCCGCTTTTCTTGTGGGTGCTTGTCTTGTCGAGGCGCAGCACCTGCCGGGCGTGGGGCATGCCGCAGTCCTCGGCGGTAATCGCGGCAGCCCTCAGCTCGCGGGTGACGACTTTGCCCCTGCTGCATTCGCTCCACGCGGGCAAAGGGGGGAGCCTTGGCCAGCAAGCCTTCGGCACGGCGGGCCAGCTTGGGCTGGTTGTCGCGCACCGCGAGGATGTATTCGCCACCGCGTTCAACGATGACGCGTGCGGTCTTTTTCTGGCAGTGCAGGGCATCGGCGGTGACCACCGCGCCGTCCAGCGAGGGTTGGGCTTGCGCCAGCAATTGCCGCCCGGCGGGCATTTCGCAGTCATCCTTGGCCCCGTGATGCACCGTCATGGCCGCCGGCGCTCCGCTGCCTTGATCGCACAATGTGACGATGCCGCCGAGCAACGGGCCGACCGCCTTGCCATCCAGTGCCAGACTGCGCGGCAAAATGCCCTGGTTGGCCGCCAGCCAGTCGTTGATGGCGCGGCACAAGGCCTGCGGATCAATGGCAGCCAACAAATCGTTGAACGCATCGTAGCAGGGCAGCTTGATGCGCCCGGCCTTGTCGCGGCGCCACAGGCCGAGGGCCTCGCGATGGCGCTGGTTGAGCGGGCCCGCCTTGCGCCAGATCTCGCTGACATTGCTTGCTCCCCCCAGCAAACCCAGACAGATGATGGCCAGCATCGAGCCGATCGGATAGCGCCTTGAAGTCTCGGCGCGCGGATCCTCGACCTTTCGCAAGGCATCGTAGAGACTGCCGAGATGTTTGACTCCCAACGGACTGCGCGCCCCGCACACCGCCTCCTTGACTCCCGCCTGAAAGGCGGCAGGCAGCTCCCCATGACTGCCCAGCAAGGCCCGGGCGGTTTTGTGGAGTTCATATACCCACAAGCGTTTGGGTTGGTCGTGCTTGGTATAAAAATCGGCCCGCTGGCGCGAGTAACCCGCGCTCATGCCCAAGGGCTGCCAGTTGGTCACCTTGTAAACCGTGCCCGCATGGCTCTCCGGATCGCTGAAACTTTCGGCCATCAGGGGCTCATAGCCGTGCGCTTCGCGCCACTGGCCGGGCAGTTGCCGCAACGCCAGCCCCATGCAGCGCGAGGCCAGATTCGGCCGTCGCGCGCTCTCCACCACCAGAAAGCGCCGCAGTTGCACCACCAGTGCCAGACGGTTGGCCCGCGTCACCGGATCCCAGTCGATCCACTCGTCACGGTCCTTGAGCCGCCACGCCGCACCACCCCAGCACAGCACCGCGCAGAGCACTTGCTGGCCGCTCTCCTCATCGTGCTCCCAAACGCCCTGCCAAAGCACATGACCGGCTGGCCGACCCGCTCCCAGCGGATGACCCGCCCGCAGCGCCGCGCGCAATAGGTCCACTTCGGCCGGCGTGGCGGCTACTCGCAACGACAACGGCCCGCAGGCCGCATCTGCCCATCGGTTGTCCATCTTGTCTTTCATCGCACACCTGCCATCCCAAAATCCGTGCTCCTTGTTTAGCACGAATCGGTTCAGCAGCTTTTCAGCCACTCAATCCGCCGCCAACCAAAAGCCCTGGGTGGCAACCCGGCACCGGCGGGGTTTTCCTTTTCAATCCCCGGGCTTTTCCGCACAGTCCGCGCCCTATCACCACCATGTCCGACGCCCGCAAGCCCTTCCCGTTCCGCGAATTCGAGCCCAAGTGGCAACAGCGTTGGGAGACCGAAAAGACCTTCCGCACCCCGGGTCCGGGCGACGAGGGCTTCGATCCCGCCAAGCCGAAATACTACGTGCTCGACATGTTTCCCTATCCGAGTGGCGCGGGCCTGCACGTCGGCCACCCGGAAGGCTACACCGCCACCGACATCCTCGGCCGCTACAAGCGGATGAACGGCTTCAACGTGCTCCACCCGATGGGCTACGACTCGTTCGGCCTGCCTGCCGAGCAATACGCGATCAAGACCGGCCAGCACCCGGCCATCACCACCGCCGCCAACATCGAGAACTTCCGCCGCCAGCTCAAGGCGCTCGGCTTCGGCTACGATTGGGACCGCGAAATCGCCACCACCGATCCGGGATATGTGAAATGGACGCAGTGGATCTTCCTGCAAATCTACAACTCGTATTTCTGCGAGGAAACCAACCGCGCGAGACCTGTTGGCGAACTCGAAGCGAAAGGCTGGAGCCGCGAGCAAATCGACAACGTCCGCCTCGCCTACGTCGCCGATACCCCCGTCTGGTGGTCGCCCGACCTCGGCACCGTGCTCGCCAACGAGGAGGTCGAGGAATGGAAATCCAAAGGCCACAGCGTCGAGCGCCGCCCGCTCCGCCAGTGGATGCTGCGCATCACCAAATACGCCCAGCGCCTCATCGACGAACTTGACACGCTCGACTGGCCCGATGGCATCAAGTTGTTGCAGAAGAACTGGATCGGACGCAGCGAAGGCGCGGAAGTGGTCTTCACCGTGGCCGGGGCTTCCAGCCCGGGTGGGGAAGTCACTGTCTTCACCACCAGACCCGACACCCTCTTCGGCGCGACTTACATGGTTCTCGCTCCCGAGCATCCTCTTGTGCCGGAAATCACCACCGCCGAGCAAAAGGAAACCGTCGAAGCCTATCAGAAAGCGATTGCCTCGAAATCCGATCTCGATCGCGGCGATCTCAACAAGGACAAGTCCGGCGTCTTCACCGGCGCTTACGCCACCAATCCCGTCAACGGCGAACAGATCCCCCTGTGGATCGCCGACTATGTGATGATGGGTTACGGCACCGGCGCGATCATGGCCGTGCCCGCGCATGATGAGCGGGACTTTGAGTTTGCGACGAAGTTTGGCTTGGAGATCAAGGAGGTTGTCGGAAAAGGGGAGCGCGGGCGTCTCGCCCGACTCTTCAAAGAATCATCCGAAACCTCTATCACCCGTCACAAACTTCCGCATTGGCAGCAGGGAGAAACCGCCTGCTTCGTCACTTGGCGTCTCGACGACAGCCTGCCAAAGGAAAAGCTGGAACTATGGACCACGGAACGCGAGGCTTGGCTCAACACCCATCCCCAACCGTGGAGCGACGAAACCGAGAAGGACTATCATCAACGTTTCTCTGACCGTCTCGACGAGTGGTTGGACGCGGGTTCCGGGAGTTGTGTGCTGAGAGAGGCGGGGATCCGTGGGATTGTCACGCAGGCACTGCGACACTTCGATGGCGAGCGCTATCATCTTCACGCGTTCGTCGTCATGCCGAACCATGTGCATGTGCTGTTTTCGCCCGTCGAGGGCCACCGGATTCCGGATATCCTTCATTCTTGGAAAAGTTTCACCTCAAAGCAGATCGGCAAGATTCTTGGCGAGGATGGAAGGCTCTGGCAGCCGGAGGATTATGACCGGTTGATCCGGAGCGAGCGGCATTTTTACAAGGTGCTGGGATATATTTCGGATAATCCGGAGAAGGCTTGTTTGAAAGAGGGCGGGTTTGATTTGTGGAGCGGAGTGCGATCAGAAGCGGGCGGGACGCCCGCGCTCCCCTTCTGCGAGCCCGGCACCGCCATCAACTCCGGCTTCCTCGATGGTCTGCCCACCGCCGGGGCCAAGGCGGAGATGATCGACTGGCTCGAGGCGAACGGCAAAGGCAAGCGCCGCATCCAATACAAGCTCCGCGACTGGCTGTTCTCCCGCCAGCGGTATTGGGGTGAACCGTTTCCGATCATCTGGAAAGACGGCCACCACCACGCGATTCCCGAAAGCGATCTCCCGCTGCTCGCGCCTCCGCTGGACGACTACAAGCCCAGCGGCACACCCGATCCGCTGCTCTCCAAGGCCACCGAGTGGGTGAACCTCCCCGACGGTTCCAAGCGTGAAACCAACACCATGCCGCAATGGGCCGGCTCATGCTGGTATTATCTCCGCTATTGCGATCCGGGGAACACCAACCGCTTCATCTCAGAGGAGGCGGAGGCGTATTGGAAGAACGTCGATCTTTACGTCGGCGGCACCGAGCACGCGGTGCTTCACCTGCTTTACGCGCGCTTCTGGCACAAGGTGCTCTTCGACCTCGGCCACGTCACCACGGCCGAGCCGTTCCAGAAACTCGTCAACCAAGGCCTGATTCTCGGCGAGGACGGCCAGAAGATGTCGAAGTCCCGCGGCAACGTGGTGAATCCGGATGATGTGGTGAGGGAATACGGCGCCGACGCGCTGCGCCTCTATGAAATGTTCATGGGGCCGCTCGAACAGGTGAAGCCATGGCAGATGAAGGGCGTGGAAGGCGTTTCCCGTTTCCTCGCCCGTGTTTGGCGGGTGGCTTTCGAGGAACAGCAAGATGGCTCATTCGCCGTTTCTCCGAAAATCCAGGACCTGCCTTGCACGGACAAGGAACTGCTTCGTGTCGTTCACGAAACGATCAAAAAGGTCGGCGAGGACATCGAGAAACTCAGCTTCAACACCGCGATTTCGCAGATGATGATTTGCACCAACGCCTTCACTCAAGCGGAGGCGGTACCGCTCAAGGAGTTCGTTCAGTTTCTGACGGTTTTGAATCCCTTTGCCCCGCAC
>JALRFY010000042.1 GCA_023253625.1 Akkermansiaceae bacterium | reverse complement strand
GGGGACTTGCGGCAATGGCTTGTTCGAAAACCAACACGCAGGAGCGCGGCCGGTCGATTTTCGGGTATGCGCCCCAGCCCTTGGGTGACTTGTCGAGACTGAGCCGTGGGTCGTGAAAGGGATCGGGCTCGTCGCCGATGACACGGGAAATCGCTACAGGCGAGAGGCTGCCGTCGGCGGCGGTGGAGTGTAGCGCGATGTTGGACAAGACCGCCCCCCATTCGGGTGTGTGAATGGCGGTTTCCGGATCGGCCGGTAGAATTTCCACCTTGATGGCGGAGATTTCCGCCAAACCGGCCGGTGGGTCGATGTGCAGTTCGAACACCGAGCCGGTGGAGGCCGTGCCATTGACCCGGAATTCCGGGGTGCCTTGGAGGGTCGCATTTTCCAAAGCGACCTGCTTGGATTCGGCCAGCATCGCTTTGGGAGCCAGCCATTGGGTTTCGGCACGCAGGGTGTGCTGGCGGGTGTGCATTTCATTCAGCAGGGATTTGCGCTCGTGCCACCAGCCTGCGAAATCGTCGCTCATCGCCGGATCCTTGGGCACCGGCAGCAACGGGTAGTGTTCATTGAGGTCATAATCGCGGGCGTTGTTGAAGAAGGCGTAGGAGTGATAATATTCTTCGTGGAATATCGGGTCGTAGGGATGTGAGTGGCATTGCACGCAGGACATCGTGACGGCCTGCCAGCTTTCCCAGGTGGTGGCCACGCGATCCATCACGGCGGCGACGCGGAATTCCTCGTCATCGGCCCCGCCCTCGCCGTTGTTCTGCGATTGGCGGTGGAAATTGGTGGCGATGAGGTCGTCGAGCGTCGGTTCGGGCAGGAGATCGCCGGCGAGTTGTTTGATGGTGAATTCATCGAAGGGCATGTCCGCATTGTAGGCGCGCACGACCCAATCACGGAACGGCCACGCCGGGCGCGGCTGGTCGTGGCCGAGGCCTTCGGTGTCGGCGTAGCGGGCGAGGTCGAGCCAGGTGGCGGCCCAGCGTTCGCCGTAGTGGGGCGAGTCCAGCAGCCTGTCGATTTCGCGCTGCCACGCGCCATCGGGGTCGGATTTCCAAGCGGATTCAAATGCGTCGAGTTCGGACAATGTCGGTGGCAGGCCGGTGAGATCGATGGACAAGCGGCGAAGCAGCAGGGCGGGTTCCGCTTCGGGGTTGGGCGGGAGTTTTTCCGCTTCGAGGTGAGCGAGCACAAAGTGGTCGATGGAATTTTGCGGCCAATCCGCCTGCCGGGTGGCCGGTGGCGGGTGATCGACGGGATTGACGAACGCCCAGTGTTCCCGCCAAGGCGCACCTTCCTTGATCCATTGGCGGAGTTTTTCGATATCGGCCGCCGGCAGGGGAGGGCCATGATCCGGTTGCGGCATGATTTCATCCGGATCGCTGGAGGTGACACGACGCATCAGTTCGGATGCCGCGGGGTCGCCGGGAACAATCGTGCGTTTGCCGGACTCGCCTGCGGCCAGCGCTTTTTCGCGAAAGACGAATGAGATGCCACCCGCCTCTTTGACACCACCGTGGCAAGCGGTGCAATGCTGGGTGAGGATGGGGCGGATGTCGCGATTGAAGTCAATCGTGCCCGCATGGATGATGTCCGGAGCCAGCAGCAATACGATGACGGGAATCGATTTCATGGGTTGATTGCAATCACTTGGGCGAAACTTCAGGAAGCCGGGGGAGCGGATGGTTTGAAATAAAAAAACAGCTAGCGGCCGGAGGAATGATGCAGCACGGAGAGTCGTGCCGAGCGGGGTGCGAAAGGCTCGATCCGGATGCTGTTTTGACCGCATTTGAGGTGCCGGGTCACTTCGAGGCGGAACGGTTTGCCGATGAAGCCGCCGGCATCCTTGCCGTTGAGGGTCATGCGGGCCGCCTCTTCGGGTTCGAGCCCGTCCAATTCGAGAACGGCCCTGCCGAGGTCGAGGTCGGCCGGGATTTCGAACGTGCCCTCGAAGGGCTTGCCGGTGACCGGGCTGAGGGTGAGCATCTTGGTGGGCGATGGCTCGATGAGCGGACGTGGCGGCTTGGGCGGAGGGGCCGCTCCGCCGGTCACCGGGATGTGGGTCGCCCCGGCCAGGATGTCGGCGGTGAGCCGTGGCGGCAGCTTGCGGCGGGATTCGTGGAACACGATCAACAGGCTTTCCATCGGTTCGAAGGTGAGTGAAAACGTGACATGGTCGCCATCGCGTTTGAAGGGGATCGATTCGATCGCGTTGCGCATCGGGTCCCAGACTTCGGGGAAACCGGCGGAGTTGATTTTGAGGTCGAAAGTCTTGGCCGGGCGCAGGTGGTCCTGATTGCAGACGAGGAACACGTCCCGGCCCTCCTTCACGCGGTGCAGGACGTGGAGCCAGTTATCGGTTTCTCCTTTCAGCACCTCGACCACGGGCGGGATGCCGGCATCGCGATGAAGTGCGGCTTGGATGGTGGCGAAGTCGGGTTTTTCCGGCAGGAAATACGAGCGTCCGCCCTCCGGGCTGACACGGCAAACCGCGGCACCCTGTGCGGGTGAATCACCCCAGATGGCGTTGCGGAGGTTGGCGATTTCGACAGCGGGAACGCCGGGAGTTCCGGACTTCGAAGGCAGGCGGCCGTAGCCTATGACCACGCCGCCTTGTTCGAAGAAAGCGCTGGCCTTGGCAAGCGCGGCCTGCGTGATGACCTCGGTGGGTGGCACGATCAGGACCTGATAACTTTCCTTGTGAAGATGGATGTTCGCGCCATCGAGCGAAGCCAGGTTTTCGAATGCCTCGAAAGGCAGCCAGTCGCAATCGTAGAGGGCGTCCTGCAGCACGCTGGTCATGTCCTCGGGAGTCACGTAATTTCCGACGCGGCGGGCGTTGCCGCTGAACAGGATGGCCACCGGACAGACGTGGTGGCCGCCGGTGAGCATCAGGCTGAGGCGGCTGGTGTAATCCGCCCACACGCGGTAGAGCGGCCAGCGCGGCTCGTGGCCGTCGTTGTAAAAATACGGCGGGTAGTCGCGGTCGTAGGGCGCCTTCGGGTTGAACGAGTGCGGGATCATGAAATTGATGCCGCGGACCTGGTGTTGGTCGGTGAGCCACTTCATCTCCGGATAGGTCAGCTCCTGGTTGTAGCCGCCGAAGATCTCGCACATCGCGATGTCGTCGTGCTTGCCGTAAACGTGCGAGATCGAGCTGCCGAGCTTGGGTGTCTGATAGATGTCATGCGGGCGCTGGCCGGGATGCATTTGTTTGACCACGAGGTCGATGCCGCCCATGTCGCTGTATTTCTGCAGCCGCATCATATCGCCGGCGCAATAGGTCGGGTGGACATAGAGCATGCCATGCTCCATGAAATGGCCGATCGATTTGACGCCGCGCTCGCGGCACCACTCGCTCATGCCGCCATACATCACGCGGCCCCATGCCTCGGCGATGGCTTCCATGTATTGATAGCGGGCGGCGGCGTCGTCATCGCCGGCGAGTTGGAACTTGTAGGCAATGTAGGCTTTTTTCCAATCGATGCTCCATTCGTTGAGGATGACGTCGAGTTCGGTGCCCCAATCGCCCATGGCTTCCGGCTCGTCGTAGAAAACTCCCGGGATGCGGCCGCCGAAGTCATTCTTGAAGCGCTCGTAATGTGGCTGATAGACGGTCTTGAGAAACCACTCGGTGCAATCGCGGCTCGCGCCATCGACGCTCAGTTCCTTGCCGCCGCTCTGGCCGAGGCCACGGGCTTGTTTGTGGGTGAACCTGACGACGCGCCAGTTGCCGCGCGGAGGATCCCAGCTGAGTTTGCCGTCCTTGATGAAGGGCGCGAGGTCGATGAGCGTTTCGCCGAGAAAGCGGTTGTCTTCGGTCAGTTTTCCCGCCACCGCGCCAATGTAGCGAGGACCTACGAAGCCCGTGGCCTCGTAGGTGCCGGGCAGCGAGGCGTCCATGGCCTCGGCGACCAATGACTTGGCGGCGTATTGCGGCGGCACGGTGCCGGCGACCGATTGGCTGGGCCACCAGCGCTCGTCGAAGATCCACATTTGAAGATCCAGCTCGCGCGCCTTCCGCAGGCAGACATCGAGATCCTCATACCACTTCGGTCCGAGCCAGTCGCTGTGCGGGCGGGACTCCGCGGTGAAACTGCCGTTGCCGCCCTCGGCGACTTTTTCCAGATAATGACCGAGTCGCTCCGGCGTTTCGTTGGCATCGCCGTGCATCCAGAACAACGGGCCGGTGAGGCGGCGGTCGGCCATTGGCAGCTCCCGGAACCGCTGTTCCAGCGTGTCCGCCATGCACCCGCAAGCGGCGCTCAAGAGAACGGAGAGTGCGGCTTGCGGCAGTTTCATGGCGGTGAATGGTGTCAGAGTTTCCGGATGAAGATGTTCCGGAACTGCACCAGGGCGGAGGCGTTGTTGTAACTTCCGTCCTTTTCCCTGCCGCCGTGGTGTTGAAACCCGATCGGGCCGGTGGCCGGGATGCCGGGGAGCTGGGCGTTTTCAATCACGACCTGGCCGTTGAGGTTCACCGTGAGTCGGTCGCCGACCATGCGGATGATGAAGCGGTTCCATTGGCCGACCGGGTTGTCGGCACGGACTTTCGGAGTGACTCCCGCGCGCACTTCGGGCGGCATGTTCCTGTCCATGCGGTAGCCGTAAACCTCGCCGGAGCCGACGGGCCAGCACCAGATATTGCACTGGGATTTCACTTGTCCGCGCAGCAGGATGCCGGAGTCGGCATTCGGCGTGGGGGTGATGATGTCATTTCCGTCGGGGCCTTTCTTGTGTGAGCCGTCCGGCAGCACGGTGGGGACTGGATAGAGGCCGTGGGTTTCCTTGATGCGCCAATCGACATGCAGTTCAAAGTCTCCGAACGACTCCTCGGTCCACAGGTTTTCGCCTGCGAGCGCGTCGTAGTCGATCACGCCGTCCACGATCTTCCAGTGACCTTCGCTTTTCGGCCCGGGCTTCCAGCCATCGAGCGACTTGCCGTCGAAGAGCGAGGTCATGCCGTTGGGCACGTTTTGATTTCCGGGCAGCGGGAGGATTTCGATCTTGCGGAACTCGGTGGGGTGGGTCTCCGCCTGGATGGCGATGTAGCCGCTGGTGAGTGGTGTGCCGTCCTGCAGCATGGTTTGCTGATAGCGAAGCACCTCGTTGCCGTTGACGAAGTGGACGATCTCCTCGCCGCCGCGGACCTCGGCCTCGATGGCGACCCATTCCAGACCGCTCAGCGGATCGCCGGATGCGGAGTCTTCCCCGCCTTGGTATTCCTTGCCGTCACGCATGACCTTGGTCCCCGGCGTGAAAAGACAGCCCATCGGGCGATTTGCGGTTTGCGGATTCTTTGTGGAGTCCGCACCGCTCATTTGCAATTCGATGGAAGCGGGGAATTTCTGCTCCAGCGTCATGGTCTCCGGTGCCTGGCTGTGAAGCATGAAGCCGTTGTTGCGAAACGCCCACTCGGGTCCACCGGCGAGTTGCTCGCCGGTGAAGCGGAACTCGGCACGGATACGATAATGGCTGTAGGGTGTCTTGTAAAACAAGTGGCCGAAGCGGTCATCGAATTTCTCCGCACCGGCATAACTCACCTTCAGCAGGCCATCCTCGACGCGGAAGATGTCGTGGTGGTTTTCACCGACCTTCATCTCGGCGAACTTGGGGGTCCAACCGTCGAGATCCCGGCCGTTGAAAAGCGGGAGCCAGTTTTCCGCGCAGGTGGTGCCGCAAGCGAGGGACGCCGCAAGGGCGAGCGATGGAATGCTTTTCATGCTAGGTGAACGATACGACCGGCGGCCGTTTGATCTCGCACCAAAAACGCGGTTGGAGCGGGGTGCTCATGTGCCCAGCGATGCGGACAGCCATTCGCGGAAGACGTTTTTCTCGGCCTTCATGGGGATGGCGTGTTTCGGTCGTTGGGCGAGGATGGCGAGGCGCTCCGGGATTTCCACACTGCCGGGGCCGAGTTCCGCTTCGATTACGTCGGGAAACTTGGCGGGGTGTGCGGTTTCGAGCGTAATGGTGGCCGAGCACGGGTGTTGTGCGCGCCATGCCTTGGCGGCGAGCCAGCCGACCGCACCATGGGGATCAATCAGATAGTCATGCAGTGATTTCACCTCACGGATGGCGGTGCGGGTCGCTTCGTCGTCGAATGCGATACCGGAAACATGGCGTTTCATCTCCTCCCAGGATTCGCCGAAGAGCGCCTGCATGCGGACGAAGTTCGAAGGTGCGCCGACATCCATGGCATTCGAGATTGTCTGTTCGCTGGGGCGTGGCTGATAGCTCCCGCTGCGCAGGAACCGGGGCACCACATCGTTGCGGTTGGTGGCGGCGACGAAGTGCTCCACCGGCAGGCCGAGTTTCATGGCGAGCAGGCCGGCGGTGAGGTTGCCGAAATTTCCGGAGGGCACGACGAAGACGGGCTTCACGCCCTCGGGCAACTGGCGCGCGGCGTGGATGTAATAGAAACTCTGCGGCACGAGCCGGGCGAGGTTGATCGAGTTGGCGGAGGTCAGGTTGAGTTTCTCGGAGAGATCGCGGTCGAGGAACGCGGCCTTGACCATCGCCTGGCAATCGTCGAACGAGCCGTCCACTTCGAGCGCGGTGATATTGCCGCCGAGTGCGGTGAGCTGCTTTTCCTGAAGGCCGGAAACCTTGCCCTTGGGATATAAAATCACCACGCGGGTGCCCTCGACGTGGTGGAAGGCGGAGGCCACCGCGCCGCCGGTGTCGCCGGAAGTGGCCACGAGCACGGTGAGCATGCGGTCGTCATCGCGCGTGAGCCATGCCATCAGGCGCGCCATGAAACGCGCGCCGAAATCCTTGAACGCGAGTGTCGGACCGTGGAACAACTCGAGGATGTGATCGCCCGGTGCCAAGGTGACCACGGGGGCGTCGAATTCCAAGGTGCCGTCGACGATTTCGCGTAGTGCGGCACTGGGCACATCCTCGCCGAAGAACGCCTCGGCAACGGCGAAGCCGGTTTCCCGGAAGTCGAGATGCCGCCAGGTTTTCCAGAAACCAGCGGAAAGGACCGGGAGTGCGTCGGGCATGTATAGGCCGTTGTCCGGCGGCAGCGAGCGCAGGATGGCTTCCTTGAGATCGACTTTGTGCGATGGATTGTTGGTGGAGTGGTAGAGCATGGGATCAAAAGAACCACCAGCGGCGTTGCTTGCGTTTGTATGAACCATCGCCGACGGAAAGCACCTTGAGGCGGGTGGTGGTGAGGCCCTTGTGCTTGAAGCCGAGTTTTTCGGCGGCGCGCGGGGTGACGTCGAGGTGGCGTCCCGGGATGAACGGTCCGCGATCGTTGATGCGGAGCTTGACCGATTTGCCGTTTTCCAGGTTGGTGACCTTGATGAGGCAGGGCAGGGGAAGTGTCTTGTGTGCGCCGGTGAGGTGCCATGGCATCACCTTTTCGCCGAGCGAGGTGTTGCCGCGCTTCAGGCCGAACCATTTCGATTCGTTGTACCACGAGCAGATACCGGTTTCCTGATGACCGAGCGCCTGTTCGACACTCATCGGTTGGTAGGATTGGCCGCGCACGGTGTAGCCGCGCGTCATGTAGCCGTCGTAGCCGGACGGGCGGGCACAGGAGGCGGCGAACCAACAGGCAAGCAGCGCGAGCCCCGGCTTCATCCAGTGACTCATCCGGTCATGACCGCGCCGTGTCATGCACTTCAACATTTGCTTTTCGATGCTCAACGCCCGCCGCAACGGTCATTTTTTCTCGCGGATGAGATTGAGGGTGGTGGCGACCTTTTCCTTCATTTCCTTGCCCGGCTTGAACTTGACTGCGGCACGCGCGGGGATGGGCACGTCCTTGGCGGGGTCCTTCGGATTACGGCCGATCTTGGCTTTCATTTCCCGCACCTGGAAGGCGCCGAAGTTGCGCATCACGACCATTTCCCCCTGGGCGAGCGAATCGGTGATTTCCTCGATGAGCGCCTGAATCACCTCGAGGACTTCCTGTTGGGTGATCCGGTGGTTTTCCTCGCCGAGGCGATTGGTGACCTTGATGGCAAGATCGCGTTTGGTGACGGTTTCCATGGCTGGGGAATGGGTGCTGGTATGTTGGTAACGCGGAATGAATAGCGTCCGACATCCATTTGTCCCGCGAAAAATCGCTTAATTTGCAATGGCTTATGTGTCATCCGCGGCATTCCTGCGTGAGCTTCCCAGGACTGCTGCGGTCGTCTTGAAATGGAGCTTGGCCACCTTGCCAAGGGCCTCGCTGCCGTGGCGGGCGATCACCTCGCGGCCTGCAGCCTTTACCGCGGATGAGGCTCCGAACGGCAGTTTCACCCCCCCGGCGGCGGAGGTTTTTTCCATCCAATCGACGAAGCGTTCGCGGGCAAGGATGGAGGCGGCCGCCACGGCGATGTCGGACTCGCCCTTGGTGCGTTGGTCAAGATGCAGAGTGATGCCCTTGTCGCGCAGCGCGCGCTCAAGCACGTCGCGGCGGGCGAATTGGTCGCTGAGCGCGCGCGGGCAGTCGGGTCGGGTGGCGGCGAGTTTCTCGATCACCCGCGCGTGCCCCCAAGCGAGCAGGCGGTTGAGGTTCTTGAATGAGGCATATATTTCATTATAGCGTTCAGGACCGATCGAGACGACCTCTGACGCGATACCGGGAACCGCGCGGATGGCGGTGGCGAGGTGGCGGATGCGCGCTGAACTCGTGACGCGTTTCGAGTCCATCACCCCCGCCTTCATCAAGGCACGGGCGATGGCGGAATCAGTGAATACTCCGGCGATGACCAGCGGGCCAAAGAAATCGCCCTTGCCGCTCTCGTCGATGCCGAAGTGCGGCTCGAACTGCCCGGGGTCGTGGATTTCCTCGTAGCCGAGTTTTGCCTCGCCAATGATTTCGGGTTCGAGCGTGAATCGGACGAATTCCTCCGTATCCCTGCCCTGGACCAGGACCTTGGGGCCTTTTTGATAGACCGTGACGTTCAGCTTGTCCTTGCGAGCGGAAAACAATGCATGCGGTTTGGTTTCAAACTCGAATCCACGCCCATCGAGAATCTTCCGCAGCTTCTCGGCCTGCGCGGTGGTAAGCGGTGCGGTGTGGCTGGTCACGTCCCGCGAGCTTTTCCGCAGACCCATGCCGAATCAAGGCCATAGACTTGCGGCTTGCCGGCACCGCCGCTCCAGACAGAATCCCGCCCGTGGATTCCGCGCCCCTTGGATTTTTCGATTCCGGCGTCGGCGGCCTGACGGTCGTGCGTGCCGTGCAGGAATTGCTGCCTGCCGAAAACATCCTCTACCTTGGCGACACCGCGCGGCTGCCCTACGGCTCGAAAAGCCCTGAAACCATCCGCCAGTTCGCAGATGAGGACGCGCGCTTCCTGATCGAGCGCGGTGTCAAGGCGATCGTCGTGGCCTGCAATACCGCCACCGCCCATGCCTTGCCCGGGCTGCGGGAAAAATACCGGCTGCCGATCCTGGGCGTCATCGAGGCAGGGGTGGAGTCCGCGCTGGCGAATCCGGACGCCGAGCGCATCGGCATCATCGCCACCCGCGGAACCGTCCGCTCGCACGCTTATCAACACGCGCTCGCCCTGCGGCGCACCGGCTTGATCATTCACGCGCGTGAAACGCCGCTGCTCGTGCCGCTGATCGAGGAGGACTGGATCGAGCACCCGGCCACCGAGATCGTCCTGCGTTCCTATCTCGACCCGCTCGTCCAGCGCGGCATCGATACCCTGCTGCTCGCCTGCACCCACTATCCGCTGCTGATCCCTGCGTTGCGAAAACTCTTGCCGGACGGCGTGCGGCTGGTCGATTCCGCCACCACTTGTGCCGAGCACCTGCGGCACGAACTCGCGTCGCTCGACCTGCTCGCCGCCGCGGCGGACGTGGGGAAACTTGAAGTGCATCTCACCGACCTCTCCGAGGAATTCGAAACACTTGCCCGACGTTTCCTCAAGCGTGCCCCAGGCAGGATCCATCGCGCCGTTCTGCCGTGACCCTCCGTCCCGCCTGCGGCAGTCCCATCCGCCGGGCCGGCGGCGGGGGTTGCTTGGATGATCGTCTGCCGGCCTCGCTTGCCAACATGGCGTCCTCTTTCGCCGCCTGGTCGTGGCGGTCGGTGCCACGCAGTCATGATCTGACTTCTGGCTCGTTTCGAATCGCGCAGTCGTTTGTTGATCGATGACGCGGTTTCCATTTCCCCGATGGTTCGCATATCGCGTCCGCCTTGTTGCGTCGGGTGAAAGTCGGGCGCGGTTTCGCGGGTAATTCAAGGCCGTTTTCATGTTGGATGACACCCAATACGAATTCTCAATCCGTCCAAACCAAAATATCTCCATCCACCCGGCCAGGCCATGAAACCGCCCAACATCCGCAGGAGGCGTCCGCTCCTCCTCGCCACCATGGCTGTCCTCTCCCTGACGCCGCTGCGCGCGGTGGAAGTCACAGAGTCCGGCGACTCGGTCACTATCTCGAACGATGTGCTCGAACTCGCCTACGATCTGAAAAATGGCACATGGTCCGCCACCGATCTCGGCACGGAAACCAAGGTTTTCGCCAATGCGCGATTCACAGTGGATGAGATCGGCTGGAAAAAGCCGGCTGGCGTTTCCAGAAGCTGGAGAGAGGGCGAAGTGCAGGATCGTTTTGGCAAGGGTCGCACGCTCACGATCACGGAGACGCCTGGCGGTGGTTATGCGCCGGTCAAATCGCTGCATCTGACCGTCTATAACGGCCAGCCATTCGCGGCGGTCGGATTCTCGGTGACCAACCAGCACGGATTCCCGATGCGCGTCGCCCGCATCGGCGTGATTGATAAGGCCGCTTTTCTTCCCGGGAAAAAACCCACCCATCCGCAGGTCCTGCGCGGCGGTGCCGGTGCCGAGAAAAACCGTGTCGAAAACCAGCTCGGCATCGATGCCCACAACAACATCCTCGTCACCGGCAAGCTTGGCGGGCGCCGCCACTCGTTCGTCGCGGGCGGGCTGCGCTACCGCGATTTCCTGCGGCGGCTCGTCATTGACGAAAGGAGATCCGAACTCACCGTCACCATCGAGGATCCCATCGGCAAACTGGTGCCGCCAGGCACGACCTGCGATGCGGTGGACAGCGTCTTCCTGGACTTCGTCACGCAGGATCCCTTCGCCTCGCTCGAGGCCTATGGCATGGCCATGCGCATCGCCAACAAGGCGAATCCGAAACCATACGATTTTCCCACGCTCTGCGGCTGGCTCGTTTCACAGGGGAGTTATGGCGAAGGCCGGCCGATCAACGATTCAAAGTCGCTCGTCAACCAGATGGAGCTCGCGGTGGGTTCCGGATTGCTCGGCTATACGCCGGTCGCGATCCGCCTCGAGCCGGATTTTTACTGCAATCAAAACTACGGCGACACCCAGCAGGGGTGGTGGAACGACGCGAAGTGGGCGAAATATGGCTCGCTCACGCCGCCTTATGAAACCTTCGGGAAATTCTGCGGCAGGATCCGCGGGCTCGGCGGCATCCCATTCACCTACATCCAGAGCAACATGCCGTCCAACGACTTCGCGCTCGCCCACCCCGAGTGGATGATGCGCGGGGACATCTCGCGCCTTCATGCCGAGCACCGCCACCACATGCCATTCGTGAAATTCGATTTCACTCATCCCGGCTTCCAAGCCCACACGCTTGCCATGTGGAAGCGTCTCGCCGCGGATGGCCTGCAGGGCATCAAGTTCGACTATCCGGAAAGCGCATGGATACCCACCGGCGGCTTTCACGACGAAACCCACACCACCACCACTGCCTACCGCAAGGTGTTCGAACTCGCCCGCGAGGGCCTCGGCGGCGATGCCTTCATCCACGAGCGCAACCTCGGCGAATACGGCACACCCACGCTCGACGTCACCGCCGGCATTGTCGATCTCCAGCGGGTCTGGGACGATTCCTCGCACTTCGAGCCGGAAATGGCATCCCGCATGGGGCTGCGCTGGTATAAGAACCGCAGCGTCTTCGGCTATTACCCGGACGGAAAATCGTTCAAGAACATGGATGCCGATGCCCGCCGCACCATGCTCACGCTCGTCGGCCTCATCTCCGGCCGTCTTGAACTCGGCACATCCTTCGGCCGGATGACACAGGAGGAACAACATGACCTCACCCGCCTTTACCCGTTGCTTGATGGCACCCGCTCGTTCAGGCCGGTGGACATGTTGTCTGCGGCCCCTGCGGACCCATCCGTGTATGTCTATGCCGCCGGGCCCAATGCCGCGCAGCTCATTCTATGCAACAACCACGACGCCGGGCGCACCATTTCCGTGCCTCTTTCCGGTGACCAGGCGGACAGCGGATCGCTCGGGCTGGATGCGGCGGCGGGTTATTATCTTTATGATTTCTGGAACGATGCGTTCCTTGGCGAAATACCGGGCGATGGCGCGGTTTCCCGGCCGCTCAAACCGCTGCAGTCGCTGGTCTACTCGCTGCGCCGCAAATTGGACCACCCGCAGGCACTTTCCATCAACCGCCACATCATGCAGGGGCTTGCCGGGCATGCCGGCGTGAAATGGAATCCCGCCTCGCTCACTTCCACCGGCAAGGCCGCGGTCGTCGGCGGCGAATCTTTTGTCATCTCCTTCGCGGCCAATGGACATCATCCGGTGCAAGCCAGCGCCTCCTCCGGCAGCGCACAACTCACCCATGACGGAAATCTGGTGAAACTCACCCTCGCATCGGTGGACAGCGCTGACGTCCAGTGGTCCGTCGTCTGGAAAAAATGATTCATCGGGGATCTTTTCCCAAGCTTCCGCAGGTATGCTGCAACATGCGGGTTTGTGCCAAACGTATGCAGCTGTTCACAGGTCATGCCAGCCATTTTATGAAATCCGCACATCTGCTCTCTCTCGCCACCGCATGGCTCGCCCTGCCTGCCAGCGCCGCCGAGGCCTACTACAAGGAATCCCCGCTCTTCTCGACGGCTCCCGATCCCAAGCAATCGGTCTACGCCCTCTCAGGCTTCGGCCCCGTCGGCATGTCGCTGGAGCTCCACCAGCCCGCATTCACCCTCAAGGTCGGCAGCATCGAACCCGGTTCGCCCGCAGATGCCGCCGGGGTGTTCCGGAAAGGCCAGATCATCGAGTCGATCAATGGCGAGACACTCAAGGACATCGATCCACGCATCCAGCTCGGGGACATCATCGCCAAGGCCGAGGCCACCGATGGTGTGCTCAGGTTCAGAATCGAGGAGGCGGCCGATGCCGCCGCCACGGAGGCGGTCGTGAAAATCCCCGTGCTCGGCTCCTACGCCCCGACCTGGCCACTCGCCTGTGCCAAATCCGACAAAATCGTCCGTCATTTCGCCGATTACCTCAAGCAACCGGAGACGCCCAAGGGCTTCGCCGACATCGGTATGTTGTTCCTGCTCTCCACCGGCGACGATTCCGACCTGCCCGCCGTGCGCGATTGGGTCCACAGCCTGAAGGACAAGAAAAGCAGCGGCTACGCCTGGCACATTGGCTACGGCGGCCTCGCCATCTGCGAGTATTACCTGCGCACCGGCGATGCCGGGGCGCTGCCGGTCATCCAGCAATGGGTGGATGCCGCCGCCAAGGGGGAATATCTCGATGGCTGGGCCGGCCGCGGCGGCGTGCCCCATCTGGGCTATGGCAACGGTCACCTCAACGCCAGCGGCACGCACGTTGTCACCTTCCTGCTGCTCGCCAAGCAATGCGGTGCCGATGTGGACGAGAGCCTGCTGCAGCGCACGCTGGTGCACTTTTTCCGCTACGCCGGCCGTGGCCTCAATCCCTACGGCGACGACCGGCCGGAGACTTCGTTCGTGGACAATGGCAAGAACGGCAAACTCGCCTTCGCCATGGCCGCCGCCGCCTCGCTCACGCCGGAAGGTGAGGATTCAATCTATGCCAAGGCCCGCGACCACATGGCGATGACGGCTTTTTACACCACCACCTTCATGCTCCACGGCCACACCGGCGGTGGTATTGGGGAAATCTGGCGCAGTGCGTCGATGGGGCTCTTGCATGAGAAAATGCCGAAGCATTTCCGCGAGTTCATGGATCATCGCCGCTGGCACTACGACATGTCGCGCCGCTTCAACGGCACCTTCGCCATCCTCGGCGGGGCGGGCTATGACAAGGAGGAATGGGGCACAGCCTATCCTCTCACCTACACCGTTCCGCGCAAGACCCTGCGCATCACCGGCGCGCCGCCATCGAAGTTCTCGAAATCCCACCCTCTCCCCAAGCGTCCATGGGGAACCGCCGCGGATGATGTCTTCGTCTCGCTCACTCCGGTGCCCGGTGGCCACATCGACCCCGCCCGGGAGACGCTCGCCCGGGATTCCTCCAAACCCCTCATCGGGCGGCTGCAGGCGAAAGAACTCACCGATGACGAAATCCGCCATTATCTGCATCACCCGGATTATCTCATCCGCAACATGGTGGCACTCAATGCCGCCGGCCTCTCGTGCGATTACATGTTCCCCAAACCTGGCCAGCGCGTGCGCCCGGAATTGCTGGAGGAATTCTGCAAACACCCGGACGCGCGGGTTCGCAATGCCGGCATCCGCGCCGCCGCCCAGGCTTTCGATCCCTCGGCCGGTTGGTCCAGACGCCTTTTTGATCTGGCCATCTCCCGTCTCAGCGAGGACTCCGAATCGTGGTTCGTCAAGGATGCCTGCCTCTCGCTGATCCAGCGCGGCACGCCCGACATGATCGTCCCTCATGCCGATCTGTTGATCTCTTATCTCAGCCATCCGGAGCAATGGCTCCAACAAGGCTCGCTCATGGCGCTTCTCAATATCGTTGCCGACGAGCGCGCCCATGCGAAAGTCCTGCCGCCCATCGGCAAGCTTCTTCAGACCACACCGCGCCAGAGCACCACCGGCGGTGCGGTCTTCAAGCTGAGTGAGATTCTTCCCAAGGCTTCCAACGAGGTCCGTGATCTCGCTCTCGAGGTTTTCGGCGATGCCTACGTCCACTACAGCGGCGGCAGCGTATGGCCCGGCGGTCAGGACCTCGGCGGCCACGAACAGGAAACCCTCGTGCGCCTCGCCGGCACCCTCGCCGCGGTCCCTGGCGGCTACGATGTCCTCTACCAACTCGCCAAACGCCGCCGCCCCCACGAACCGCTGCCCTACAGCGACATTTTCCTCAGCGCCGATCCGGATCGCTTTGGTCCCGTCCTTCGCGAAGCGATCAAACCGATCATCCGCGACGAGCTGATCTATCAATTCATCGGCCAGAACCGCCGCCGGATCCTCACCGACATCGCACCCGCTGACAACCGCCATGCCTCGGTCACCAACTCGATCGATGACCTGGTCGCCCTCTATCAGAAAGTGGGGGTCCGCGACTACGATTGGAGGAACTTCGGCCCAGACCTCCGGAACGTGCAGTGGGATTACTTCAGCTTCGATCCGACCGAAACGCAGAAATATGATGTCTCTCCATGGCGCTACCGTCCGGTGACGGTTCCGCAGGGCATGGAGGACTGGTTCGCCCCGGAATTCGACGCTGCCAAGGCCGGTTGGAAAAAAGGCCTGCCGCCCTTCGGGCAATACAAGGGTGCGCTGACCAACAACCGCGGCCCCGCGACGCGACCCGATACGATCTGGCCCGTGGCCCCACGCACGCTCTGGGAACATGAAGTCCTGCTCGTGCGTGGCAGTTTCGAATTCCCGCCGCTCAAGCCGGGGCATCTCTACCGCCTGCGCGTGGATCGCGGCCAGGGCGTGGGTGCCGGAGATGGCTTCATGATCCACATCAACGGCAAGCCGCTGGTTGAGGCCAAAGAGGGCCTCGGCCGACGCGCAGGCCTGACCCAGCGTGGTGGCTGGATCACTCCCGGATTCTCTGACGGTTTTGCCGCGGGCAAGCCGGTCACCCTCTCCGTCATCACCTTCCTGCGCTACGGCGACCGCGCCATCGTCCAGATGCCGCCGGTGCCTCAGGGCATTTTCCACATGTGGCTGGAAGAGCGGAAGCTGCCGCCGCTCGACGATGCAGTGTTCCGCAAAGCCGCCAGTTTCGTGCCGATGCTTTCCTCGGCATGGCAGGCCGGCATCGATCCGGAAAGCAGCGAGCCGCCATCCGATGTGGGCAAGTTCCGCTACGACGGCAAGTTCAAGCCCAATCCGGTCGTGACCGGTGGCTGGACCACCGTGGCACAGGTCGCGTCCGTCGATGAATTCGATCCCGCCGCCAAACCGAATCCCGACCGCAGCCCGTTGCGCAGTCTGGACTTCAACGGCGACGGCAGCACCCACGACGCCCGCTGGATCTGGTCCGGCGACACCTTGATGGATATCGAAAACTACACCGCCCACAAAATCATGCCGAAGACCATCGACGGCAGCGATTACCTGTTCATCGAGTCCGGCGGCTTCAGCCCGAGGAATCCCGCTGGTTGGCGCAGCCCGATGATGGTACTCAAGCGCCGTTGATGCGTCGAGGCCGCTGGATGAAGCGGGAAAGGACGTAAGGCTTGCATGGCACCGGCTGCGGGTTAGAAACGCCACGCCCATCCGTGAAAAGTTATTTCCTGCGCCGCCTGCTGCTGATCCCGCCGACCCTGGTGGGGATCACGCTGCTGGTATTCGTCATCACCCGTTACGTCCCCGGTGGGCCGATGCATCAGGTGTTGATGCGCGCCTCGGGCGGCACCGAGGGCGGCGGCGGGGCTGCCCGCGACGCACGCGGCGGCATGAGCGAGGAACAAATGGAGGAACTCGAGGAGCAATACGGCACCGACAAGTTCGTCCTCCACGCCTACGCTCAGTGGCTGGGGCTGATGCCGCGCGAAGTCCGCCAGTCGAAGGCGGAATGGGGCGGGCGCGGCGACGAAACAATCGGCGGATCGGTCGATCCGGAAACCACCGCCGTGGTCGTGCTGCGTGGTGATGGACGGGTGGTCCACGTCATCCGCAAGGACGGCACGATCGAATCCGCCGTCTTCGCCGCCAGCGGCAAGCCCGTGGCCGATCAAGGCTGGCGCGTGCGTTTCGAGACAGAAAAACACCGTCAGGCGAGGTTTGTCCGCCGCATGGGGCAGGATGCCGAGCCGCCCGCCTACCGCGAGCGGGCGGTCGTGTATCAAACGCGTTTCGCCGGCCTGCTCCAGGGCGACCTTGGGCGCTCTACGGTCTACAATGACCCGGTCATCGCCATGATCCTCGAGCGCATGCCGGTGGCGCTCTATTTCGGCATTCTCACCGCGATGATCAGCTACGGTGTGTGCCTGCCGCTGGGCATCCTCAAGGCACTCAAGCACCGCACCTTCATCGATTCCGCCAGCTCGGTGCTGATTTTCCTCGGCTACTCGATCCCCGGTTTCGCGCTGGGCGCGATCCTGCTCGTCCACCTCGGCGCGCGCATGGGATGGTTCCCGCTGTTCGGGCTGACCAGCCCGGATTTCGAACTGCTCGACACGGCCGGCAGGATCAAGGACCTCGCCCACCACACCGTGCTGCCGCTGATCTGTTATGTCATCGGTTCGTTCGCTTACCTGACGATGATGGTGAAAAACAACCTGCTCGACAACCTGTCCGCCGACTACGTGCGCACCGCAGTGGCCAAGGGCGCGGGTTTCCGCCGGGCGGTGTTCCATCACGCGCTGCGCAATTCGATGATTCCGGTGGCCACCACGCTCGGCAACCTGGTCACGGTGTTCATCGGCGGATCGATGCTGGTCGAGACGGTTTTCGACATCCAGGGCTTCGGCTTGCTGCAATACCAATCCGTGATTGCCCGCGACGTGCCGGTCATCATGGGAACGCTCACCATCGCCGCGTTCCTCATGCTCATCGGCCACATCCTTTCCGACCTCATCGTGGCGATGGTGGATCCACGCATCAAATTCGAATGATCCGGCGCTCCATTGGCATCCTGTGGTTGTTGCTCGGCACGCTGGCCGTGACCGGCGAGCTGCGCGGCATCGCGTTTCCCACCGCGCGCTGGTTTTTCAATGCCAGCCGCGATCTGCCGTTCCTGAATTACCGGCCGGAAGGGGAATCGCCCATCCTCTGGTTCGGCTGGCTCTCGGCGGCCGTGCTGATTCTGGCCGGTGCCTTGCTGATCTGGCGCTCATTCACCGCCGGACCGCCCAATCCGATGACGCTGCGCAAGATGAAGCGTTTCCGCCAGATCCGCCGCGGCTACGCCTCGCTGGTCCTGCTGGTGGGCATGGCCGGCATCGCCGCGCTCGATCAGGTGGTCGTCGGCAAACGCGCACTCGCCGTGCAGCATGGAAATACGTGGGTGTTTCCCGCGTTCCTGCCGAAGGATTTGAAAAACTCCGACTTCGGCGATAGCGGCGAACGGGCCGATGCCTCAGCGGATTATCGCGAACTGAAACGCCGCTTCGCCGCATCGGGCGAGGGCCGGGTGATCATGCCGTTGATTCCCTACGATCCCACCGGTGACACGTTGCCGCCACGATCGCGGCCGCTGGTCATGCGCGAGGGGATTTTGCATGAGACCGGCAGCCGAGAGCCCTACTCCGGCCTGGCGGCGCGCTATTACGATGTGGATTCGTCGAGGATCCACATCCGCTACACGCTGCGCGGCGGCGTGCTCTCGGGAGCAGCCGACGGCTGGGGCACCGACGGCAACCCGGTTTACAACGCGCAGTTCGAAGACGGCCGGCCGGTGGAGCAGAATTTCAGCGGCGATGGATCACTCGCCGATTTCGAGAAACTCACCAGCGACGAACTGCGTGCGATCAAATACCATCCCGCCCCGCCGATGCCGGGCGAGGGGCACTTTCTCGGCACCACCTCCCAGGGCAACGACGTGCTCGCCTACCTCTTCGGCGGACTTCAGGTGAACTTCAAGGCGGCGATGATCTATCTGCCCGTGGTCTATTTGATCGGCATGACCATCGGCCTGCTGATGGGTTTCTTCGGTGGCTGGTTCGACCTCATCGTGCAGCGCCTGATCGAGATTTTCTCCAACATGCCGTTCCTGTTCGTGGTCATCATCCTATCCAGCATGGTGCCGGAACAATTCAAGGGCCTGCCGGTGGTGCTCACCATCCTGATCCTCTTCGGCTGGATGGGCATGACTTATCTGATGCGCACCGCCGCCTACCGCGACAAGGAGCGCGACTACGTCGCCGCGGCGCGCGTGCTCGGCGCCGGCACGCCGCGCATCCTGTTCCGCCACCTGCTGCCGAACACCGTGGCCATTATCGTCACGCTGGTGCCGTTCACCATGTCGGGCCTGGTCTTTTCGCTGACCGCGCTCGATTATCTCGGCTTCGGCCTGCCGCCGCAGCACGCCACCTGGGGGCGCCTGCTCAACGACGGCCTTTCCAACCTCTCCGCGCCGTGGCTGGTGAGTTCCACATTCACCATGCTGGTCGCCACGCTGGTGCTCATCACCTTCGTCGGAGAAGCGGTGCGCGAGGCATTCGATCCCAAGACCTTCACCTATTACCGATGATGATGCGAAACCTCCGCCGTTGCCTTGCCCTTGCCGTGCTGGCTTTCGCCGGACTCACGGGCTGCGGCGATCGCGGCACGGATGCCGCGCGCCGCTTGGAATTCGATGACTTCATCCCGCTTTACAACCACTACATCCGCAATTGGCTGCTGGCACAACAGGAGGTGAACGCCGGCCAGATCGCCGGGCTCGAACGCGACATCGCCAGTGCCGGGGGCGAGGAGCGCGAACTGCTCGAACTCCAACTCGAACAAGCGCGGCGCGATGCCGAAAAATGGCAATACCGCCTCAGCCTGGGCGATTACCTGAAAATCACCACCCTTGATGAACTGCCCGCCGGGCTCGCCTGGCAGAACGGCATGGACCAGCCGGAAATCGGCGACCCGCGCGCGAAGAAAGGCGGCGTCTTCCGCCGCTACATTCCGGCCTTCCCGCCCACCATCCGGCCCTTCGGCGAGAACGCCAACAGCAGCTTCCGCGGCGACCTCTACGACTACATCGACATGCCGCTCGTCAACGCCCACCCGGAGACGATCCAGCCGATCCCCGGCGTGGCCAGCGAGTGGGCGGTCTCGGAGGACGGCCGCACGCTCTACTGCCGGATCGACCCCGCAGCCACTTACTCGGATGGCGTGCCAGTCCGCGCCATCGATTACCTGGTGCGCGTTTACCTGATGGTTTCCGACAACATCGTGAACCCGTATTCCAAGCAGTATTTCCGCGAGGAAATGGCGCAGTTCGCGGTCTATGACGAGCGCACGCTTTCGATCTCGCTGCCCGAGGCGAAACTCTACGCGCCCTACATCGCCGGCAGTGTGTATCCTGCGGCACCGCATTTCTACGAGCAATACGGGCCCGACTACGCCGAGCGCTACCAATGGCGCTTTCCACCGACCACCGGCGCCTACGAGGTCCTGCCGGAGGACATCGTGAAAGGCGCGTCGATCACACAGACCCGCGTCCGCGACTGGTGGGCGCGCGACCGCAAATACTATCGTTATCGTTTCAACCCGGACAAACTGGTCCACCAGGTGGTGCGCGACGAATCAAAGGCCTTCGAACTGTTCCGCGCCGGCGAGCACGACACCTTCCTGGTCACCCGCCCGGAGTTATGGTATGAGAAAACCGAGATCGACCCGGTTTACAAAGGCTACATCGAGCGTGTGACCTTCTACACCCGCTATCCCAAGATCCCGCGCGGCCTCTATCTCAACGTCACCAAGCCGCCGCTCGACAACCTCGACGTCCGCATCGGCATCCATCACTCGCTGAACTGGCAAAAGCTCAACGAGATCATGTTCCGCGGCGATTACGAGCGGCTCAACGCGCTCAACGAGGGCTACATGCTGTTCAGCGATCCGGACATCCGCGCGCGGCCCTATTCCGTGCGGCTCGCCCGCGAGGCCTTCGCCCGCGCCGGTTACACCCGCGAGGACCGCGACGGCATCCTGATGAACGACCGCGGCCAGCGCCTTTCCGTCTCGGTTTCCTATCCCGCCATCCCGCTGACCGACCGCATCTTCTCGTTCCTGCGCGAGGAGGCCCGCGATTGTGGATTCGACCTCCGGCTCGATGGCGGCGAGGCCACGGTCGTTTTCCTCAAAACCACCCAGAAGCAGCACGAAATGGCCTTCACCGGTTGGATGATTCAGCCAATCCAGCCGGATTTCTATCAGATGCTGCACTCGTCCACCGCCTTCGACGAGAAGGGCAACCCGAAACCGCACACCAACAACCTCAACAACTGGGCGCGTCCGGATACCGACCGGCTCAGCATCCAGCTCCGCAACGCGCGCACCATCGAGGAAATGCGCAAAGCACACCGCGAACTGCAATGGATCGTCCACAACGAGGCGATCTTCAATCCGGCCTACTCGGTCGATTTCATCCGCATCGGTTCATGGCGCTGGGTGCGCTGGCCGGATTCCGAAACCACGAAGTTTTCCCCGCCACTGCTCTACGACCCCCACGAGTCGTTCGTTTACTGGGTGGATGAGGAAACAAAGGAGCAAACCCTCGCCGCGCGCCGTGACGGCACCACGTTCCCCGAAGTCAAAAAAGTGGTGGACGATTACCGGCTGACTTCGCCCGGCGCGCGA
The DNA here is from genome assembly GCA_023253625.1 of Akkermansiaceae bacterium. GTDB lineage: Bacteria > Verrucomicrobiota > Verrucomicrobiia > Verrucomicrobiales > Akkermansiaceae > Luteolibacter. Next base: position 2,368 of record JALRFY010000042.1, on the reverse strand, counting down.
TCCGAAGAACCCGAACTACCCGCGGAAGAGGAGGCCGCCGGAGGGGAATGATGCCGGACAGCGATGCAATCCTGGTGGTGGACAAGCTCATCACGTCGTTTGAAACCGACCGCGGCCTGCTGCGCGCCGTGGACCAGGTTTCCTTCACGGTTTCCGAGGGCAAGACGCTCGGCATTGTCGGCGAGTCCGGCTGCGGCAAGAGCGTCACCGCGATGTCAATCGTCCGCCTGCTGCCCCAGCCGGCCGGCAAGATTCTGGGCGGTCATGTGTTTTTCAAGGGCCGCGATTTGGTGCGTGCCGGCGACGAGGAGATACGCCGCACACGCGGCGGCGAGATCGGTGTGATCTTCCAGGAACCGATGTCCGCCCTGAACCCGGTGCACCGCATCGGCAGGCAGGTGTCCGAGGCCATCCGCCTGCACAAGAAGGTCTCCAAGAAGGATGCCTGGGACGCCGCGATCGAGATGCTCAAAATGGTTCGCATCCCCGCACCGGAGAAACGGGCGATGGATTACCCGCACCAGCTGTCCGGCGGCATGCGGCAGCGCATCGTCATTGCCATGGCGCTGGCCTGCCGGCCGTCACTCGTCATCGCCGACGAACCGACCACCGCGCTCGACGTGACGGTGCAGGCGCAGATCCTCGACCTGATGGCGCGGCTGCAGGACGAGATGAAAATGTCCACTATCCTCATCACCCATGACCTTGGCGTGATCGCCGGGAGTTGCGACGAAGTGGTCGTGATGTATGCCGGCCGCGTGGTCGAGCGCGCGCCGGTGGCCGAGCTTTTCGGCCACCCGCTGCACGCCTACACGCGCGGCCTGCTCGCCTCGATCCCCACCTTGGAAACCCCGTCGAAATCCGTGCTCAACACGATCCCCGGCATGGTCGCCTCACTCGCCGAGCACACCCACGGCTGCCGCTTTTGCCAGCGCATGGGCCGCCTCAAACCCGGCACCCGCGAACGCCCGCGCTTCCGCGAGGTCTCACCCGGGCATTGGGTGGAGACCTGTCCGCAATGTTATCAGCAATGACCCCGCCTCTTCTGTCCGTTTCCGATCTCTGCGTCCACTTCCCGGTGAGAAGCGGCGTGATGCTGCGCCAGACCGGCGCGGTGCGCGCGGTGGACGGTGTGTCGCTCGATATCGCACCCGGCGAAACGCTCGGGCTGGTGGGTGAGTCGGGCTGCGGCAAGTCCACGCTCGGCAAGGCGGTGGTGCGCTTGTTGAAACCGACGTCCGGCACCGTCAAGCACAACGGCATCGATGTCACCCGTGCCAGCCAGCGCGTGCTGCGGCCGCTGCGGCGCGATTTCCAGATGATCTTCCAGGATCCCGCCGAGTCGCTCGACCCGCGGATGAGCGTGCGCGCCATCATCGAGGAACCGCTGGTCATCCACCGCATGGGAAACCGCGCGGAGAGGACGCGGCGCGTGAATGAACTGCTCGACCGCGTGGGCCTGCCAGTTTCCGCGGCGGACCGCTATTCGTTCGAGTTCTCCGGCGGCCAGCGCCAGCGCATCGGCATCGCGCGCGCGCTGGCGCTCAACCCGAAACTTATCGTCTGCGATGAACCGGTCTCGGCGCTCGATGTCTCGATTCAATCACAGATCCTCAATCTGCTCGTCGAGCTGCAGCAGGAATTCGGTCTGTCCTATCTCTTCATCGCCCACGATCTCCAGGCCACGGTTGGTGTCCACCAGCACGACGAGTTCCTGGTTCCAGGAGCCAAATCCGAACGGCCCAGGGCCGAAAGAACCCTCGCTGCCGAGTCCCAATGCCAAGCCAGACAGTGCGACGGCGAGTTGGGCCTTGCGGCGTGCGGTGTCTATCTGGGTGCCCAGCCGTGGCACGTCCCGGGTGAATGTGCCAAGCGTGTCGGTGTCAAACCCGGAGATGACCTCGAGTGAAGCCCCGAACGCGCGCCGCAGGGCGGGCTCGATGGCAGCAGACTTGCCGTGCTTGGTGAGCAGCGCAAAGCGGGCACCGACGTATTCCGAGCCCTGATCAGCGACCATCCGGTGTCGATCCGGGAGCCGACAACCCTCAGGCAGGTTGACCGGCGGGCGCCAAACCGTGGGCGACGCGCACCGAATCAATCACCGCGAGCATGATCGCATTGGCGTCGTAGTCCTTGGGCGTGAAGACCGCGGCGACGCCACGCTCGCGCAGGTAGTCGGCGTCCGCATCCGGGATGATCCCCCCTACGACGACCACCGTGTCGTCCATGCCCGCAGCCCTCAGTCCATCGACCACGACCGGCACCAGCTCCCGGTGCGATCCGGAGAGGATCGAGATGCCCACGACGTCGACATCCTCGTCGACCGCCGCGGCGACGATCTGCTCGGGGGTGAGTCGGATTCCCTGGT
>JALRFY010000160.1 GCA_023253625.1 Akkermansiaceae bacterium | reverse complement strand
AGCGCTTGCCCTTGGTGCCGGCGGTGAGCAGCACCGAGCCCATCGAGGCGGCGATGCCGATGCAATAGGTGTTCACATCGCAAGTGAGGAACTGCATGGTGTCGTAAATCGCAAGCCCCGCAGTCACCGAGCCGCCCGGCGAGTTGATGTAGATGTGGATGTCCTTCTTCGGGTCCTGCATCTGCAGGAACAGCAGCTGCGCGATCACCGAGTTGGCCACGAAGTCGTCAATCGGCGTGCCGATGAAGATGATGCGGTCCTTGAGCAGGCGCGAGTAAATGTCGAACGAACGCTCGCCGCGTCCGTCCTGCTCGATGACAATCGGGACGTAATAGCTGTTGCGGGGTGTGGATGAACTCATGGCTCGGGGAAATGATGGTGACGTCATTCGAAAGTGGCTTCGGGGGACTCGACTACATTCGCCTGCTCAACGAGGAAGTCAATGGTCTTGCCGATGACGATGGAGTTGCGGACGGACGGCAGGCGGCCGGCACGCTGCATGTCCTTGATGAACTTCTTGGGCGACATCTTGCGCTGCTGGGCGAGGCCGGCGAGGTAATTGACCAACTCCCGGTCGCTGGCAGCGATGTTTTCAGCGCGGGCGATTTCCTGGAGGATGAAATTCGAGCGCAGGTTGGTGACCGCCTGCTGGTTGGCGCTGGCGAAGATTTCGTTCTGCTGGGACTCGATTTCGTCCTCGCTCATGCCGGCCTGCACGCCGCGCTGCACCATCGCATCGGCCTGGCTCTGCGTCTCGCGGGTCACCAGGTCCTCTGGCAGCTCGAAGTCCACCAGGCTGTTGAAGTGGGCCACGATTTGGTTCACCTTCATGTCGCCGATCCGCTGCGCGCGTTCCCGCGTCATGTTCTCACGGAGAAACGAGGTGAGATCCTCAAGGCCCTTGCCAGGCAGCAGTTTGGCGGCGAACTCGTCGTTCAATTCCGGCAGCACCTGCTCCTTGATTTCCTTGAGTGCTACGGAAAACACGATCTCGCGCCCGCGCAGGGCCTCGACCGCGAAATCGTCGGGCAGCGTGAGTGTGATGTCGCGGGATTCGCCGGCGTTCATCCCCGCGATTTCCGCGGCGAATCCGGGCAGGAAGGATTTTTCATCCAGCTTGAGCCAGAATCCCTCGTGTCCGGAGAGAGATCCAGCGGGTTTGCCGAGAAAATCATCGGTCGGCCGGCCATCGACGCTGGACGAGTAGTCGATCACGGCGAAGTCCCCCATCACGGCGGATCGACCCTCGACGGTATTGAGATCGGCGAAGCGCTCGCGCAATTCCTGGAGCTGGTTCTGGAGATCCTCCTCGGGCAGTTCGGCGGGCGGCACGGTGACGGTGATGCCCTTGTATTCCGGAAGCGCGACCTGTGGAGCGAGCGTGAGTGTGGAAACGAAGGAAATGCCACCGTCCGGGCCGGTGGTGAGGTCCTGGGGATGGCCGAACTCAAGCACCTTGAGGTCTTCCTGCTCCATCGCCTTGTCGTAGGCCTCCTCGATGAGCCGTCCGTGAAGTTGCTCGGCGATGTCCTTTTCGAAACGTTTCTCGACGATCGCCTGCGGTGCCTTGCCGGGCCGGAAACCCGGGATTTTCGCCCGGCTGGCGAAATGGCGGACGATTTCATCGCGCTGGCCGCGGACTGTCTCGGCGGGGATCTCGACGCGCAGGGTGGCGACACACTTGGGCTGCTTTTCGACAACGATGTTCATGATGGTGCGGGCGCGCCATTCCGGGCGCCGGGGGCGGGAAGCTAGGAGAATCCACCGGAGCTTGTCAAACGGGCTCTGCAAAAAGCCGGGACACGGGCAGGGTTCCGCAAAATGCGCGAAAGCCGGACCGGCCAGCTGACGTGGAACATGGGCCTGTCTGACCGCTGCCTGAAAAGGGCTCGTCCGGAAGCGGATGGTGGGGCTTGCACAGCTCCGCAGTCGGTCGTTTCACGATGGAGAGCGTGTTTGCAATATTTACCAGTGGCGGACTTTGTAAGCAATCACGTGCGATGATGCGTATCATCCTGCACTATGAATCGAACCCGCTCCTTACTTGTGATGGCGGCGGCGCTTGGCGTCTCCACAGCATGTGCGGAGCCATCGCGCGTGCTCATCCTGAGCGGGGCGAACAACCACGACTGGAAGAGCACCACGCCGGTGATCAAGGCCACCCTTGAGGAGACCGGGCAATTTGCCGTGGATGTCGAGGAAAACGTGCTTGGCATGAAACCCGATTCCTTCGCGCCATATGCGGTGATTTTGAGTAATTTCAACACCTACGGCAAGAACGCGCCCAAGGGAGACTGGAACGTGGAAACGAGAAAAGCCTTCCAGGATCACATCGCCAAGGGCCGGGGGCTGGTCATCGTCCATGCGGGCAGCTCGGTGTTCCTCGACTGGCCCGAATTCCAGAAGCTCGCCTGTGGGACATGGAAGGACGGAACCAACCACGGCGCGATCCACGTGAACCAGGTGACCTTCAGCGGCGTGGAATCGCCAATCACCAAGGGCCTCGCGCCGTTCTGGATCCGCGACGAGTTCTGGCAAACACTCCACGTCGCCCCGGGTGCGGTGCCGCTTGCCAGCGTGACGCCAGACCCCGCGTTCAAGGGAAGCGGAAAGCCGGAAAACATCCTCTTCACCACCGAATCCGGTGGCGGACGCGGCTTCGCCATTTTTCTCGGCCACGACACCACCACCATGAAAAACACCGCCTGGAAAACCCTGCTCCAACGTGGCACCGAATGGGCGGCCACCGGGAATGTCACCATCCCATCTGCCACCGACTGGCCTGCCACCCGCGAGGATGCCGAACGCATGGCACGCTGACTCAATCTCACCCTACACACCATGAAAATCGGCTGCTTCGCCCTCATCCAACCGTTCTCGCCCATGCGGCGGCAATTCGAACTCATCCGTGCCATGGGCTTCGACTACGCGGACCTTACCGACAACCACGACGGTGCCACGCTCGGCACCGAATACGGTTTTTCCGCCTCGTTCAGCCTCGATTCGCACCCGGCGACCATCCTCGACATGGTCCGCGAGTTCAACCTCACGCTCACCAGCGTCTGCGCCCACGCCAACCTGCTCGACCCCACCTCGCCCGACCGCTACGGCACCGCCGAGATCATCAAGGCAATCAAGCTGGCGCATTTCCTCGGCGTGAAGCAGGTCATCACCACCGAAGGCGATCCGAAAACAGACTTCGGCCACCATCTCACAGACGACCAGCGCCTGTTCTCCATCCGCGAAAAACTCCACGAACCGATCCGCTGGGCGGAAACCTTTGGCATCGAACTCTTGCTGGAACCGCACGGCATTCTCACCGACACCGTGGACGGCATGTCGCGCATCCTCGACGCGCTCGGCCATGAGAAAACCGTGGGGATCAATCTGGACACCGGCAACTCGTGGCTCGGTGGCGGCGATCCGCTGGAATTCGTCAAAACCTTCGGTCCGCGCATCAAGCACGTGCACTGGAAGGACATGCCGGAGGAATGGCTGCCACAGCGCGGCAAACAATACGGCTGCGGCATGGGTCTCATCCCGCTGGGCGACGGCATCGTCGGCATCGAGGCCATCGTGAAGGAACTGCTCTCACAAGGATTCGATGGACCCACCACACTCGAAATCGCCGGTGAGGAAGCCGTGAAAATTTCCGCCGAACGGCTGCGCCAGTGGGCGGCCTGAGGCGATCTCGTATTTCAAAGTTGAAATTTCAAATCTCATGAAAACCACCCGCCGCCGCTTTCTCACCAACTCCACTGCCGCGCTCGCCGCACCGCTCATCCTCCCCAGCCGTGTATTTGGCGAGGACGCCGCCACCCGCACCGTGCGCCTCGGCCACATCGGCGTGGGCGGACAGGGCAGCGGGCTGCTGCAGAATTTCCTCTCCGCGAAAGGCGCCACCTCCGTTGCCATCGCCGATCCCTTCCGCCACAAGCGCGAGGCGGCCGGCCAGCGTGTGAAGCAAGCACAGGGCCACGAACCGAAGCTTTACAACGACTTCCACGATCTCCTGGCCGACGATTCCATCGACGCGGTGGTCATCGCCACGCCCGACCACTGGCATGTCCCGATCGGCCTCGCCGCCGTGCGTGCGGGCAAGGATGTATATGTCGAAAAACCCCTCGGCCACACGCTCGCCCAGAACAAGGCGATGCTCGACGCCTGTGTGAAACACGACCGCATTTTCCAATACGGCACCCAGCAGCGCAGCCAGGAAATCCTCCGCCGCGGCATCGAACTGGTGCTCAACGGCTGCATCGGCGAGATCGAGCGCATCGACATCTGGGCACCCGGTGGCCAGGGCGGCGGATCGCTTGAGGAAATCCCGGTGCCGGACGGCCTCGATTACGACCTCTACATCGGCCCCGCGCCGATGAAGCCCTGCTCCAAGGACCGCATCACGAGCAAGGGTTCGTGGTATTGCAAGGACTATGCGCTCGGCTTCATCGCCGGCTGGGGCGCGCACCCGCTCGACATCTCGATCTGGGGACTCGATCACGACATGGCCGGCCCTTACAAGATCCGCGGCACCGGCACCGCCGCCACGCCCGACGCACTCTTCAACACCCTCACCACTTGGGACGTCCGGATGGAGTTCACCGGCGGCATCAAAGCGCGCTTCATGAGCGCAGACATCGCCAAGCCCATCGTCGAAGCCTATCGCAAGAATTGGGCCGCCGATGGCACCACCTTCTTCGGCCCCAAGGGATGGGTGAGTCTCAGCCGCGGTGGCTACGCCGCCAGCAACATGGATTGGTTCCGCGAGAAACCAGGCCCGGACGCCAAGCGCGTGCCCTATCAGAACAATTACTATCAGGCCTTCGTCGATGCCGTGCGCGACCACAAGCCAAGCGTCGGCCCGATCGGCGACGCCGTGCGTTCGGATGCCATGAGCCACCTCTCCACCATCGCCATTCAATCCGGCCAGGAAATCGTCTGGGATCCGCAGGCATACCGCATCGTTTCACCGGAACCGCTCAACGCGATGATGAGCCACGAAATCCGCGGGCCATGGCAACAAAGCTGATCCATTCCGCGAAAACAGGCTTGTTGTCATTGTGCTTTGTCACCGGCGCAATTGCGGGACCGCTGTGGAAACAGGACGGCAACCGCTCGCTCGAACTGACCGGTGAAAACGGCACGCTCGTCCGCTTCGTGCTCGATGCCGCGCCGCGCGATCCGCATTTCGAAGTGCTCGCCACTGCCGACGGACGCAACACCGTCTGGGTGGCTCCGCCGGATCACGTCTGGCATTACGGACTGTGGTTTTCCTGGAAATACATCAACGGCGTGAACTTCTGGGAAACCAACCCGAAGACCGGAAAACAGCCGGGACTCAACCGCATCGAAGACGCCGCGATCGTATCCCATCCCGACAACTCCGCCGCCACCATCCGCTACCGCGAGTTGTCATATCCCGACCCGGAAGGCCCCGCGGTTCTGGAGGACACGGTTGTGATCGAAATCGAGCGGCCGGCCGGGCCGCGCGGCGCACAAGTCACATGGAGCATCACCACCAAGGCGCTTGCCGACGTGACGCTCGACCGCACCCCGCTCCCCGGCGAACCGGGTGGCCGCGACTGGGGCGGCTACGCCGGATTCTCATGGCGCGGCGCGAAGGAATTCACGGCAATCGCATACACCGACAGCGATGGCCGCCGCGGAATGGACATCCACCGCCATCACGCGCGCTGGCTCAATATCACCGGCACCCTGCAAGGCAAGCCCGCCGGACTGACCATCCTTGACCACTCCGGAAACCCGCGTCATCCCGCGAGCTGGTATCTTTGCCACAATGCGAAACTCCCCTTCTGGTTCGCCAACCCCGCCATGCTCCAGCACAAGGCGCTCCCGGTGAAGAAAGGCGAATCGATCCGGCACGCCTACCGCATCATCCTCCACGACGGCAGCTGGCAAAACGCCGAATGCCACCACGAGATGCAGCGCTTTGCGGAAAAACCGTGAATGGAGCATCATCCGCCGCGCTTCCGCTGCGGATACTTCTTGCGATGCGCTTCCGCATGACCCTGCAGGCGTTCGGCGATTTCCGGGTGATCCCCGATCACATTGTCCCCTTCCATCGGATCCCGTTTCAGGTTGAAGAGTGAAAGCTCGATCTTCGAATTTTGCGTCACACCGCGCTCGCCGTCGTTGCCGGGCCGCACCACGTTGCGGTAGTCGTGCGGCAGGTGCAGCTTCCATTCCCCATCGCCCGTCATGACCGCCTCCAGTCCGGCACCGATGGAAAACACATAACAGTCGTGCGGATTCACCGCGCCCTCGTCGCCGCGCAGCAGCGGCCAGACGTTCCGGCCGTCGATTCCGAATTCCGGCAGCTCCGCTCCGGTGAGATGGGCAATGGTGGGAAACAGGTCGATGGAGGCGAAGGCGCGATCGTTCACCAATCCCGCCTTCAAATACCCCGGGTATTTCGCGATCAATGCCGAGCGCGTGCCGCCGTCGAAGCTGGTGCCCTTGTGTTCCCGGAACGGGGTTGTCCCGGCGTGGTTGCCGAACTCCTCCCAAGGTCCGTTGTCGGAGGTGAGCATGACGATGGTGTTTTCACCCACGCCGGTCTCATCGAGCGCCTTGACGATTTCACCCACCGACCAGTCGATTTCCAGCATCACGTCGCCATACAAGCCCTTGCCGGACTTGCCCATGAATTCGTCGCGGCAATAGAGCGGCACGTGTGGCATGGAATGGGCGACATAGAGGAAAAACGGCCGTTCGCCGCCCCGCTGTTTTTGGATGAAGCGCACCGCACCCTCGGTCGCCCAGCCGGTGAGGTGCTTCTGGTGGTCCGGCGTGACGTCCGCAATCTTGATCGCGCCGTTTTCCCAATATGGAAGCGGCGCGTCGCCCACGCGTTTTTTCCAGACCGGGTTCCAGCGCCACATGTCGTTGGAGATCATCAGGCCGGCATGTTCGTCGAACCCGCGCGCCATCGGCCGCGTCTGCGGGGTGTCGCCGATGTGCCACTTGCCGAACTGCGCGGTGGCATAGCCACGTTTCTTCAACATTTCCGCCATGGTGGTGAAGCGCGGCGAGAGCCCTTGCGCGCCGGGGCCATGGGCCCCGGTCACTCCGGTGTGCTCGGGATAGCAACCGCTGAGCAACGAGGCGCGCGACGCCGAACACACGGCCTGCGGCACGTAAAATCGCGTGCAACGCACGCCATCGGCCGCGAGCTTTTCCACGTTCGGCGTCGGATACCCCGGATCGCCGAACGGGCGGAAATCCGAGTAGCCGGAATCGTCGAGAAACACGATCACGACGTTCGGAACCGGCGGCGTGTCCGCTGAGGCCGCGGAGTTGGAAAAACCGCAAACGGCGGCACAAACGACTGAGGAGAAAAACCGGAGCAGTTTCATTTGAAACCGATTCTTTCCCCGGAGCGCGTTCATTTCAAGCCTTGCGCTTGCCTGCGGCGCGCGTCCGGCTTAGCAACCCATCCATCTCACCCGCCATGCTCCTCCACTTCTACAAAATGAACGGCGCCGGCAACGACTTCGTTGTCATCGACAACCGCGACCTCTCGATCTCCCTCGATCAAGACACCATCGCCGCGCTCTGCGACCGCCATCGCGGGATCGGCGCGGACGGCTTGCTGGCGGTCGAACCGGCCGAGCACGGCGCGGACTTCAAGTTCCGCTATTACAATGCCGACGGCGGCGAGGCCGAAATGTGTGGCAACGGTGCGCGCTGCTTCGGCCGCTTCACCGCCCATCTCGGCGAGGAAATCCCGGAGCGCGTCACCTTTGAAACCATCGCCGGAACGCTCGCCGCGGAAATGGCCGGCGACCATGTGCGCATCGCGATGTCCGAACCAAAAGACCTGAAACTCGACACCGGAGTTGCGATTTCCGGGCTCGATGCCGTGATCCACTCGGTCAACACCGGCGTGCCGCACGCCGTCGCATTCATCGAAAGCCACGCGGATTTCGACAATCTCGACGTGCGCACCCACGGTCGCGCGATCCGCCGCCATGGATTCTTCGCGCCCGCCGGCACCAATGCCAATTTCGCGCATGTGCTCGCCCCAGGCCACATCGCCATCCGCACCTACGAGCGTGGAGTCGAGGACGAGACGCTCGCCTGCGGCACCGGGATGGTCGCCTGCGCCCTGATCCACCACCTGCTCACCGGGGCAACCTCACCGGTGATGGTGGACGTGGCCGGCGGCGACACGCTCGAGATCGGTTTCGAAAAAACCGGCGAACACACCTTCGCCAACGTCACCTTGGCCGGTCCGGCGGACTTCGTGTTCGAGGGCGAGATCGAGATCTGATCGGCCGCCGTTGGGGTTCCACCGCCGGGGGAACCGCGTGTATGGAACGCAAATGGCCGCTCAATGAACCGACCTTCCGGCTGCCATTGACTCATCATTCCCACCACATCCCCCGGCGGTGCCGCCCTACCTTTGCTCCCTCATCTCACACTGGCGCAGGCCCGCCATTCCTGTTAGAACGGCTCGTCCGCGGACCACGGGTCGTCATTTGCCACGGTCCATTCCTCCACCAGGTGCTGCGGGTATTCGTCGAGAAATTGCGAGGGTGAGCAGAAAACATCCCCGGAGTAAGATTTCGGGTTCATCATCGGGTAGGTGAGGTAAAGCTCATCCTTGGCCCTGGTGAGAGCGACGTAGAACAGGCGGCGTTCTTCCTCGAGCATGTCGGAGTCGTCGGCTTCGAGGATGCGGCCGTTGGGGAACTGGCCGTTGACGAGCCAGATGAGAAACACGGCCCGCCATTCCAGTCCCTTGGCCTGGTGGATGGAGGACAAGGTGACTTCGTCGCGATCATGGCCGGCGGCTTGGGGATCGTTGGCGGAGGCGACGGGGTCGCCGTCGGTGGAGGACATGAGCGAGAGTTGTTGGAGGAACTCGAGGATGTTGGTGAAGTTGGCGGCGTATTCGGAGAGTTTTTCGAGATCGGCGTGGCGGGATTCGGCATTGTCGAAAGTGGCACCGAGATAGTCGTCATAGACGCCCTCGAGGATGGAGAAGATCATCGCGGACGGAGTGGCGAATTGGCCGTCTGGCGTCAGTTCGTCGAGGGTATGGCAGAGTTGCTCCCAGTGTTTGGCGGACTTTTTCGGGACCTTGAATCCGAGCAGGATCCCGGACCACTTGGCTGGCGGGTTCTCATTTCCGGCGAGGCCGGTGTTTTCCCACTCGTTCCAGAGCTTGGCGGCGGTGCTCGGGCCACAGCCGGGCAGCAGGGAGACCATGCGCAGGAAGGAGACTTCGTCGCGGCGGTTGACGACGAAACGCATGAAGGCGGACACGTCCTTGATATGGGCCTGCTCGAAAAAGCGCAGGCCGCTGGTGATCAGGAACGGGATGCCGCGGGCAGTGAGTTCCATCTGGATTTCCAGGCTCTGGAAGTGGGCGCGGTAGAGCACGGCCATTTCGGAAAACGGGACGCCGGTTTCGTGGAGTTCCAGCATGCGCTGGGCGACGAAGGCCGCCTGGGTGTTGGGATCGGGCAGGGCGACGAGGCCGGGTTTCACTCCGAGAGCCTCGCGGGATGAGCGGAGGTCTTTTTCGATGCGGCCGGTATTGGCCCGGATGGCGGCGTTCGAGAGAGCGAGGATCTCGGGAACACTGCGGTAATTCGTCTCGATGGTGTGAACGGTGGAACCGGGGTATTTTTCTGAAAACCCGAGAATGAGCGACATGTCCGCACCGCGCCACGAATAGATCGACTGCGCGTCATCGCCGACGCACATCAGGCGGTTGGAATCCCCGGCGAGCAGGTCGATCATGCGGGCCTGCACCTGGTTGGTGTCCTGATATTCATCCACGAGGATGTGGCTGAAGCGTTTCTGATAGAGATCGAGCAGGTCGGGCCTTTGTTCGAAGAGGCGGACGGTCTGGCAGAGCAGGTCGTCGAAGTCCATCGAGTTGGTGTCGAGCTTCTTGGCGATGTAGCCGGCGCGGACCCGCTCGATTTCCCCGGACCATTCGTAAAGGTGGTCGTAGCGGTCGGCGATGGTCTCCTCGAGGGTGGAGCCGGTGTTTTCGATGAGCGAAAACACCGAGGCGAGGACATCGGGCTTGGGGAAGCGGCGTTGTTTCGTGTCGATGTCGCAATCGGCGATGACGGCCTTGAGCAGCGACTTCTGGTCATCGCGGTCGAGGATGGAAAACGAGCGGGTGAATCCGATGTCCTCGGCGTGTCGGCGGAGGATGCGCGAGCCGATGGAGTGGAACGTGCCAGCCCACAGGGCGGAGGTATCGTGCGTGGCGAGATCTCGGACGCGCCCGGTCATTTCGCGTGCGGCCTTGTTGGTGAAGGTGAGAAGAAGGATGTGGCGTGCATCGACGCCGTGGTCCAGCAACCACGCGACGCGGTAGGTGAGCGTGCGGGTTTTTCCCGACCCGGCCCCGGCGATGACCAGCGCGCGGCCCGGCGGCGAGGAAACGGCGGCGTATTGCTCGGCATTGAGGGCCTTCCGGTAATCGATACCGGAAGGAGGCGGGCTTGCGGTGCGGTGGAGGGTGTATTGACGAGCCATGCGCGGCCGGAGCATGGCGCGGGGAAGGAAGACCGGCAACCTCTTCCACATCGGGTGCTTTCACGAAAGCCGCAGCCGGGCCTTGCCTCCCTGCACCGGCGCAGGCCCCCTCCTGCGAGACCCGGCGAGGAACGATTTTGACAAATGCCCCAGCGGCCGCCAGCCTCCGCGCGACTTCTTCCCGCGGCACAGATCCTCTGCCGCAGTCCGCTCACCGCATCCCGACCATGAACACCCTCCGCACATTCACCACCGGCTCCGGCACAGAAGGTAAATTCCATTCGCTCCCCGCGCTCGCCGAGCAAGGATTTTCCAACCTCCCCAAACTCCCGGTTTCGATCCGGATCGTGCTCGAATCACTGCTCCGCAACAACGACGGCCTCAAGGTGACCGATGCCGACGTGAAAAACCTCGCCAACTACAACGCGAAGAACCCGGGCGATTATGAAATACCGTTCGTCGTCGCCCGCATTGTGCTGCAGGACTTCACCGGCGTGCCTTTGCTCGTCGATCTAGCCGCCATGCGCTCCGCCGTCCACGCCATGGGCAGGGACGCGAAAATGATCGAGCCGCTCGTGCCCGTGGACCTCGTTGTGGACCACTCGGTGCAGGTTGATTACGCCGGCACCGGCGATTCGCTCGCCCGCAACCTTGATCTCGAATTCCACCGCAACCGCGAGCGCTATGAGTTCCTCAAATGGGGCGAGCAGGCCTTCGACACCTTCAAGGTCGTCCCGCCCGGCATCGGCATCGTCCACCAGGTGAACCTCGAATACCTCGCCAGGTGCGTATTGGAAAAAAAC
>JALRFY010000218.1 GCA_023253625.1 Akkermansiaceae bacterium | reverse complement strand
TCCGGCGGTGGGCCGAACGAGAAACATCAGAAGCCAGGATGCCAGAGCAATCGGTCAATCAGTGAAGTAATCCACTTTTGCTCGATTTAATTCAGTCCACTTTTGCTCAGCACGCTACACCGCAATCGCCCCGGCTGAAGGTGGGCCACTGCTCGCGGGGGAGTTTGTCCAACGTCTGCCAGAGGCCGGGCAATCCTTTGGCGGCGGCGTGTTCTTTGCCGGGACGGACTTCCACTCCAAGGCTCATGCGCAGGTTGGCGACAAAGTAACTGTGATACACATGACTCGGACGGCCGGGTTTTTGCGGGTTGTAGCCGATTTCCGCTCCCTGTTGATGGCCGTAGACCGGCTTGATGGTGACGTCGATGTCGAGGATCCACGGCAGGTGTAGGGCGGGGGCAATGCTACCAAGGATCTGGTCGGAGAGCCAGTTGTGGCCGGCTTTTTCCTCAATGCGCCCGATGCCGAGGCGCACGGCGTCTTCACTAATCACACCCTTCATACCTAACAGTCCGGGGTTGATGCCGTCGCCGCGCACGGCATTGATATGGGCGTAGCGCCAGTGCCCGCAGAGGATGCTGAGCATGGCGGTGCCCATGACGTTGGGCGCGCCGCTGCCGCGGTTCCCTGTGTAGTGGAGCGGGCAGTGGCGGAGAAACTCCTCCCAGCGCCCGCCGACGTGCAGGAACTGAAAAAAGAACATGAGCTGGCCTTCGCGAGTGACGGGAGCCTGGTCGTCCCACTCGGCGTAAAAGCGCCCCCCGGGAGTGTCCACCGGCCACCGGCCGACGGGGGCTTTCGGGGCCGTTTTGCCCTCACCCTGCGGGTGAGCCGAAATCAGGGATACGGACGCTTCCATTCCCTTGATTCAAGCTGATTTTCGGGATCATGGCCAGATTCTCATTTTCCTTTTTAGGCTAACCGCTCACGCCGCCCCGTTCTCCGGAACAGGGCGGTTTTTTCATGCCCAAATTGGAACCCAACAGACTGCAAACCACTGAAATTCGCTTTCCCACAAACTCAGTGATTTCGGTGGTGCTCAGTGTTTCAGTGGTTCAATTCGCCGAATCACAGGTTGAACTTCGGATTCCGGGTTCACGCCCGCAAGGCCGCGAGCAGCTTCTCGTGGATGCCGCCGAAGCCGCCGTTGGAGAGCACCGCCACCACATCGCCTGGTGCGGCCCGGCTGCTGACATGTGCAACGATGGCTTCCACATCGGGCAGATAAAAACCGCTGCCGCCGTGGCGCGTGATATCGGCGGAAAGCCGCGTGGGATCGAGCCGGTCGTGCTCGGGAATCTTGTGCAGGTCCGGAATGGCGGCGACCACGGCGAGGTCCGCCAGCGCGAGTGACTCGGCCAGTTCGTTCTGGAACACCGCGCGGCGCGTGGTGTTGGAGCGCGGCTCGAACAGCACCCACAGCCGCGCGCCGGGGTGGCGTTGGCGCAGGCCCTGCACCGCCAGCCGGATCGCCGTGGGGTGGTGCGCGAAGTCATCGATCACCTTCACGCCGCGTTCCTCGCCGCGGAGTTCCTGGCGGCGTGCCACCCCCTCGAAGCTCTCCAAACCGGCGCGGATTTCGTCGTTTGTCAGCCCGGCGAAGCCGGCGGCGGCGGCGGCCATCGCGGCGTTGCGCACGTTGAACTCTCCAGCCATCCTGACCGAATGGGAAACGCCGCCGAGTTCGAATGAACTACGGTGCTCTTCGTAGTTCAGTCCGGTGACGCGCAACGTGCAGTTTTCCCCGAAGCCGACGGTGGTCACCGGGCAGGGCGCGTTTTGCGAGACATCCATGCAGTTCGGATCGTCGCCATTGACGAAGGCCATGCCGTTGCGCGGGACATTGTTGAGCAGGCGGCGGAAGCTCAGCTTGATCTCGTCGAGCGAGTGGTAGATGTCGGCGTGGTCGAACTCGATGTTGTTGATGGCGACGCACTCGGGCAGGTAGTGGAGGAATTTCGAGCGCTTGTCGAAGAAGGCGGTGTCGTATTCATCACCTTCGAGCACGTTGAATTCCGAGTCGGTGAAATGAGCGCCGCGGCCGAGGTTTTTCGGCAAACCGCCGATCATGAATCCGGGATCGCGGCCGGCATGGCGCAGCAGCCACGCGAGCATCGCGGAGGTGGTGGTTTTGCCGTGGGTGCCGGCGACGACGAAGTTGCGCTTCCCGCGCAGGAAATGCTCCTTCATCACCTCCGGCAGCGATTGGTAGAGCAGCTTGCGCTCGAGCGCGGCCTCGGCCTCGGGATTGCCGCGCGAGATGGCATTGCCGATCACGACCACTTCGGTGCCCGCCGGGATGTTTTTTTCATCGTAGCCCTCGGCCACCAGAATGCCCTGGCCGCGCAGGAAATCCGACATCGGCGGGTAGGCATTGGCATCGGAGCCGGTGACCCTGAGGCCGCGCTGTTTCATGGCGGCGGCCACGGCACCCATGGCCGTGCCACAGATGCCGGTGAAGTGGAATCGGGTCATGTCTGGCATGCGGGCGGCCAAGCTAGGACCCACGCCACGCCCTGCCAATATCGAACTTGGCGGGGCGGATCTCCTTTTTCGGGCGAGCCATCCATGGCGACACGGCGCTTGAACTGGGCCGGTGCGCTCTTATTGTACGACGCGCACAGCCCATGAGCGATTTCGAAAACAAAGTCCATGAAGCCCTCGCCAACCCGCGGAACCAAGGCGAGATCGCCGATGCCGATGCCGTCGGCACCGTCGGATCGCCGGAATGCGGCGACATGCTGCGGATGTGGCTCAAATTCACCGAAAAGGACGGCAAGCGGGTGATCGACCGCGCATCGTTCCAAGCCTTCGGCTGCCAGACGGCCATCGCCGTGGCCTCGATGGCCACCGAGTTGCTCAAGGGCAAGACCGCCGAAGAGGCAAAGCAACTCAGCGCGCAGGAACTCGCCGGAGACCTCGGCACGCTGCCACCAATGAAAATCCACTGCGGCCAATTGGTCGAGGGCGCGCTGCGCAACGCGCTGGATGCATCCGCAGCCACCACCCCATCGGATGATGCCGCACCCACGCTCGCCGCAGACATGCACCGCATGACCGGCGGGCGCGTTCGCATCGTGCCGCTGGAGTGAAACATTCCCTGTCCGCGGGCCGTTCCGGTTGATCCGACGTTTATGTTAGAGCTTAAGGAAGTCACTTTTTGCATCCGCAAGGATGGTGAGGAAATCCCGCTGGTGGACCGGGCGTCCTTCCGCGTGCCAAAAGGGCATTTCATGGCCATCGTCGGTCCATCCGGGTGTGGCAAGACCACATTGCTCAAAACCATCGCCGGGCTCAATCCCGAGTCCGGCGGCGAATTGTTCTGGGAGGGCAGGAACCTGTCCGAGGACGAGGATTTCGAGCCCACCGAGATCGGCTATGTGCCGCAGTTTTCCATCGCCTACGATCCGCTCACCGTGGATGAGTCCGTCGAGGCCGCCACCCGGTTGCGCGTCCGCTGCAAGGGTGCCGGGGAGCTTGATGACCGGATCGACCGCGTGCTTGAGGAAACCGGCCTGACGGGGATTGCAGACCGCAGGGTGAAGGTGCTTTCCGGCGGACAAAAGCGCCGGCTCGGGCTGGCCATGGAGCTGGTGTCCGACCCGAAAATCCTGCTCTGCGATGAAGTGACTTCCGGTCTCGATCCAAGGTCCGAGCGTGAAATCGTGCACCTGCTTCACGACCTCTCGCGCAAGGACGGGCGCATCGTGATGTCCGTCACCCACTCGCTGGCGCATCTTGAGTTGTATGACTCGATCCTCGTCCTGCACGAGGGCCGCATTGCATTCCACGGGCCACCGGCGAAGTTGACGCATTATTTCTCGGTGCAGGACACCGAGGAGGTCTATCCGCGCCTTGCCACCCAGGCATCGGAGAGCTGGCGGAATTCGTGGTGCAAGCACAGCGAGTCCTATCAGAAAATGCTCGATCACCACCGCGAGCGGCTGGTTGCCAGCGGTGCCTTGAACATTCCCGCGGGCCAGCCGGATGACGATGGCGCGGCAGCCGCCCCGCAGGCTGCGGCGCTACCGGGGTTTTTCAGCCAGTTCTTCACGCTGCTTTCGCGCCGCTGCCGCATTTTCGCCCGCGACCGCGCCCAGGTTTTGCTGCAGCTGGCCATCCTGTTGTGCTTCCCGGTGCTGGTCACCTTGTTCAGCGACAAGGCCTCGGGAAACATCAGCCGTTATTCCGAGGTGCGGCCCACCGATGTCTTCGTCGAGATTCAGGAGCAGCAGCGCGTGCGCGCGGATCAGGCGAAAGTCGGCTCGGCGGTCTCCGGCATCATCATGTTCCAAGTCGTCCTGCTCGCGCTCATGGGCTCGAACAACTCGGCCCGCGAGGTCGCTGCGGAACGGCCGATCTTCGAAAAAGAGAAATTCGGCGGCCTGCGGCCATCGGCCTATCTCGCATCGAAGGTCGTGTTCCTGACCTTACTGGTGGTCGCGCAATCGCTGTGGATGGCGTTTTTTGTCAATTTCTTCGGCCCGTTCCGCGGCGATTTCGCCCAGCACGCGTGGTTCCTGTTGCTGATCAACGCGGCGATGACCTCGACCTGCCTGGCGATCTCCGCCTGGATGCGCACCGCCGAGCAGGCCTCGCTGATGTCGATCTATCTGGTCGGTTTCCAGCTTCCGCTGTCCGGTGCCGTGCTCGCCCTGCCGGAGCATATCGAGGCCATCACCCGCCCGTTCATCGCCGCCTATTGGGCGTGGTCGGGATCGGTCGAGGCGCTGCAATCGCAGGTGCATACTGCGGTGAAGTCGGTGATCGACACCGGCCTGTCCGCCCAGCAGTTGTGCCTTTACGCGCTGTTCGCGCATATCGGGGCCAGCTTCATCGCCGCATGGCTCGGTGCCTCGCGGCCGCAGTGGGATTGAGGCTCAGAACCCGATCAGGCTGACCAACTCGCCATCGCTGAAGCGGTCAAGATGATCCACGGCGGAGAGCAGGATTTCGGTTTCGGCGATTTCCTGGATTTCCGAAAAGCCGGCCTGCTCAGCGGGCGCGGCGGGGTGGTCACGCAGCAAGCCCGTCATGGCGAGGGTCACGGCGGCGGATGCGGCGGCGAGCCCGGCCAGTGGCGCGGCGGCGGTCAGGCGTTTCCACCATGGCCGCGGCTGTCCGGCGAGGCGCGCCATGCGCACCGTGTCGCTGCCGAAGCGTGGGCTGGCGGTGGCGGGCGGCGAGGCGGCGAGCAGTTTCCAGACGGCGTCGTCTTCAAACGACTCGTCGGTGCGGTGTGGCTGGCGGTTCATGGCGGCAAATCGGATGGATACTGGGAAAACCCCACCCGCCGGAAAAAGTTGCAGCATTCACCCCGCCGCCTGCTGCGGACGATTGCCTCAGGAGCCGGCTTCGGCGAGGCGTTCGGCCATTTCGGCTTTCTGCAGGGCGGTGGTGAATTCGGTGAAGTCGCCGGCCATGATGCCGGCCAGGTTGTGGGTGGTATGGCCGATGCGGTGGTCGGTGACGCGCGATTGGGGGAAATTGTAGGTGCGGATTTTTTCCGAGCGGTCGCCGGAACCGATGAGGGCGCGGCGATGTGACGAGTAGGCTTGCTGTTGTTCGGCGAGTTGGCGCTCGTAAAGTTTTGAGCGGAGGATTTGCAGGGCGAGTTCCCGGTTCTTGATCTGCGAGCGGCCTTCCTCGCAGCGGACCATCAGGCCGGTGGGCAAATGGAACACCTGCACGGCGGATTCGGTGCGGTTGACGTGCTGGCCGCCGGCCCCTCCGGCGCGGCAGACTTCAATGCGCAGCTCGTCGGGCTTGAGATCGACATCGACCTCCTCGGCCTCGGGCAGCACGGCGACGGTGACGGTGGAGGTGTGAACGCGGCCCTGCGTCTCGGTGGCGGGCACGCGCTGGACGCGGTGGACGCCCGATTCGTATTTGAGGTGGCGGAACACCTCGTCGCCGGTGATTTTCAAAATGACCTCCTTGAAGCCGCCGACTTCGGACGGGCTGCTTTCGAGATGTTCGCATTTCCAGCCGCGCAGTTCGGCGTAGCGCTGGTAGGCGCGCATGAGTTCGGCGGCGAAGAGCGAGGCTTCGTCGCCACCGGCACCGTATCAAGGCGCGCGACCGTGGCAGCGCAGTAGCGGCGATGCCCCGACAAGATGACCCCATCGCGCGTGATCGTCAGCGGTT
>JALRFY010000210.1 GCA_023253625.1 Akkermansiaceae bacterium | reverse complement strand
TCCGGCGGTGGGCCGAACGAGAAACATCAGAAGCCAGGATGCCAGAGCAATCGGTCAATCAGTGAAGTAATCCACTTTTGCTCGATTTAATTCAGTCCACTTTTGCTCAGCACGCTACAGCGGTTTGAAGTGTTCTAATCTCGGGAGCAGGGCCAAAAAGATGGATGCGTGGCAGGAAATTGCAGACAAAATGCCTGTTCCGGGGCATTCTTCCCCGTGATGCAGTCTCATGCGAGCGTCTGGAAGCGATGGCTGGCCGAAAACGGCCCGCGCCTCCTCTTGTTCGCCCGCGGCTGGACCCAGACCCGCGAGGACGCGGAGGACTTGGTGCAGGAGGCCATCGTCCGCATGTGGCACCACCAGGCGGACAAGGGCCAGCAACCGCCGGACCTGCCGCTGGTGTTCTCCACCATCCGCTTCTGCGGGCTCAACCACCACCGCAGCGAACGCCGCCGCCGCAAGCGCGAGGAATCGGTCATTTACCTCAACGACTTCAAGGATGTCTGGCTTGATCCACTGCTGGAGGACGACGAGGACGCGCACCTGATGCGCGATGCCGTCCAGCGTCTGAGCGACAAGCTGCGTGAGGTGGTGGTGATGAAATTCTGGGGCGGCCTCACCTTCCAGCAGATCGCCGAAGCCCTCGCCATCTCGCCCAACACGGCCGCATCCCGCTACCGCTACGCGCTCGAGCAACTCGCCCAAGAACTTCGCCGCCGGAAGGAGGTGCGCCATGCCTGAAAACCACCAAATCGAGGAAATCCTGGCCCGCCTGATGCCCCCCGGACTCACCGCCGAAGGCCAGCGTGGCATCGAATCCATCATCGACGACCTCGCCGGCGATACGGGCAAACTCCGCCACCGCTGGCTGGTTTTGACCGGCAGCATGGCTGCGGCACTCGCCACCGGATGGTTCGTCGTCGGGATGATCGACCGCGACCTGCCCCGCACCGCCGATAGCCTCACCATGGGAAACACGCCGGAATTCACCCTCATCAGCGAATCCGGCCGCATCGAGGACATGATCGACGAAGGCTGGAGCGACACCCCCGACGGCAACACCATGCGCACTCTGCGTCTCCAGGTGGTCGAGGAAAGCCGCCTGCTCGACGAGGAAACCGGCATCGTCATGAATATCTCGCAACCCCGCGAGGAAATCCTGCTCATGCCCGTGAGCGCATTTTGACATGAAACCCTTTTCGCTCATCGCCCTGCTGGCCGCCACCCTCGCCTGCGCCGCCGATGAAACGCCGGTGCCGCGCGAACAAACAACGTCCCGCGCATGGCTCGGACTCCACGTTTCCAAACCGGACACCACCCTCGCCGCGCAACTTCCGTCGCTGCCGCCAGGAATCGGTTTCATCGTCCGCTCCATCGACGCGGACAGCCCGGCCGCCGCAGCCGGCCTGCGCGAGTTCGACATCCTATGGAAACTCGGCGACCAGATGCTCGTCAACGAAGCCCAGCTCGCCGCCCTGCTCCGCCTGCACAAGCCCGGCCACCAAATCACCCTCTCCGGCTTCCGCGCCGGCAAGCCGCTCGTCGTAACGCTTGAACTCGGCACCGCGCCCGCCGCCACCCCGCCCTTCCCCGGCGAGCTGCTGGACTCCGTCATCCTCCCCGGCGTCTGCGGAGGACCCATGCGTGTGGTCAACCGCGCCGCGCAAACCGCCAGCTACTCAACCGAGGAAGGCAGCGCGCTCGTCCGCCGCGAGAACTCGATCTATCATATCGAGATCAAGGATTCCGACAACCAGCCTGTCTATCAAGGTCG
Organism: Akkermansiaceae bacterium; assembly: GCA_023253625.1. Classification (GTDB taxonomy): domain Bacteria; phylum Verrucomicrobiota; class Verrucomicrobiia; order Verrucomicrobiales; family Akkermansiaceae; genus Luteolibacter. Next base: position 3,269 of record JALRFY010000210.1, on the reverse strand, counting down.
GATCACCGGCCGCGATCAGCTGGATGCGGTGCCGCGGGAATGGCGCCGGCGCGTCAGCGCGCTGTGCCGCGGCCTCGACCATGTGCTAGACGGCCACCTCGCCGCACCGCAACAACCGCGCCCGCGCGTGGTCCCGCCAGCCGCCGCGAACAGCCGCTGACCCCGGGATCCCGCAAGAAATCCCGGGAATGCCTTGCGTTTTGCGGGGCCGGTTCCCATCTTCCGCGCCATGCACCCTGAAGTGGCGAAATTGGTCGATGCCGGCCGTATCCCCAAAGCTGTCGGTGAGCGTCTTTCCCAGCTCGCTCCCGGAAATTTCTGCATCCACAAATCCTTCGGCGCCGGCAAGGTGAAAGATTGGGACCTGCCCGCCAAACGCTTGGTCATCGATTTCGAAAACTCGACGAACCAAGAAATGGACCTGCAGTTCGCCATCAAGAAAACCGAGTGGGTCCCCGCCGACGATTTCCGCGCAAAGAAAATCGAGGAACTCGAGGAACTCCGCGAACGCTCCAAGTCCGATCCGGTGGAACTCATCGTCCACCTCCTCCAAAGCCACGGCGGCAGCATGACCGGTGATGCGCTCGAAAAGGAACTCTGCGGCGCCGTCATCCCCGAAGCCGGATTCAAGAAATGGTGGGATTCTGCCAGGAAAGCACTGCGCGAGAGCCGCAAGGCCGTCGTCCCGCAGAAACGCACCGAGGCCATCATCCTGCGCGATGCCAGCCAAAGCCCGGCAGAGGCACTCCTCGCCGACTTCGAGGCCGCCCGCGACATCAAGGGCATGATCAAGGCTCTCGAAGCCATCGCCTCCGACATCTCCGCCTTCGACCAAGATCCCGAGGCACTCAAGCGCCTGCTCGGCGATATCGACGAAGGCGCGAAAAAAGCCGCGCGCGTCCAGCTCGGCCAGGCCATGCAACTCGTCGCCGCACGCGACGAAGTGATCGGCTCGTCCAAAACCCTGGAACTCGATTCCGCCGCAGTACGCCTCGCCGACCTGCTGCAGACCGCCGAGCCCGTGAAACTCGCCGAGGAAGCCAGCGGCCTGCCATCCGCGCGCCAGCGCGCCGTCTATGATGCATTCCCCGAGGCCTTTGGCGACGCATGGGTGGACAAGATGGTGCATGTCTTTGACCGCGTCGGTGCCCGCGGCGTCACTGAAATCGCGCGCATCCTCTCGGACCGCGGCGCGCTGCCGGCACTCGTTGAGCACCTCTGCAGCGCCATCGCCCGCCGTGACCTAGGAGCCGACGCCCTGATCTGGGTCTGCCGCGAACGCGACGGCGCGGCTGCGGAAGTGTTCACCTCGGACGTCGGTGCCGCCATACTCAACCTGCTCGAAAACGACCACCTCTCCGACGGACCGCGCAAGACCAACCGACTGCAAAGCCTGCTCGGCGACGACAAGACACTGCTCGCCGATCTGGTGAAGGCGATGGACCCCAACGAGGCCCGCAATTTCGCCCGCCGCATGCTGGATTGCCCGGTGTTCGGCGATCTCGAGAAAAAATCACTGATGGCCCGCGTCATCAAGGCCCGCCCGGAGACCGGCGAACTCGTCAGCGGCGGCGGCCAACGCCGCGAGGAGGCGCTGCTCGTTTCCTGGGAGAGCCTCGAAAAGAAAAAGGCCGAACTCGACGAACTCGTCCGCGTCCGCATCCCGCAAAACACCAAGGACATCTCCATTGCCCGCTCTTACGGCGACCTCCGCGAGAACTTCGAATACAAGTCCGCCAAGGACCTCCAGCGCTACCTTGGGCACCGCAAGAACGAATTGGAACGCGACATCGGCCGCGCCCGCGGCACCGATTTCAAAGGCGCTGACGCCAGCGCGGTGAACATCGGCACCATCGTCACACTCCACGACTCGAACGGCACCCCCGGGGAAATCACCGTGCTCGGCGCATGGGATTCGGACCCCGAGAAAAAACTCGTCTCCTACCTATCGGAAGTCGGCAAGGCGCTCGTCGGCCGCAAGCCCGGCGAAACCGTCGAAGTCCGCGATCCCCTCACCGAAGAACTCCGCACACACACGATCCAGGACATTCGGCCGTACAATCCGTGACTCGCCCGGTTTTTTCAAACCCAGCCGTTTTCTCCCCCATCTCCTGAGTCTGGTCTCCGGCCTCTGGTTTTGGACTCTCACTCCACACCACACACATACCATGGACTACACCACCATTGTTGAAATCCGCGGCCGCCAGGTCATCGACTCGCGCGGCAATCCCACCGTCGAAGTTGACGTCCACCTCGATGGCGGAGCCATCGGCCGCGCCTCGGTGCCCTCGGGCGCATCCACCGGCGTCAACGAAGCCGTCGAACTCCGCGACGGCGATCAAAAGCGCTTCGGCGGCAAGGGCGTGCTCAAGGCCGTGGACAACGTGAACAACAAGATCGCCCCCGCCCTGCTCGGCTTCGACGCCACCGAACAGGCCGCGATCGACGCCGCGATGCTCGCGCTCGACGGCACCGCCACCAAGAAGACGCTCGGTGCCAATGCCATCCTCGGCGTTTCCATGGCCGTCGCCAAGGCCGCAGCCGGCCAACTCGGCATGCCGCTTTACAAATACCTCGGCGGCCCGAACGCCAAGGTGCTGCCCGTGCCAATGATGAACATCATCAACGGCGGCGCGCACTCGGACGCCCCCATCGACTTCCAGGAATTCATGATCATGCCCGTCGGCGCGCCCACCTTCAGCGAAGGCCTGCGCTACGGCGCGGAAGTCTTCCACGCGCTCAAGAAGGTGCTGCACGACCGCGGGCTCTCCACCGCAGTCGGTGACGAGGGCGGCTTCGCCCCCACCCTCAAGAGCGCCGACGACGCGCTCGGCGTGATCTGCAAGGCCATCGAACTCGCGGGCTACAAGGTGGGCGATCAAATCGCCATCGCGCTCGATGTCGCTTCCTCCGAGTTCTTCGACAAGAAGAAGAAAAAGTATGTCTTCAAGAAGTCCGACAAGTCGGAGAAATCCGCCGAGGAACTCGTCGCCTACTACGCCAAGCTGCAGAAGAAATACCCGATCATCTCGATCGAGGACGGCTGCGACGAAAACGACTGGGCCGGCTGGAAGGTGCTCACCGACAAGCTCGGCAAGACCACCCAGCTCGTCGGAGACGACCTCTTCGTCACCAACACCAAGTTCCTCAAGAAGGGCATCGACACCGGCACCGCCAACTCGATCCTCGTGAAAGTGAACCAAATCGGCTCGCTCACCGAGACCTTCGACGCCGTGGAAGTCGCCAAGGAAAACGGCTACACTAGCGAA
>JALRFY010000128.1 GCA_023253625.1 Akkermansiaceae bacterium | reverse complement strand
AGCCCCGCCCAAAACACAAAAAATCCCGAGGCCTTTCAGCTTCGGGACTCCTTGATTTCCAACGGAAAGTGCTCGAAAGAGGACTCGAACCTCCACGGGTTGCCCCACTAGATCCTTAGTCTAGCGCGTCTACCAATTCCGCCATCCGAGCAAATAGATTGGTGGGCGGCTTTGCTAGCTTCGGCTTGGCGGGCTTGCAAGCGAATCTTTGGAAAAATTTGACCGCCATTACGGCGGCTTTGGGACTTGCCAGCGGACCTCGCAGGTAAAGCATGGGCCGGTTCCAAGGCTATGGAAGCGATCTGTGTGGAAAATCTTGTGAAGGAATTCGGGAGCGTTCGCGCGCTGGATGGCATTGCGGCCACCATCGAGGCGGGCGAGCTGTTTTTCCTGCTGGGGGCATCGGGCTGCGGGAAAACCACGTTGCTGCGCTGCATCGCGGGTTTGGAAACGCCGACCAGCGGCACGGTGCGCTTCGGGCTGCGCGATGTGACCCGCATGCCTCCGCACAAACGCGAGGCGGCGATGGTTTTCCAAAGCTACGCGCTATGGCCGCACATGACGGTGGCGCAGAACATCGCCTTCGGGCTGGAGGAGCGAAAGGTGCCGAAACCGGAAATCAAGCTGCGTGTCGAGGAGGCGCTGGAGATGGTGCAGCTGCCCGGATTCGGCGGCCGCTCGATCGACCAGATGTCGGGCGGCCAGCAGCAGCGTGTTTCGCTGGCCCGCGCGCTGGTGGTCAGGCCGAAATGCCTGTTGCTTGATGAACCGCTCTCGAACCTGGACGCGCAGCTCCGCGTCGAAATGCGGCGCGAAATCCGCCGCATCGTGAAGGAAAACGGCCTCACCGCGATTTATGTGACCCATGACCAGGAAGAGGCGCTCGCGATGGCCGACCGGATGGCGGTCCTGACCCGCGGGCGCGTCGGCCAGATCGGCACGCCGGAGGAAGTTTACCGCAATCCGCGCAGCGCCTACGTGGCGAATTTCATTGGCGAAACGAATCTCATTCCCGGCACGTTGATCGGGACGGACAACAAGGGTGTCGCAAGGGTGCGCACTGAAGCCGGGGAACTCACAGGCCGCGTCACCGATCCCGCCTGGGTGCCCTTGCCGGGCGAGGGTGTGCGGCTTTCGATTCGCCCGGAAGCGTGGCGGCTGCACAAGGACGCGGGTGACAATCCGCTGGAGGGGAAAATTTCCGAGCGCACCTATCTCGGCCAGCGCATTCAATACTGGATCGAAACCCCGTCAGGCCGCCAGCAGGTCGTGGAAATGAACCCGCACGTCATCCACGAACCGGGCGAGGCACCGATCATGCTGCATGCCCGTCACGACGATGTGGTGGTTCTGAGAGGATAGTGGATGGAAGATTGTAGATAGTGGATTTTGAAAACACGGGCACTCATCATCTTCGGGCTGCTGGCACTGATCATCGCGTTGCCGCTGGTGCTGCGCCGCGAAACCGTGAGTGTTTCCAAACGTGACGCAGACGATCATCTGGTGATTCTCACGCCGCACAATGAATCGATCCGCAAGGAGTTCGGCGAGGCTTTCGCGCAGTATTGGAGAGAGCGGACCGGCCGCACGATTCACCTCGACTGGCGCACGCCCGGCGGCACATCCGAGATCCGGATGGTGCTTGATGCCGGCTTCAAGGCGGCGGCGGAAACCGGCCGCGAAGGCATCGGAGTGGATTTGTTCTTCGGCGGTGGCGAGCCGGATTTCAATGGCCAGGCGAAAAAGGACCGCTTCGCGCCGCTTGAGGTATTTACGAAACACCCGGAGTGGTTCGCAGATGGCGGTCCGGTTCCGCAGTATTTCACCGGCGAGCGCTACTGGCCCGACGACCCACTTTGGGTGGGCACCTGCGTTTCGCAGTTTGGCATCTGTTACAATCCGGATGTTTTGAAGCGCCTGGGGCTCCCGCATCCTGTTTCGTGGCGCTGCCTCACTGATCCGCGCTACTTCGGCACCATCGCGCTGGCGGATCCCACCAAGAGCGGCTCGGTGGCGCGGACCTTCGAGTTGATCGTGCAGAGTGAAATCCTGCGCGAGATCGATCTGGCCGGAAAATCGGATCGCGACGCCGCCATTGCCCGCGGTTGGCAAAACGGCCTGAGGCTCATTCAAAAGCTCGCCGCCAACGCACGCTATTTCACCGACAGTGCCTCGAAGATCCCGCACGATGTGGTGCAGGGCAACGCAGCCGCCGGCATGTGCATCGATTTCTACGGCCGGTCGTATTCCGATGAAATGCGCACGCGGGGCGGAAACCGCCGCCTGGTGTGGATCGCGCCAGAAGGCGGCACCACCTTGAGCTGCGACCCGATCGCCGTGCTGAAAGGCGCGCCGAATCCCGCAGTAGCGCAGGCTTTTGTCGAGTTCAGCCTCAGCTTGCCGGGCCAGCGGCTGTGGTTCGCAAAACCCGGCACAGCGGGTGGTCCGCAAGAACGCGCACTGCACCGCACGCCGATCCGCCGCGATGCCTACACGCCTGAATTTCTCACAAACTCAGTG
>JALRFY010000110.1 GCA_023253625.1 Akkermansiaceae bacterium | reverse complement strand
CCGGTGAATGTGGGGCGAAAGGAATGCCAAAGGCAGTCGACGCGTCGGACCCTACCTTGTCATTCACGTTCCATTCGCCGGTTCCCCCGGCGGTGGAACCCTACCTTGTCATTCACGTTCCATTCGCCGGTTCGCCCGGCGGTGGAACCCATTATCTTCCGCGGCTGGATCAGGCTTGGTTTTCCTTGGCTGGAGGTCCGGCCGGATCCTTTAACCCGTGCGACTCCAACCATTGCGGGCTGTGATTCACAAAGACCGACATCCCGAGCGGATGATGTCCGCCCACCACGCGCTTGATCGCCCCCAGCGCCAGGCTCAAGAGCTTCAAGCCTGCATGTGCCGCCACTTCCGCGGAGGTGGGCGGCGACTGATGCAGGAACTCGGCCTCCTTCCCGAGTGCCTCTTCCTCGCGGCGGATGTAATCGAGCAGGATTTCGATGTTTTCCATTCGCTTCCCGCCCGGGTCATCCATGTCGAGCGCTTCCAGCAGATTTCGCTTGAGCGCCGCCTTCTCGATTTTGAGGGCATCGAGCCGGCGTTTCAGTTCGTGTCCGGCGGGTTGGCCGATCTCCTCGATTTCCTCCTCCAGCCATTGCAGCCGTTCCTCGGCATCGGCAATTTTCCTGGCAAGTGCGGCGGTTTCTTCGGGGGGCGGTTTCATGGTTCGATTGGATGGGTTGCACTACCAAACTAGCCGACGCATGCCGGTGCGCCACGCATTTTCCGCCAAACCCTGCGCTATTCCATGGCTGGGCGCAGCGCCTGCCAGCAGGCGAGGAAACCCGATGAGAAATCCTCCGGCCGCGCCGAGGCCCAGGCGTCCACTTCTGCCACCGGCAGCCACAACGCCGCCTCCACTTCTGCGGCGGGAAAGCGCGGCTTGCCATCGAAGTGCGCGCGGAAAACCCGCACATGCTCCATGCCCGTCGCCTCGCACGGGGCGATGCGCGCGAGTTCCGCGGGTGCCTCGTTCACCCGGATTCCCATTTCCTCGTCCATCTCGCGGATAGCTGCGGCCAGGTAATCCTCGCCCGCGTCCAAGTGCCCGGAAACACTCGTGCCCCACAGCCCCGGATGCACGTCCTTGTGCATCGAGCGCTGCTGCAGGAGCAGGTCGCCGCGCTTGTTGAAAACGAGCACATGCACGGCGCGGTGCATCAAGCCCCGCTCATGGATTTCCGCCCGCGTCGCGGTGCCGACGGGCACATCATGCGCGTCCACCACATCGAAGACCTCATCCGCACTCTGCGCCAGGTCCTTGAGCGGATGAGTGTCGCAGGCGCGGGTCAGTTCCACCCATTGTGGCAGCGAAAGCTCCTCCGCGCGCGCCGTCACGGGCACTCCGAGCTGCGCGGCGATCTCTTGCCATGGCGTGCCTGCGGGCAGTTGTTTGCCAAGTTGTTTCCTCCTTTGCGCGAACCCACGGCGCACCAGTTCATCGAACAAACGCCGGTCGAAGCACGGCAGCCCGCTGGTCCGCGGATGCAGCACCGCCACCGCCGAATCGATCGTCGGCCGTGGGTGGAACGCCTCCGGCGGCACCGTGCGTTGCGGCTCCACGACCCAGTCCGCCTGCGTCCGCAGCGAGAGAATCCCGTAGGCGTCATCGCGCGGCCCCGCCGCCAGCCGCTCGATCACCTCCTTCTGCAGCATCACCACCGCCCGCGAAAACGGATGCGGGCGGCTGAGCAGGTTTTTCAAAATCGCCCCGCCGCTCGAATACGGCAGGTTGCCCAGGAACTTCACCGGCCGGTGTTTGAACAAGACGCGTCCGTCGAAGCGCGCGCCATCGGCGTGGTGCACCTCCACCGTGGGATCTTCGCGGAAGCGCTCCGCAAGGGCTGCCGCCAGCCGCGCGTCGAACTCGATGAGTATGAGTTTCCGCACCCGCCCGACCAGATGTTCGCTCAGCGCCCCGGTGCCAGGACCCACCTCCACCACCGCTTCGTCCTCCGTGACCTCCAATTGCGAGACGATCCACCGCGCCATGTTCGGATCGATCAGGAAATTCTGTCCGAGCTGCTTGCTCGGCACCACCCCCGCGCGCTCCAGCGCCTCCTTGATTTCCCGGCCCGTCATGCCCGCGCTTCATGGCGCATTCAAACCCGCCACGCAAGCCGCGGCTCCATGCGTGTGCCGATTTGCACGAACTTCGAAAAGCCGACAGATGGACGGCTCAGGGAATGGCGGCGCCTGTCCAGCGCTGCTGAAAAAGGCGCATCCTCACGTGGCCGGAGCCTCCGGCTCCGGATCTTCCCGCGTGGACGGCACGGTCAATCGTCGTTTCACCGGAACTTCACTCCCGCCTTGCTTCTCAGTGTTTCGAGCACCTTTGCATGTGCCGCGTCCACGTCCTCCGCCTTGAGCGTGCGGTCGGTGGCGCGGTAATGGAAACGATAGGCGACGGACTTGCGGTCGGCTGGGAGTTTCTCGCCGGTGGGGTCGGTGAAGACGTCGAAGCACTCGAAGGAAACGAGCAGCGGCTCGGCGAGTTTGAGGAGGACGTTCTCGATCTCGGCATTCGGCAATGTGGCGGCGACTTCCATCGCGGCGTCGCGCGACGAACCGGGGAACTGCGGCAGGTCCTCGGCGTGGTCGATGCCGGCGAGGAGTTTGCGGAGCTTTGTTAGATCGAGTTCGGCCACGTAAACCGGCGCGGTGAAGTCGAGCGCGCGTTCGCGGGTCGGCAGGAGGCGGGCGAAGACGCCGAGGTTGATGTCGCCCGCCTTGATGTCGCTGGCGAGCGCGAAGCCGTCGCGCTCGCGCGGGGCGAAGCGGATGGTCTGGTTGGGCACCAGCGCGTTGACGAGGCCCTTGAGGTCGTAAAGCTCGGCAGGACGCTCGGATTGGTTCCACGCGGCGGGCGCGACCGGTCCCGATAGCAGGATGGCGAGGGTTTCGCTTTCCTGGTCCTTGGCCTTGCCGCCGCCAGAGTTGCGGAAGACGCGGCCCATTTCGAAGAAACGCAGTGATTTCTGCTGTTGGCGGACGTTGCGCGCGGCGGAGGCGACGAGGCCCGGCACGATGCTCGGACGCATCACCGCGTGGTCCTCGCTGAGAGGGAGTTTCACGCGGATCACATCGCCATCCTGCATCGGGCGCAGCGGGAGCGAGTCGATCAACTGATTATCGGCGATGAGTTTGATCGTCTGACACTCATACAGCCCGAGCGCGGCGAGGCGGCGGCGCAGGATCATGTCGGCATCGTAGGCGTGATCGACCGCGCTGGACGGAACGAAGCTGCCATGCAGGCGCGAAGGCACCTTGGCGAGGCCGTGGACGCGGGCGATTTCCTCGACGAGGTCGATGTGGCGCTGGAGATCGGCGCGGAACGACGGGACCTTCCATGTGCCGTCGGCGAGTTTTTCCAAGCCGAGGCGGGTGAGGATTTTCCCGGCGTCTGATAGTGAAACCGAGCCGCCCATGAGTTGGTCGAGCTTCTTCGCATCGAGCGCGACAGGTTGGGTCAGGACCGGTGCCTCGCCCGCGACCTGGACGGCACCTTCGGCGGTTCCGCCGGCGGTTTCGAGGATGAGTTCCACCGCGAGTGCCGAGGCTGTTAGAATGCCTTGCGGATCGACGCCGCGTTCGAAGCGGTAGGATGAGTCCGATGTGAGCGAGGTGCGGCGCGAGGTGCGGCGGATGCCTTGCGGGGTGAAATAGGCTGACTCCAGCAGGATGTCGGTGGTCGTTTCGGTGACACCGGAATGCAGCCCGCCCATCACGCCGGCGAGCGCGAGGGCCGCGCTGGATTCGTCGGAGATGAGGAGGTCGCCGGCTGTGAGTGTGTGTTCGGATTCGTCGAGGGCGAGGAAGGTTTCGCCGTCGTTGGCTTTGCGGACCACAATGCCGCCGGTCAGTTTCGCGGCGTCGAAGGCGTGGAGCGGCTGGCCGAGTTCGTGGAGCACGAAGTTGGTGACATCGACGATGTTGTTGATCGGACGCAGGCCGATGGATTCGAGCCGTTGCTGCAGCCAGTTGGGGGATTCCTTGACGGTGACGCCGGTGATGCGGATCGCGGTGTAGAGCGGGCAGGCGTCGGGGGCGTCGATGCGGATGGATGAGGCGGGAGTGGTGGGGAGGGAAGATGCGGGCGGGACGCCCACGCTCCCCTGTTTGAGGAGCGTGCCGAGTTCGCGGGCCATGCCGCGGTGGCTGAGGAGGTCCGGGCGGTTGGGGGTGACTTCCAGTTCCAGCAGGACATCGGACTCGAAGAGTTCCTTCACCGGTTTTCCGATGGGAAAATCCGCGGGCAGGATGAGCAAACCGTCCTCGCCCTTGGGCAGGCCGATCTCCTCGGCGGCAGCGAGCATGCCTTTCGACTCCACGCCGCGCATCTTTGTTTCGCCAATGGTGAAACCGGCGGGCAACTCCGCGCCGGGCAGGCAGCAGGGGACCTTGTCGCCGACCTTGTAATTCTTCGCGCCGCAGACGATCTGGCGGAGCTGTCCCTCGCCGCAATCGACCTGCGTGACACTCAGCTTGTCGGCATTCGGGTGCTGGACGGATTCCATGATCTGCGCGACGACGATCTTTTCCGAAGCGATGCCCTTGGTTTCGATGCCTTCCACCTCCACGCCGGCGAAGGTGAGCAGGTCGTTGATTTCCTTGATCGACTTGCCGGTAAGGTCCAAGTGGGTGGAGAGCCAGTTGAGGGAGATGTTCATGGGAGAGGAAGATATTTGAACCGCCAAGATGCGAAGACGCTAAGGAAGAGGGAGTTCAGGAGTTGTGGTTGAGAACGATTCGTTTGATGCCTTGCTTGATGAGCGGGGTGTTGAAATTGACGAGGAATCCCAAGGATTTACCGGAGAGTTTCAGATAGGTCAGGAGTTGGGCGGTGTGGATCGGGACAAGCTGATCCACAGCTTTCAATTCAACGATCACAATGCCATTTACAAGAAGATCGATTCGGTAGCCCGTGTCGATGGCGATCTCTTCGTAGATGACAGGTTGTGCAACCTGCCGTTCGACATCGAAGCCGCGCTTTTTCAACTCATATTCGAGGCAAGCCTCATAAGCGCTTTCAAGCAGCCCGGGGCCGAGTGCCTTGTGGATCTTGTAACAAGAATCCACAATCTCAGTAGCGACCTCCTCAATTGTTTTCATAAATCCAAAACTTTGCGTCTTCGCGTCTTGGCGGTTCAAAAATTCTTCACGCGAACTGCCTGAGGAAACGCACATCGTTTTCGATCAGCAGCCGGATGTCCTTGATGCCCCAGCGGATCATGGCGAGGCGGTCGAGGCCCATGCCGAAAGCGAAGCCGGTGGTGGTTTCAGGATCGTAGGCCTTGTCCTTGCGCGAGGCGTTGACGGCATCGAAGACCGCAGGATCGACCATGCCGCAGCCGGTGACCTCGATCCAGCGCGGGGCCTGGCCCTTGACGTGGAGTTTCACGTCGATCTCGAACGACGGCTCGGTGAACGGGAAGAAGTGCGGGCGGAAACGGACTTCGGTTTCCGGGCCGAAGAGTTCATGGAAGAAATATTCCAGCGTGCCCTTGAGGTCGGGCAATGAGACGTCGGTGGCGACGTAGAGGCCTTCGAGTTGATTGAAGACCGAGAGGTGGGTGGCATCGATTTCGTCGCGGCGGTAGGCGGAGCCGGGGGCGATGATGCGCACCGGCGGCGGCTGCGATTCCATGGTGCGGATCTGCACGCTCGAGGTGTGGGTGCGGAGCAGTTTTCCGGAATCGAAGTAGAAGGTGTCCTTTTCGTTGCGCGCCGGGTGGTCGGCGGGGGTGTTGAGGGCGTCAAAGCAGTGGAACTCGTCCTCGATTTCCGGCCCGTCGGCGAGCGCGAAACCCATGCGGCGGAGAATCGAGATCGCCTCGTCGCGGATCTGGATGAGCGGATGCAGCGAACCGGTGGCGGGCGGGCGGGCGGGCAGCGTGACGTCGATGCCCGCGAGCGCGGCGCGGTCGGCGGCGGCCTGCAGCGCGGCCTGTTTTTCCTCCAGCGCGGCGGTGATGGCGGTGCGGGCGGCGTTGAGAAGCTGGCCGACCTCCGCTTTTTCCTCCTTGGGCACGTCCTTCATGCCGGCGGCGGCCTGGGTGAGCGTGCCTTTTTTTCCGAGCACGGCCACGCGCACTTCGTCGAGTGAGCGTTCGTCGGCCACGCTGGCGATTTGAGCGAGGGCTTGGGACTGGATGGCGGGGATCTGCTCCTTCATGGCGTGACGCGGGCATAGCGGACGAGCCGCCGCGGGTCAATGTCCGCAAGCCGGGTGCCCGGGCACGGCTGCGGATCCTCTCCAACCGCGTCACGGCGGTGGTTTGATTTGGTTTCCCCTTTGCCGTGCGCTACGGATGGCCGCGCAGCATGAGCGGCGAGCCATCCACTTCCAGCCAGATTTATCCGGCGATGAGTCATCCCGTGGCGGACCCCGCCGCGTTCGTGGTGGCGGCGCGCTTTGCTGGATTCGATGCGCCGGACCCTGCGCGGGCGCGGGTGCTGGAGATCGGCTGTGCCACCGGCCACCACCTGCTGCCGCTGGCGCTGCGCTGGCCGCAGGCGGAATTCACCGGTCTGGATGTCAATCCGGACGCGATTCAATGTGCCCGTGATCTGGCGCACGACGCGGGTCTTGCAGGAAGGGTGGATTTCCATGCCTGCGCGCTGGAGGATTTCAATGCGGATGGGAAAACCTGGGACATCATCATTGCCCACGGCTTTTTCTCATGGGTGCCGGACGAGGTGAAGCGGGACATGTTCGCGTTCTGCGCGCGGCATCTCGCGACGAATGGACTCGCGGTTGTCAGTTTCAATGTCGAAGCCGGCTGGCGCGCCCGCATGGAGGTCATTCGCAAGGTGCGGGCGATCCAACAGGCGGGTGGTGGCATCGATGCGATCGCCTCGCTCCAACTGCTGCGCTCCGCCACCCATGACATCGATGAAACCATCATCATCGACGACATGCTGGCGAAAGGACCATCGATCCTGCCCTTCGACGACTTTGCTCCGGTCAACGATCCATGGCGGCTGGATGCCTTCGCAGTGGAAGCCGAGGCTGCGGGCCTGCGCTGGCTCGGCGAGTCGGTGGTGGCAAACAACCGTCCGCCGGGCTGGACGGCGGAGGATGAGGCGGCGGCCGCCGAAGTGCGCGGACGGCTTGCCCCGGGCGATTTCCACCATTGGATGGACGAACGCGCGCGGCGCACGTTCCGCTCCGCCCTGCTGTGCCGCAACGACGCGGCGGTGACCGGAAAAATGAGCACCTCCGCCGTCTTTGATCTCGCGTTGCGGCCTGCCTCGCCGGAACCTCCGGCAGACTCCGGGTTGGCCCGCCGAATCCACGCCGCCCTGATGAAGAATTGGCCGTCGGCCCCGGCGGCGGAGTTTCTAACAGCAATCCTGCCCGATGTTCCGGCTTCCGGACTCGCGCGTGAAATCTGCCGGGAAATCATCCATGGACGGTTCCAGGCTCGCTGCGAGCCCCTGACGATACCACAATCCATCCCTCACCGGCCTGCGCTCGATCCATTGAAGCTCGCCTGCGTGCGCCGCCGCCTTCCGGTGGTCGACGCATGGCACCGGCCATGCGGGTTCCCCGACAGGCAGTGGCCGGTTTTGGAACTCATGGATGGCAGCCTCAATCTGACGGAACTAAAGTCCCGGGCCGCCCGCATTGCACCGCGCCTCGATTTCGAGCGTTGGATCGCGCATCTTCACGAGCGAGGGATGTTTCCCGGGGGGATCTGAATGTTTGAGCGTCTTCGAGTCTGCGACGGCATGGTGGCCTGTTTCTCCGGACGTCATTTGAAGAGGCACGCTGAAGCGAGGACTCAGACGTCGTTTTGCCGGGGGCTTTTGAGTGAAGGCTTCAATTGCCATCCATTTTCGCAGTCCCCGCCGGGGCGGGAACGCTGGCATTTCATATGCATTTCATATGCATTCGAGCAGTCAGCGCAGGAACGGATTGCGCTCAGCCTCACGCCCGATGGTAGTGGCCGGGCCATGGCCGGGAAGCACTTGGGTATCCGGCGGCATGGTGAGCAGATGGCGGGCGATGCCTTCCAATAACTCGCGGGTATCGCCACCGGGCAGGTCGGTGCGGCCGATGGAATCCGCAAACAGGGTGTCTCCGGAGAACACGAGTTGCTGATCCGCGAGATGGAAAACCACCGAATCGCTGGCGTGGCCGGGAACGTGGGCGAGCCCGATTTCAAGGCCGGCGATTTCCAACGGCCGGTCCACCTCGAAGATGGCATCGACCGTGTAGGGCTCGACCCGGATCGGCATGCCCCAGGCGCGGGCGGCGGCTTCAAGCGTCAGTTGATCGGAATAAGGCGCGAAGGCGTGGATTTTTACGCCGGATTCCCGCAGTGCCGCGGCATCCATCACGTGATCGTAGTGTTGATGGGTCAGCAGCACGTCGGTGACGCGTTTGTCGTTTTGCTCCAGCCAGCCACGGATGCCCTCGGGTGCGTCGATGAGGAAATTCCCCGCCGGGGTTTCGACGAGGTAGCCGTTGGTTTGGGTGAAGCCGCCGGTGTAGGGGGTGATGGTCATGTCGGTGGGTGTTGGAGCATGTCGCGGGTCACGCGGTAGCGGGCCGCGCAGCGCGGGCATTGGATGCGGATGGTGTCGGCATCCTCGAAGAGTTCGTCGAGACGATCGCGCCAACCGCCGAGCACGGGCAGGATTTTTTCCAGCGTGCAGCCACAGTGGAAGCGGAAACGGCGGGTTTCGAGCACCTTGATTTCCTCGGCCGCATCGATTTGCAAGACGGTATTCTCATCCAGCGAGGCGAGCCATTCCAGATCGCAGTCCGGTTGTGCGGCGACCAGTGCGAAGACATCGTCCTCGAGCCGGAAGCCGCGGGCCGGGCGTTGTTCGGATTGGTCGTAGTATTGCGAGATCCAGCGCACCGGGTCCTTGCCATCCACTTCCAGCGTGGAGGTGCGCGGTTCGGCGGTGTCCGTGGTGCTGGTTTGCGAATAGAAATAATTGCGATCCGGCTCGCGCACGTCCTCGGTGAAGATGCGGCCGGTGATGGTCTCCGCCACCGAGCCGCCGGTGACGAAGAGGTTGAGGCGCGGCGCGCGCAGGTTCACCGTCCACGCCACCGTTTCCGCCCATGGCCGTGCGGTGAGGTGCAGCGTGAGCATCGCCATCGCGTCCTTGAGCATGCCGTCGAGCTCCGGTGAGTGGCGGATGCCGTGCTGCATCAGGTGCAGATAGTAGTCCGTGAACACCGGCGTGAACTGCCCGCGCAAGAGCAAGGCGTTGCGGTGGCGCACGAACACCGACTGGATGGTGGTGAATTCCTCAACGGTCTGCATCAGGAGGTGGAGTTAGAGGTTCGCCACCCTTCGGGCAATCTTTGTGTGAATGGGAGCAAACATCTTTTTGTCCCTCAGTCATTATACGGGATTCGGGATTGCGGGCAAGGGGTGATGCAAGCTGGCGCGGCCGGCCGTGGCGTGATGTGGGAAAGGCCCCTGCAAGCGCGCCAAGACCGGCCCGGGTGGCAAATCAATCTCCATCAGGCGATGGACGACTGCTGGAACGGTCGCTTGTTTAGTGCAAATGCAGTTCGAAGCGCTCGGTGATGGCTTTGGCGTCGGGCGCGGTTTTGATGGTGAGGATCATCGGCACGTGGGCACCGGCCGGCAGCGCTTTGTCGGAGATCAGGAATTTCGCGTCCTTGCCCGTTCCCGTGGAGAAGGTCAGCTTGGTCGGGGCCGAGCGTTCGCCAGCGATGCCGGTGATGCTTTGTTCGCCGAGGGCGACAGGCTTGTTGTCCTTGTCCAGGAACAGCACGCGGGCCTTGCGCTCCTTGTCCACGGTGACTTCAAACGAGAAGCCGGCCTTGGATTCAATGACGTGGCCGCCGTTTGGACCTTGGGTGACGTGATCCTCGTGCTTGTGATCGTGATCATGATCCTCGGCTGCAAAAGCCAGCGGGCTGGCGAACAGGGCGAGGAGCAAGGTGGTGGTCAGTTTCAGTTTGGTTTTCATGGTGGTTGTCTTGGTGTGTTGTGGTGTTGGGGTGAGGAAGAATGACTGGAGCTGGAAGCTCCAGCCACGGTTCAATGAGTGGCGGGTGCGTTGAGCGCGAGTGCCTTGGCGGCGGCCTTCTTGCCGAACAGCCGGAACACCGCCGGGGTGACGGCGAAGTCAAGCAAGGTGGAGGTGACCAGACCGCCGACGATGCAGACCGCCACCGGGCTGATGATTTCCTTGCCGGGATCGCCCATGGCGATGACGAAGGGAATCAACGCGATGCCGGCGGAAAGCGCGGTCATGGTGACGGGCAGGAAGCGCTCGAGCGTCCCGCGCTCAATCATGGCGTAGGTGAATCCCTCGCCCTCGTGCTTCATCAGGTGGAGGTAGTGGGAAATCATCATGATGCCGTTGCGCGCGGCGATACCGCCGACGGCGATGAAGCCGACCAGGGTGGCAATGTTGATGTTGTCGGCCAGCCACCAGGTGAGGGCGAGGCTGCCCATCAGCGCGAGTGGCAGGTTCAGCAGCACCTGGCAGGCGAGAATGAGGCTGCGGAAATACGACCAAAGTAGTAGGACAATGACCACCATCACGCCGGCGAAGAAGATTGCGATGCGTTTCGCGGCGGCCTGCTGAGCCTGGAAATCGCCCTCGTAGCTGATGAACACACCCTCGGGAAGCGGCACGCTGGCGCGGACTTTTTCCTCAAGCTGCTTCACCCGCGCGCCGACATCGCGGGCGGTCGGCTTGATGGAAACGACATATCTACGCTGGGTCCTCTCGCGATAGACCGTACTCGGGCCGGTGGCCTCGCGCACGTCGGCGACGAGATGCAGCAGGATGTGGTCTCCCGTGGTGGTGTGGATCGGCAGGTTGCGGATCGTCTCGGCATCGCCGCGCCAGTCCAGCGGCAGGCGGATGGCGAGATCGATGGTGCGCTGGTTTTCGCGAAGCTGCGAGACGATCGAGCCACCGAGCAGCGTGGACAGCTCGGCATTCAACTCGCCCGGGGAAACGCCGTGGGCGAGGGCGCGCTCGCGGTCGATCTCGATGCGGAGTTGCGGGATCTGCGCCTGCATGTCGAGCTTGGCGTCCTCGAGGCCGGGAATGGTCCGGGCGATTTCCTGGATCCGCGCGCCGATGGCGGTGATGGTTTGCAAGTCGGGGCCGAACACCTTGACCGCCACCGGCGCGGTGACGCCGCTGAGCAGGTGGCTGATGCGGTGGGACAGCGGGCCGGAGATGATGCTGAAGGTGCCTGGCACGGTCTTGATGCGGGTGCGGATGTCCTCCAGCACCTCCTTGAGCGGGCGGCCGCCGGCGTCCTTCTTGAAGTCGATGTCGAACTCGGCGTTGTTCATCGGCACCACGTGGTCGCTGCGTTCGGCGCGGCCGATGCGGCGGCCGATGTGTTTCACCTCCGGCACCTCGCGGATCTGATCCTCGACGGCCTTGGCAATGACCTGCATTTCTGCCAGCGAGGTTCCGGGCGCGGCACCGGTGGTGACCACCGCCGTTTCCTCGTGGAAGGCCGGCAGGAAATCCTTGCCCATCTGCGGGTAAAGCATCAGCGCGGCGGCGAGCATCATCGAAACCACCGCCAGCACGATGGCCGGCTGGCGCAGGCTGAGGCGCAGGATGGTGGTCTTGAGAAGCCACTTGAGGAAACGGACCAGGCGGCCGTCGGTGTGGGCGTATGGGTCGTCCTTCGGTTTCTGCCGCAACACCAGCGAGCAGAGCACCGGAATCGCTGTTAGAGAGACCACGAAGGACGCGAGCATGCTGATGATCGTGGCGATGGCGATGGGCGCGAAGAGTTTTCCCTCGACGCCGGTGAGTCCCAGCAGCGGCACGAAGACGAGAACGATGAGGATGGTGGCGTAGAGGATTGAGTTGCGCACCTCGCCGGAGGCGAGCGCGATCACTTCGAGCTTCGGCAGCGGCTCTCTGGATCGGGCGTTTTCGCGCAGGCGGCGGAAGACATTCTCGACATCGACGATGGCGTCCTCGACGACCATGCCGATGGCCACGGCGAGGCCGCCGAGGGTCATGCTGTTCACGCTGAGGTCGAACCACTGAAAGGTGAGCAGGGTGGTC
>JALRFY010000098.1 GCA_023253625.1 Akkermansiaceae bacterium | reverse complement strand
GGTCCGGCCGCCGCCTGCTGGTGGCTGGCAAGTGATGCCGCTTTGCGCTTTCCCTCGCCCGCCGGCCCGCACAGCCTCCGCGTCATGCGCTCGAAATGGTTGTTGATGGTATTGCTCGTGCTCGCCGTTGCGGCGGCGGTGGCCTGGTCCATGGCGAAGCGTTCCTCGCCGCGCCTCGGCAAGGATGCCTACGAGCTCACGGAAAAAATGCTGGCCATTGGCCCGCGTCCGCCGGGGTCCGACGGGCTCGACGCGGTGAGAAAGCTCGTGCGCTCCGAGCTGGAGGCCGCCGGCTGGGCCACCGCAGGCCAGCGCTTCGAGCGCCCCACACCGATCGGCACCATCACCTTCGAAAACGTGCGCGCACGCTTCAAATCCGGCGGCGGCGATCCATGGCAGCGCCGGGTCAAAGGCCTGCTCTGCGCGCACATCGATTCGAAATACTACAAAGACATGCACTTCGTCGGTGCCGACGACGCCGCCTCGGCCTGCGCCGCCATCGTCGCCATCGCCCGCCACCTCGCCGCGGAAAAACCGGAACTCGCCGCGCAGCTCGAGTTGGTCTTTTTCGATGGTGAGGAGGCGTTCCACGAGAACATCACGCCCACCGATGGCCTCTACGGCAGCCGCCATTACGCCAATCAATGGCGCGCACGCGCCGACAAGCCGGTTTTCGGCATCCTGCTCGACATGGTCGGCCACGAGGACCTCGCGATCCGCCTGCCTTCCGACACCCCGCCGCACTTGAAGGATGCCGTGCTGGCCGCGGCGCGTGGGGAAAAGGCGGAGCATCTCTTCGGCATGGCTCCCGGCCCGATCATCGACGACCACGTGCCGCTCAATTTCGCCGGCATCCCGAC
This sequence comes from Akkermansiaceae bacterium, assembly GCA_023253625.1. Lineage (GTDB taxonomy): Bacteria > Verrucomicrobiota > Verrucomicrobiia > Verrucomicrobiales > Akkermansiaceae > Luteolibacter. Next base: position 23,307 of record JALRFY010000098.1, on the reverse strand, counting down.
CGTGGACATCATCGGCGATTTCTCCCGCAAAAGCTGGTGGCACACTCCGGCGGACAATTTGAAAATCGTCTCCGCCCACTCGCTCGATATCTCGATCCGCGTCACGCTGCGCGTGCTGGACGATCTGCTGAAACCTTGAGCGAACCGCCATGGAAAGCCGTGCCAAGCTCGACACGCTGCAATCGGTGGAACTCGCCGAGGGCGTGGTGATCCAGCTCCGCATCGCCGGGCCGATGCCGCGTGCGCTCGCCTACTTCATGGATTTCCTCATCCGCGTAGCCTTGATGATCGCCATCGCCATCGGAGTGACCATGGCGGGATGGGCGATGGGCGACAATGTGGCCCAAGGGCTGTTCTTGTTCGGCTGGTTCCTGCTCGATTGGTTTTATCCGGTCGTCTTCGAGGCCGGCCGGCACGGGGCCACGCCGGGCAAGCGCATGCTCGGGTTACGCGTCGTGCAGGCGAGCGGCTCGCCGGTCACGGTGGGCCAGGCGGTGGTGCGGAATTTCCTGCGCTTCATCGATGGCATGCCGCTTTTCACCTATGCCATCGGGCTGGCGAGCTGCCTCGCCACGCGGCGTTTCCAGCGCCTCGGCGACCTCGCCGCAGGCACGGTGGTGGTGTATGCGCGCACCCCGCCGCAACCGATGATCCCCGCGCTGCCAGCGGTGCCGCCGCTCGCACCACCTGTGCGGCTCACTGCGGATGAAAAACACGCGCTCGGCATGTTCGCGGAACGCGCCGGCCTGTGGACACCCGCCCGCCGCATGGAAATCGCCAATCACGCCACCGTCCTCACCGACGCCACCGGAGAGGCCGGCGTGAATCGCCTGCGCTCGATCGGCGCCTATCTATCCGGCCACGGCCGGGAAACGGAGTGAACGATTTCAAGGCAACAGATCGCCGTAGATTCCCGGATCGCTGCCCGGGATCTCGATCGCGCCGCAGGCCTTCTCGTAAAACTCCCGCGGCCCCACGCCGCCGATGACCGCGTAGGCGTGCCCGGTTTCGCGCAAGGCCTCGAGCGAGCGCATCAGCAGCGCCTTGCCCAGCCCCAGGCCGCGGGCGGATTCCGCCACCCCGGTGGGGCCGAAAAAGCCGCGCATCGTCGTGTCGTAACAGGCGAAGCCGAGGATCTGCTTGTCACGCGTGGCGATGAAACAGGCCACCGGCTGGCGGCTCAGCGCCACTTCCACCTCGCTGGCCCACTTTTCCGAAAATGTCCGCGCAAAGGCCGCGACGCTGTGTTTCTCGAACGCCCGCGCGCGCCGCAAGGTCACTCCTTCCGCCGCCACCCGCGCGTATGGTTCGGAGGAATCCGGCAGGTCGTAAAGGCGCACCAGCATGTCGATCATGCCGCGGATGCAAGCGCCTTTTCCGCGCCGCGGGAAGCCGGGAGTTTCGTGCCGGATTTTGGAAAACCCGCGCATGATGTCTGATCCGTCCCGCTTCCTGTTGACCTCGCGGGGGCCACCTCCTAGCGTCTCGGCCCCAACCATACGCCAATGAAAGCTCCCATCACTGTCTCCGTCACCGGCGCGGCCGGCCAAATCGGCTACGCGCTCCTGTTCCGTATCGCCTCCGGCGGCGTCTTCGGCCCCGACCAGCCGGTCAACTTGCGCCTGATCGAAATCGAGCCCGGCATGGCGGCCCTCGAAGGCGTGATGATGGAACTCGACGATTGCGCCTTCCCGCTGCTCAACAGCGTGACGGGCACCTCCGAACTCGCGGAAGGCTTCAAGGGAACCAACTGGGCGCTGCTCGTCGGCTCGGTGCCGCGCAAGGCCGGGATGGAACGCGGCGACCTGCTCGGCATCAACGGCAAGATCTTCACCGGCCAGGGTAAGGCCATCGCCCGCAACGCCGCCAGCGACGTGCGCGTGCTGGTGGTCGGCAATCCCTGCAACACCAACTGCCTCATCGCCATGAACAACGCGGAAGGCGTGCCCAAGGACCGCTTTTTCGCGATGACCCGCCTCGACGAAAACCGCGCCAAGAGCCAGCTCGCCGCCAAGGCCAGCGTCCACGTTTCCAAGGTCACCAACCTGTGCATCTGGGGCAACCACTCGGCCACCCAGTATCCTGATTTCACCAACGCAAGGATCAGCGGACGCCCGGTCACCGATGTCATCTCGCACGTCGAGTGGCTCAAGGGCGAGTTCATCACCACCGTGCAGCAGCGCGGCGCCGCCATCATCAAGGCCCGCGGCGCGTCCTCCGCCGCCTCCGCCGCCAATGCCGCCATCGACACCGTGAAAAGCCTCGTCACCCCCACGCCCGCCGGCGATTGGCACTCGGTGGCCGTTTGCTCGGACGGTTCCTACGGCATTGAAAAAGGCCTCATCGCCTCCATGCCCATCCGCACCGTCGAAAACGGCAAGTGGGAAGTCGTCCAAGGCCTGCCGATCGATTCCTTCAGCCAAGGCAAAATCGACGCCACCATCGCCGAACTCAAGGAAGAGCGCGACGCGGTGAAGGATCTCATCCCGGGCTGATCCAAGCTCTCGATCCGGTATGTGCTGCACCGGCGTCAGACAGGGCACCGGTGCCGCGCCATGTGGATCCCACCGCGCTTTGCTTCCGGCCGGCGGCCCGGCCTCACCGGTAGATCACCACCAGGAACAAGACCGCCTCGTGCCTGCCGGAGTTGAGGATCGCGTGCGCGACGTCCGCCCGGTAGGTGGCGGAATCCCCCTTGGCGAGCGTCTCGCGGGAATTCGCCGAGTGCAACTCGACGCCGCCTTTTTCCACGGTGAGGAATTCCCGTGTGCCATCGATGTGCGCCTGGCTGCGCAAGGCCCCGCCCGGCGGCAGGCGCACCTCGTAAAACTCGACGTCCTTCTCCAGGTTGAGCGGCGAGAGGGTGCGGATCTGGCATTGCTTGTCCTTGCGGAAAACCTGCGCCGTGTCATTCGCCCGGATCGCCTGGATGGCGGAGGCGGAGTCCGCGCTTTCGATCAAGTCCTGCAGCGTGAGCCCGAAGGCGCGCGCGATCCGGTAAGCGACGCTCAGCGTCGGGTTCGCCCGCTGCCGCTCGATCTCGCTGAGCATCGAACGGCTCACCCCGCTGGCGGAGGAAAGCTCCTCCAACGACCACCCGCGGTCGCCACGGAGCTTTTTCACGCGGCGCCCCAGATCCTCGTTGATGGCATCGGCGGGGACCGGGGCGGCATTTGAGCCAGAACGTCGCGCGGGCATGCATTTTCGATATGATGGAAGAAAATTCCTGTAAAGTGGAAATCAGGACTTGCCAATACAGCGGAGGCTTTTCCATTATCCCGGAAAGAAAGCGTTCTCCCGTCATTTTCCATGAAAGCACTCGTCAAAGCCAAAGCGGAACCCGGCCTGTGGCTGGAAGACGTCCCGGAGCCCGCGGTGGGCATCAATGACATCCTGATCAAGGTCCTCAAGACCGGCATCTGCGGCACCGACCTGCACATTTACAAATGGGACGACTGGGCGCGCAGGACGATCCCGGTGCCGATGGTGGTGGGGCATGAGTTCGTGGGTGAGGTGGTGACGGTGGGCTCGAACGTGACCGATTTCCACCCCGGCGACATCGTCAGCGCGGAAGGTCATGTGGTGTGCGGCCGCTGCCGCAACTGCCTCGCCGGCCGCCGGCACTTGTGCAAGGACACCGTCGGCATCGGCGTGAACCGCCAGGGTGCCTTCGCCGAGTTTGTCAGCGTGCCGATGACCAACGTTTGGCACCATGCGCCCGGCGTGGACCTTGAAGTGGCCTCGATCTTCGATCCGCTGGGCAATGCGACGCACACCGCGCTGTCGTTCGACCTGCTGGGCGAGGACGTGCTCATCACCGGGGCCGGGCCAATCGGGATGATGGCGGTGGCCATCGCAAAGCATGCCGGTGCCCGCCACGTGGTGGTCACCGATGTGAACGACCACCGGCTCGGCCTCGCCAGGGCGCTGGGGGCCGATGTGGCGCTGAATGTCACCAAGGGCAATCTGGATGAGGTGCAAAAACAGTTGCGCATGAAGGAGGGGTTCGACGTGGGCTTGGAAATGAGCGGCAATCCCTCCGCCTTCCGCGGCATGATCGACGCCATGTGCCACGGCGGCAAGATCGCCTTGCTCGGCATCCCGGCGGAACCGATGGCGATCGATTGGAACAAGGTGATTTTCAACATGCTCACCATCAAGGGGATCTATGGTCGTGAAATGTATGAAACCTGGTACAAGATGAGCGTGATGCTGGAATGCGGGCTGGATATCAAGCCGGTGATCACACATCGCTTCGGGGCCGATGAATTCGAAAAAGGATTCGAGGTCATGCAAACCGGAATGAGCGGCAAGGTCATCCTGGATTGGACCGTTTTTCGTTGATCGACCATGAACGCCTATCCCGCATTCCGAGAGCACCTCAACGCCGGGCTGGCCGCCATCCGCGCCGCCGGCACCTACAAGGGCGAGCGCACGATCGCCACGCCACAGGGTGCGATGGTGGAGACCACGGATGGCAGGCCCGTGCTCAATCTCTGCGCCAACAACTACCTCGGCCTCGCCCAGCATCCCGGCATCCGGCAGGCCGCCCACAAGTCGCTTGACGATTGGGGCTACGGCATGGCGAGCGTGCGGTTCATTTGCGGTACCCAGCAGGTGCACAAGGATCTGGAACAGGGCCTGACGGATTTCCTCGGCACTGGGGACACCATCCTTTACAGTTCGTGCTTCGATGCGAACGGCGGCTTGTTCGAAACCCTGCTCGGGCCGGAGGATGCGGTCATCAGTGATGAACTCAACCACGCTTCCATCATCGACGGCGTGCGCCTGTGCAAGGCGATGCGCTTCCGCTACCGCAACCGCGACATGGCCGACCTCAAGGCGAAACTGGCTGAGGCCGATGCCATGGGCGCGCGCTTCAAGCTGATCGCCACCGACGGCGTGTTCTCGATGGATGGCTACATTGCCCCGCTCGCGGAAATCTGTGATTTGGCGGACAAGCACGGCGCGCTCGTGATGGTGGATGATTCCCATGCGGTCGGCTTCATGGGACCGCACGGCCGGGGCACCCACGAGCATTGCGGAGTGATGGGCCGCATCGACATCCTGACCGGCACCCTCGGCAAGGCACTCGGCGGTGCCAGCGGCGGCTACACCAGCGGGCGGCGGGAAATCATCGAGCTGCTGCGCCAGCGTTCGCGCCCCTACCTGTTCAGCAACACGCTCGCGCCGGTCATTGCGGGTGCCTCGCTCAAGGCGCTTGAGCTGCTGCAACAATCCACGGATCTGCGCGACACGCTGGAGGCCAACACCCGCTGGTTCCGCAGTGCGATGACTGATGCCGGCTTCGACATCCTGCCGGGCGAGCACCCGATCGTTCCCGTGATGCTGGGCGACGCGGCGCTGGCCGGTCGTTTCGCGGAAGCGATGCTCGGGCATGGCGTCTATGTGACCGGCTTCAGCTATCCGGTGGTGCCGCAGGGCAAGGCGCGGATCCGCACCCAGGTGAGCGCCGCCCATACACGCGACGATCTGGCACGCGCGGTGCGGGCCTTCGTGGATGTGCGCGCGAATCTGAAGTAGCCCGGTTCCTTCTCTCTTGCCGATCATGCGGGCGGGTGGCTTGATGGCCGCGTGAAACCCTATCTCGACCTGATGCGCGATGTGCTCGAAAACGGCGAGCGCCGCGACGACCGCACCGGCACCGGCACGCTGGCGGTGTTCGGGCGGCAGGTGCGCTACGACATGCGCGAGGGTTTTCCGTGCGTGACGACCAAAAAGCTCCACCTGCGCTCGATCATCCATGAATTGCTGTGGTTCCTGCGCGGCGAGACCAACGTCCGCACGCTGCGCGAAAATGGCGTGACCATCTGGGACGAGTGGGCCGACGCGGAGGGCGAACTCGGACCAGTCTATGGCAAACAATGGCGCGCCTGGCCGACGCCCGGGGGCCGCAGCATCGACCAGATCCACCTCCTCATCGACGGGCTGGTGGGCAGCCCGCATTCGCGCCGGCACATCGTCTCGGCGTGGAACGTGGGCCAGATTCACCAGATGGCGCTGCCGCCATGCCACCTGTTGTTCCAGTTTTTCGTCCATGCCCCATCCGGCGGCGGCCGGCCGGGGCTTTCCTGCCAGCTCTATCAGCGCAGTGCCGACCTGTTTCTCGGCGTGCCGTTCAACATCGCGTCCTATGCGCTGCTCACCGCCATGGTGGCGCATGTCTGCCATTACGAGCCGCGCGATTTCGTCCACACCTTTGGGGACCTCCATCTTTACACCAACCATCTCGACCAGGCGAAACTGCAGCTTTCGCGCGAGCCGAAGCCGCTGCCGGAGCTGTGGCTCAACCCGGAGGTGCGGAGCATCGACGACTTCACCTTCGAGGACATCCGCCTGAATGGCTACGAGGCACACCCGCGCATCCCCGCGCCGGTGGCGGTTTGATTTTCACTCCGCCGGCGGCCGCGGTCCGCGTGGGCCGCGCGGTCCCTGCCCGGGCATTTCGGCTTGGCTGAGCTTGCCGTCGTTGTTGGCATCGAGCGCCTCGAAGCGGTCCTCCTGTTCGTCCTCGCCGAGGTTTTTGACGGCCGGACTGTGGCGGAATTCCTCGAAAGAGAGCGCCTTGTCGCCATCCTTGTCGAGTTCTTGGAAGAGATGCCGCACCGGTTCGGCTGAATGAGCAGGGCGTTCGCCGCGGTCCGGCACTTCGAGTCTGCGGCGCGGGTCTTCTGGGCGGTCCTTCGGGGTGATCTGGCCGTCGCCATCGCTGTCAAGGCGCTGGAAAATCCGCTCGATGCGCTCCGGCGGCAGTTTTTTCGCGAGCGGGCCGGCCTTGAATTCATCCATGCTCACGCCGCCGCTGCGGTCGGCATCGAGTTCCGCAAGCCGCCGCACCGGTTCGGAGTGCCGGCCATGAGGTGGATGCTCAGAGTGCTGCAGTTCAGCGCGGTTCAGGCGGTCGTCATGGTTCTTGTCGAGACGTTCGAAAAGTTTCGCGCGTTTTTCCTCCGGCAGGTTCTGGACCCGCGGCATGGCGGCGAATTCTTCCGGTGAGATCACGCCGTCGCCATTCTTGTCCGCCGCCTTCCATGCTTGCTGGAATGGACGCGGGCCTTCGCGTTTTCCGGGATCGGGATCGGGATGCGGAGCGGTGGCATCAGGAGCCTGGGCCAGCGCGGCGGCTGGAACGAGCAGGCCGGCAAGAATCAGTGAAACCGGTATTGTTTTCATGGCGGATCGGGGCAAGTTTGGCCCCGCGATCACGGCAGGGTCCGGTGATGGAAACTCCACAAGCGGCGGAAAGTTTCGCATTCATCGGAACCGGCAGGACAATCCCACCATCATGCACATCCGGGACATACTCAGCGGCCCCAATCCATCGCTATCGTTCGAGTTCTTCCCCCCGCGCTCGCCGGGCGCGTGGGAGGAACTTTACCAAACCATCCGCGAACTCGAGGCCTTGCGGCCGTCGTTCGTCTCCGTGACCTACGGTGCCGGCGGCACCACCCGCGAGATGACGCACGACCTGGTGCTGCGCATCAAGGGATCCACCGCCATTCCGCCGGTGCCGCACCTCACCTGCGTCGGCCATTCACGCGATGAGGTGCGCGCCATTCTGCAACGTTACGCGGCGGCTGGCGTGGGCAACATCCTCGCGCTGCGCGGCGACCCGCCGCGCGACCAGCCGGACTACGACTGGAGCTGCGGCGACTTCCGCCAAGCGGAGGATCTGGTGTGTTTCATCCGCGAGTTCAACCAATCCGGCGGGCATCCCGACCCGCGCGGCTTCGGGATCGGCGTGGCGGGATTTCCGGAGGGCCACCCGGACACGCCCAACCGCATGGCCGAGCTGGATTTCCTCAAGGCAAAGGTGGACGCGGGCGCGGACTACATCTGCACGCAGTTGTTTTTCGACAACCACGACTTCCTTGATTTCCGCGACCGCTGCCGGCTGGCGGGCATCGAGGTGCCGATACTGGCGGGCCTGATGCCGGTGACCTCGCTGCAGGGAATGAAACGGATGGCCGAGCTGGCAGCCGGCGCCCGTTATCCCGCGCGCCTGATCCGCGCGCTCAACCGCGCGCACACCGATACGGCGGCGATCGAGCGGGTGGGCATCCACTACGCCGCCGAGCAATGCGCCGGCCTGCTCAATGAGGGCGTCGACGGCATCCATTTCTACACGCTCAATAAAAGCCGCGCCACCCGCGAAATCTTCCACAGCCTGGGGCTCGACACCGGGAAATGAATCACTCGCCGGTCTTGTGGCGGCGGCCTAGCTCATAGATTTCCTCCGCCTGCCGCAGCGTCAGCTCGTAGAGGTGCCCCTGCACCGGCACCTTCATCGTCAGACGGCCGGTGGCGCGGTCCGCCGGATAATCTGCGGCAAGACCGGGAGCGCGATCAAAGGCGTCTCCGGGCAGGGTGATTTGCAGCTCGCCCTCGTAGCGGAGCATCCGCGACATACGGTCGGCCGCCTGGTTGCTGAGCCGCCGCAATTCCATGCCCAGGCCAAGGCGGTCGAACAAAGACAGCGACTCAGGGGACTGGCGGCCTTCCTGGATACGACGCGCTTCCTGCGCGGCACGGCGCAATGTGAAATCATCCCTTGGGCTGCCCTGCAGGCCACGCGCCTCGGCGATTTCGTCCTCACTGATGAAAAGCGGTGAGGATTCCAACTCGCTGCCTTGCGCGACAGCTGCATCCACCTCCTCCTGCGTGGGCAGGCGGATTTGCAGCTGGCCGGTCATCGTCATCAGGTCCTCGGCTTGAAGATCGATCCCGCTGAGCCGCATGCCGCCGGCAGTGGTGCGGAGGTCGAAGGACCCGGCATTGAAGTCCACCCGGCGGTAGCTTCTTGAATAATCGACCACCGAGAGCGCCTTGAGGATGTGGATGCGGTCGCGCAGCGTGATCATGTCCCCGCCATCGAGGATGACCTGCCCCTCGAAGCCGACGCCATCGCTGCTGTTGGTGGAGCCAAAGGCGCGGAAGTCGCCGGAAAACGAGCCATCCAGGAAGTTGAGCAGGGCCGGGGGCAGGATCGAGGTGAGGTTGGCATCACGGATTTTGACGATGCCGTCCACCTGGGGTCGCGCTCCTGCCGTCACCCTCAGTCCGGGGAAGTCGATGGTGCCGTTGTTTTGTTTGAACTCCGCGCGTTCGAAGAGCAAGCCGTCGGGCTCCACCAGCACCACCATTTCCACAATATCAAGACCGCGCAGCCAGTTCTGGCGAAAAACGCCCTTCTTGAACGAAATCCGCCAGCCGGCCTCGGTCCGTTGGAGGCGCATTTCGCTGTTCTCGATCGAGCCTCGGGTTTGCTCCGAGTATCCCCAGCGCAGCGTGGCGTCAGCGATTTCGATGGAGTTCGCATTCACTTTTGGGGATTTGGCGAATACCACGCTGGCCAGCTCGCGGGCGGAGGCCTCGTCGTTGCTGCCCGCACGCAGTTCGGCATCCAGTTTTGCGATGGCGATGTTGCCGATATCCCACACGCCGATGAGCCCGTCGATCAGGTTCATCTTCATACGGATGTTGCGCGCTTCGAGGGAACTGAAAAACGTGGAATCACCGCCTTCAGCCGCCAGGCGGCCGATTTCGAGTTGCCCTTGAAAGTGTTGCACGCTGCGGACTTCAAGATCGCTGGCAGACAGCGCCGATTCGATATTCGCACCGAGAAATTGCACGAATTTCTGTGAATCCGTGCGTTTCATCAGGAAAATGGCCACACCCAGCGCCACCACCAACAGGAAAACCAGCAGGCGGAAGGCCAGGCGCAGAACATGAAACATCGCCCGCCCGCTCACCCCGCTGCCCGACATTGAATAGCGCATCTGGAACCAAAACCCCTGGTTGGCGACCCATTGGTTCAAGCGCTCGTTGAAATTATTGGTTTTCGGAGTGTCCATGGTATGGGGCAGCCGCCGCCGGGTCTCGCGTTGATTAAACCGGAAGCCGGCGGATGAAGCCAGTAAAAATCAGGTTGCGACTGGAGCTGCCGGATCCCGCGGGTGCTGTAGGAAAGTGGGCGGATAAGTGGAGCCACACGCCGGTTTCTCATTCCCGCAAGGGATGGCGGCAGCCTGCTTGAATCATTCTTTTTCCATGCGGATCGCGGTCGAGCGGCCGTGGGCGTCGAGGCCCTCGATACGGGCGAATTCAGCTACGACGGGCAGCGAGGCTTGCACCGCCTTGCGGTCGAGTTTCACGATGCTGGTGCGGCGCTGGAACTGGTCGGCGCGCAGGCCGGAAAACGAGCGGCCGGCACCGCCGGTGGGCAGCGTGTGGCTGGGTCCGGCGAGAAAATCCCCAACGGCGACCGGCGACAGGTTGCCGAGATAAATCGCGCCGGCCGTGCGGATTCGGGCGAGGGTTTTTTTCTCGTCGGCGCAGATCAGAGAGAGGTGCTCGGGCGCGAAGGCGTTGGCGATGGCGATGCCTTCCTCGAGGGACTTCACATGCAGCAGGAAGGTGCCGGACTTGAGCACTTCGCGGATGATGCGGGCACGTGAAAGTGGTTCCGTTTGGCGCTCGATGGCGCGCTCCACCTTGCCGAGCAAGGCCTTCGAGTCGGTGACGAAGCCGACCATGCTGTCGCCGCCGTGTTCGGCCTGGGCGAGCATGTCGGCGGCGATGAACTCCGGGTTGCCGGTCTGGTCTGCGAGGATGAGGATTTCGCTGGGGCCGGGCAGGAGGTCGATGGAGACCGCGCCGACGAGCTGGCGTTTCGCCTCGACGACGAAGCGGTTTCCCGGGCCGAAGATGCGGTCCACCGGTCGGACCGTCTTGGTGCCGATGGCGAGCGCGGCGATGGCCTGGGCGCCGCCCACCTTGAGCACTTCGGTGACGCCGGCGGCCTTGAGTGCATAGAGCAATGCGGCGTTGACCGAGCCATCCGGTCCGCATGGGGTGGCGGCGATGATTTCCGACACCTTTGCGGCCTTGGCGAAACCGGCGGTCATCAGTGCGGTGGAAACCAGCGGGGCCTTGCCGCCGGGGACATAGACGCCGACGCGGTCGAAGGGCGTGAAGCGCTCGCCGACGATCGCGCCCTCGGCATTGCGTGCGGACCAATCCTTGCGCAGGCCGCGTTTCGCGAAAGCTTGGATATTTTGCAAGCTGCGGCGCACCGCCTCGCGGGTGGCCGGGGTGACCGCCTTGCGCGCGGCGGCGAATTCCGCATCGGAAACGAACAGGCTTTTCGCGTTCAACACCGCGCCATCGAAGCGTCGGGTGTAGGCGATCAAGGCCTCGTCGCCCTTTTGCGCCACCTGCGCGATGATCTCGGCAACGAGATCGCGCACGCCAGCTTCCGGCAGTGCGCGGCGGTTCAGGCGGCGGACGAACGACGTGTATCCCGGATCGGTGTGGCTGAGGATTTTCATGATCGCGGGCGCAAGATGCACATCGCGTGCCGCCGCGCCAAGCGGAGGATTCGGTTCATGCACCGCGCATCAGAGAGATTTCGGCGAGCGAAACCATCGCCTTGAAGAGGTCTTCGCGCGGGGCGTTTTTCAGATCGGCCACGGAGACGGCGCGGTCCAGCGTGAACTTGCCCGAGCGCGTGCGGCGCAGCGCGCTGAGGTGTCCGCCGCAGCCGAGTTTGGCCCCGATGTCGTGGGCGTAGGTGCGGACGTAGAAGCCCTTTGAGCAGTTCACGGTGAAATCGATTTCCGGCAGCGCGATGCGGTCCACGCGATAGGACGTCACACGCACCGGGCGCGTGTTGCGCTCCACTTCCTGTCCCTTGCGGGCGAGTTTGTAGAGTGGCACGCCGTCCTTTTTGATCGCGGAAACCATCGGCGGCAATTGCTCGAACTCGCCGGTGAAGGCATCGAACGCGGCCTGGATTTCCGCTTCGGAAAATTCCCGCACGGGGTGTTCCTCAAGCACCTCGCCCTGGCGGTCCTGTGTGCTGGTGACGGCACCAAGCGTGAGCGTGCCGACGTATTCCTTGTCCTCGCTCATCAGCAAGTCCTGGATCTTGGTCGCGCGGCCGATCACCAGCATCAGCAGGCCGGTGGCCATCGGGTCGAGCGTGCCGCAATGGCCGATCTTCTTGGTGCCGAGCGAGCGGCGGGCGATCGCCACCACGTCGTGCGAGGTCATGTCGGGAGCCTTGTCGATGAGCAGCACGCCGCTCGGGCCTTGGGATTGCAGGGGATTCTGGTTCATTGAAAAGATGATCTAACAGGTCAGGCGGGTTGTTTCGCCGCGTTCACGGTTTCGCGCGCGGCGGCGAGCACCATGGCCTTTGCTGCTTCGAGCGGGCCGGGCATGCGGATGCCGGCAGCCAGCGCGTGGCCGCCGCCGCCGAAGCGGGTGGCGATCCTGCAGACATCCAGCGCGCGTTCCTTCGAGCGCATCGAGACGCGCACCTTGCCATCGGGCAGCTCTTCGAAAAAGAGCGCGAGTTTCACGCCGCGGATCGCGCGGATCACATCGATGAGCCCCTCGCTGTCCTCCGGGCGCAGCGCGAGATCAATGCGTGTTTTCTCCCGCAGCTCCCAGTGTGCGACGACGCCGTCCGGCGTGCGCTCGAGCGTGTTGAGCAGCGCGCGCATCAGCTCGAGGCGGCGGTAGGGATGGTCGTCGTAGGTGAGAGAGTTGATGGTGCCCACATCGAGCCCGCGGCGCACGAGGTCGGCGGCCATTTCATAAGTCCGCGCGGTGGTGGATGGGTATTGGAACGAGCCGGTGTCGGTGGAAACCGCCACGTAGATGGCATCGCGCGTTTCTTCCGGCAACGGCATGCCGAGCGCTTGGATGAGATCGTAAAGGATCTCGCCGGTCGCCGGGCTGGTGGCGTCGATCAGGTTGAGGTCGCCGTATTTCGGGTTGGAAATGTGGTGGTCGATGTTGATCCAGAGCTTGGCCTTGGAGGCGGCGTGCAGGGCCTTGTCGCCGAGGCGCGGCTTGGTGGCGGTGTCCAGCGCGATGGCCACTTCCACATCGAGCGGCCCGGCGGGCGGCGATTCGATGCGGTCCGAGCCTTTCAGGAATGTCAGGTTTTCCGGCAAGCCGTCCTCGTTGATGAGCCGCACGGATTTCCCCATCGCCAGCAGCGAGAAGCCGAGTGCGATCTGGGAGCCGATGGCATCGCCGTCCGGACGCACATGGCTCATCAACACGAATGATTGGTGGTTGCGCAATGCTTCGCCGATGGCGGCAAGGCTTGGATTCGTCTGGGCATCGGTGGATTCGCTCATGGGATGGAACCGCGTCGCGGGGGCGCGGATTCTTCCCTTGGGCCGCCCCGGCGCAAGGGAAATCCCGACAGAGTTCCATCCACCGCTGGCTATGGAAAGCCAGCGGCCGGATCATGGACTGCGGCGAACGCGTTTCGCCGCTCCCCGGCAGCGCACATGGCGCGCAGCGGCTCAGGGTGCGCTCTGTGTCACCTTGAGCCGGGCGAAAACCTTGCCCAAGCCGGTTGGCAGCGTGTAGGAAATTGCAGTTTCGTCATCCGTATCCGGCGTAACCGCCTCCCAGGGATCGGCGATCCCGAGGTCGGAGGACTCCTCGATTTGCCAGATCACATCGCCAGCGGCCACGGCTTCCGTGCGCTTGTTGAAGCTCAACACACCGCCGGCGAAGCTGCCCGGCGCGGCGTCCGGCTGCGCGGGGTTGAGGCCGGCGATGGCGTATTCGAGGCCGTTGGAAATGCCGTCGCGGTCGAAGTCGCCATCGAATGGCTCGCCCGCGAGGCCATTTTCCGCAGCCCAGCTGGCGAAGGTTGAAGCAGGTGAGCCCAAGTTGAAGGAAGTGGTGTCGAACGGAATGTCGGGCTCGATGGTGTCGTTGCTTTGATCACCCGATCCATCCTGGGTGGTCCAATTGGCAGAATTGGATATGGGTGTCAGATAGTCGGCGAAAACCGGTTGGTTCGAACGCGATGCCGTGTATTCGGCAATATCCACATTGGTGGTAAGATAAACGATGTGTTCGGCGGCCAAGCCGGTCCCGGCGACGGAGTCAACGGTGTGGGTGGCCACCACGGCAAGGAAACCCGTGGCGCCGGTCGTCAATGCTTCGCCTTGGAAAGCATAGGCTGACTCGGCAGATCCTCCCAAGTTGAACGAGCCGCTGGCGGAAACGGTGCCCACGCTGGCACTGCGCCCGCTGCTGGAGAGGCTGTTCAAGGTGACCACCGCGCCTTGCGCCACGCCTCCCGCAGGTGCGGTCCAAGATATATATCCCTCGCCCGTTGTGAATGCGCCGCCTTCGCCGATCGCGAGCCCGTTCCATTCGTTGTCGGTGAAGTGAATCACATCACCCCCGGCAATCGGAGCGAGGGCCACAAAGGCGAGATCATCGTTGCCATCCGAATTGAAGCCGATGAAGGCGATGTCGCCGGGGTTCAAGGTGGGTGCGGGAGCCGTATCGCCGTCATCCTGTATTTCGATCTGGGTGTTGCCGGATGTGTATCCAAGGGCGCTGGCGGTGATGGTGGCGTTGCGGGTTCCGTTCGGCAAGGAATCGTCAATGGCAGCGATCTGGAAGGTGGCGGAGTTCGTGCCGTTAAGGATGGTAACCGAAACGGGAATCGAGATCGATGTCGAGAAGGTGGACAGATTCACCGTCAGGTCAACCAGTGTGTTTTGAGAGATCGTTACCGTTCCTGTGGCGGCATCGATACCATTGTTTTCCACGATTGAGAGAGGATCGACGCTCACGGCGATCGGAGCGTCCAGCACGTCGTCATCCACGATGATTCCGGATTGCGCGCTGATGTATCCGGCTGCCGTGGCGGTGAGTGCCACGTTCTGCGAACCATCCACCAAGAAATCGTCGATCGCGTCGATCGGGAAGGTGGCCGATGTCTGCCCGGCGAGGATCGTGACAGTGGCGGGCACGGTGGCTTCCGTGGCGTCGCTGGACTCCAGCGCGACTTCAAGGTTCGTTCCCAGCGCCGCGGGGATCGTCACGGTGCCGGTGGAGGCGGCGCTGCCGGCGTTCTCAGCGAAGAAATCAGGATCGGCGCTCAAGCCGAGCGCGGGAGTGGTGGAGGTGGACCATGTGATGGTCAGGTCGTCAATGGCGAGGCCGTGGTCTGCCCCGGTATCGTCCGGATCCCGCCAGCGGATCATGATGTATTCGCCGGCCGGCACGCTGATCGCGGGATTGATGTTGATGGCGGTGCGGTTGGCAACGGCGTTGCCTACCAGTGCGGCGGCGGTGGTGGTGGCGATCGGTCCGGTGAAGTTGCCGGAGTTCAATTGGGTCCAACCGCTGGTTGAGGCCGGAGTGGTGATCGGGTTCACGTCACGCAGATAGGCGAGCGACAATACATGGGCAGTGGTGTTGCCGCCGTTGCGCCATTGCTCACCGGTGTAGGCGATGGAATCGATGGTGATCGCGCCGCCGCTGTTGTTCTGGAACAACACGCCGTAGCCGATAGCGCCTGTGGTGTTTGAATTCACCGAACCCAAGGCGCGTTCGGTATTTGCTGATGCGCCTAAACTGTAAAGTGCGCCTGTGCTGCTGCTGCCGGTGCCTGTATTGAGATTGGTCCAACTCGAATACCATCCGGCAATCGTGGTGTCGTCTATCCATGTGATGTTCGTCCCGGTGTTCGGGAGGGTATCGAAATCCTGCGAATAGGATCCCGCTCCGGTGATTTCGATGGAGAGGGCGTGTGCTGCACTAGCCGTGATGCCGATGGCGGTGATGCAGGCGAGTATGCGGCGAGCCGTTGGGTCCGACGTGGCCGGGCAAGAAGGAATTGGGGATTTCATGGGCTGGTTGGTGTAGGGCGGTTGGGTTTGGAGGACATGCAAACGCCGGGGACAGGCGGATGCCACACGTGAAGATGTGTCAATTTCGCCATTCGGGCGGAAAGCAAAAAACGGACCAAGCGTGCGAATTTGTTGGCAGCCCGGGTGCGGGGGCCGGCAGCGAAAGGAGCGGCGGAAGGTGTCCGCCGTGCGAATGGAAGGCCCGTGGGCCGGTCATCCGCGCTCCGCAGGATCCACGCATGGATGCGGCGCACGCGTTTCGCCGCTCCCTGCGTGTGGGAAATGTGGGCAAATCAATCCGTGGCAGCGGCCTGGGATTGGGGCGCGCGGCGGTTTTTTTCCACGGCCATTGCGACGAAGCCGGCGGCGAGGATGACGGCCATGGCGGCGTAGAAGGCCCAGATGGTGTTTTTGCCGGCGGTGAAGCCGTAGTTGTGGAGGCCCACGCCGAGGAAGTTCACATGCCACCACGAGAAGGTGACGATCACGGCGGTGAAGATGGAGGAGAGGTGGAGGCCCCACTCGCGGATGTAGCCGCCGAGGCGGGCGTGGAGGATGGCGAGCGTCCAGATGCAGATCAATAGCGCGCCGTTTTCCTTGGGATCCCAGCCCCAGAAGCGGCCCCACGAGTAGTTCGCCCAGATGCCGCCGAGCACGGTGCCGACCAGCGAGAGGAACAGGGTGACGCAGATCATGCCATACACGGCGCGGGTGAAAGAGCGGCGCAGGTCGCGGTCGCCACCATCCAGATCGAGGCCGCGGAGCAGGATGTAGGCGGAGGAGAGAAAGGCGGCGAGCAGGCCGGCCGAGTAGCCGAGCGTGATGGTGATGACGTGGGTGGTGAGCCAGAAATTCGAATCGAGCACGGCCACGAGCGGGTCCATGTGGTCGGCACCGTCGCCGAGTTCGAAGCGGCGGGAGAGGACGATCAGGGCGGTGCCGAGGATCGGGGCGATGCCGAGCGCGAAGCGGCGGCGGGTGAGCCACTCGACGATGAGGGCGAGCAATACCACGGTGGTGCCGATGAAGATGATGGTATCGTAGAGATTTCCGACCGGCGGCCGCTGCATGATGATGCAGCGCTTGGTGATGGCGATGAGGCAGTAGATGAGCCCGGCGGCGGTGGCGGCGGTGGTGATCCAGGCGCTGATGAGGCCGGCGCGGTTGTAGCCGAAGGTCCACATGGCCATGGTGGCGAGGGTGCCGATGAGGAAAAACACCAGTGCGTTGAGGAACCAGTTGCGTTGGTAGTAGGCGACTTCGAGCGACACGCTCTTGGCCTCGCCGCGGTCGGCGGCGCGTTGGGTGAGGCGGTCGCGGAGCTTGGCGAGGTTTTCGCGGAACGTTGCTTCGCCCCCGCCGAGCGAGCGGGCGGTGGTTTCAAGCAACTGGATGTCTGCAATGTAGGTTTCGGGTTCCTTGGACTTGCCCTGCATGGTGTCCATGATGACATTGCCCGCGCTTTTCCACTGGTCCTGCGAGCGATCGGAGGGAGGCAGGATGAAGAGTTCGTTTTTGGCGTAATTGGCGGCATCGAGCACTTGCTGGAGCAGGTTCTGGAGGCCCTCGGGGATGCCGCGGCCGGCGGCGCGGGATTCTTCGAGCTGCTGCTGGAGGGTCTCGGCCACCATCATGAGGCTGCTGATTTCAGCGCGCTTGTCGGGCGCGCCGTTTTCGCTGGAGCCGGCGAGGGTCACGCCGTTGCGGGCGAAGCTGAACCAGCCGAGCAGGCCTTCGTAGGCGCGGAGGTTCGAGGCGAGGTCGAGCACCTGGGTCTGCATCGGATCGCGCTCCTTGGAGTCGATGCCGGAATAGGTCTGCGCCAGCTCGCCGAGTTTTTCACGGCCGGCGGAAAGATCAGCGTAGCTGTAGCGGTCGCGCTTGCCGCGGGGCTCGATGCCGATGGCCTCGATGGCGGCGGAGTTGTCGATGCGAAACGTGGGCTGGTGGATGGCGAGCTGGGGGCGGAAGAGAATGTCGAGCAGCCACTCGGTGGGCTTGAGCTTGTATTCCTTGCCCTTGCCATCCTCGATTTTCATCGAGCGCGCGCCGTGGAGGCGGAGCATGGTGAAGCCGGCGTAGGTGGAGAGCGGCTTGATGCGGCCGCCGTCCTGGATTGGCAGCGGTGCGGCGGTGCGCAGGGTCTCGGCGGACCATGGTGTGTAGTTTTCCACCTCACGGACCTCGCCCTTGGGCATGTTGTCCATGAGGAGGTTGTAAAACACGGTGGCGAGGCCGGCGGCGGCGAGCACGGCGGCGATCCAGCGTCCGGTGGATGGGCGGGTGGCGGTCATGGTTTTTTCCGGCGGGATCCGGCGGCGAGATAGCCGCCAAACTTGGTTAGAAACGTGACGAGCATGCCGAAGGTGACGACGTAGAGGCTGTATTCCGGCCACTTGTCGGCGGGATTGCGAACCACCTCGAAGACCGAGAACATCTGGCCGGAATTGGACGACTGCGAGCCGTAGCTGGCTTGGAAAAACGTGAGTCCCTCGTAGCGCATCGGCTCGTTCATCTGGATGGTCACCTTGGCCGCGCTGTCGTGCTCGATGCGGGTGATCTTGCTGATGAACTTCGCCGGGCGGCTGGTGCCGGGGTGGAAATCGGCAATGAATTCGTCGAGCTGCACGGTGAAGGGCATCGGCCACAGGCGCTTGCGCATGTCGAGGGTGAAGGTGCGGCCGTCGCGCTCGATGGTGAACGGATGGAAACTCGCGCCGGCGAGGATGATGGGGGTGGATTTGGTGCCGTCGCGGTCCACGATGCGGCCATAGCAGGCGGCGGTGTTGGCCTCGAGCGCGGGCTCGCCGCGGTCGTTCACCTCGTCCGGACGGCTCATCAGGTAGTAGCCATCGGCGACGAGCTCATTGGATGCGGGGGCGCGCTCGGTGATGGCGACGGGCAGCGCGTTGCGGAGGTAGCCGCCGATTTCCAGGTCGAAGGGCATGGCGGGCAGTCGGAACAGGCGGTTGTGGCCAGCGCTGAGGTCGGTGAGGTGTTTTCCGCGGATGACGTGGATGTCGCGCGGTTTGCCATCGGTGATTTCGGCGACCTCGACGACATATTCGAAGTAATCCTCGGCGGTGTCGCTGGTCTGGCCCTCGGGCAGCGCCATGTTGCCGCGTTCGGAGAAATGGTGGGCCACGCCGCCGGCGACGAGCATGAAGATGATGCCGGCGTGGGCGATGAGGTTGCCGGCGTGTTTCCAGCCCTTGCGGATGCGGATCACGCCGCCGAGCGTGAGGTTCACCAACAGCAGCGCACCCACCCAGTAGCCACCGGGCAGCGGCAGGGGGACGATCTTGCCCTTGATTTCCGGCAACAGGAAAAACGACTGCCAGTGGAAATATTTCTTCAGTGTCAGATAGAGCCCCACCTCGACCTGCTCAAGCGTGGCGAACCACGTGAGCAAGCCCATCAACAACAACAGGATGGTCGCCAGGCCGAAGCCGGAGAGGACATCGAAAATCCTGCCCGCAAGACTGCGGGGCGGCTTGGCGGGGGTGTCGGGACTGGAGGGTTCCATCGGTCGGGGCAGGCAACGGTGAAAGCGGCGCCGATCAATCGGCGAGCTTGAGGTTTTTTGCAAAATTTTCCAGCACCTCGTGCTGGGTGAGCACCTCGGCCTTGGGACCCACCATCTTGACGGTGACGATCTCGCCGTCCAGCAGGGCCACCACACCCGCCAGCGCATAGCCGGGCTTCGGCTCGGCTCCCATGCCGGGCGCGTATTGGCCCTCGGCCTCCACCCACACGCCACTGCCGCCGGCGATGGGGACTGCGCGGAGTTTTGCAAAGCCTTCGGCATCGAGTGGTGCGGCGTTGAACTGGAGCAGCCAGCGGTTCACGTTTTCCATCACCGAGCCGGCGGAAACAGTGACCCATACCTCGCCGAGACCGCTCTCGCCGAAGCGGTAGTTCAACAGTCGAAACTGGGTGCCCGGTCGCTGCAACCAGCCTTCCGGGGTCTCGCCCCGCACCGGCGCGGGCTTGGTGTTGCGGAACCGCTCGTCACTGGTGGCATGCAGCTTCACCGACTGGTCGCGGGTGGTCAGCGGGCGGGTTTCGGTGACTTCCACCTCGGCCTCGCGGCGGCAGGCGCTCAGGCACGGAAGCAAGGCGGAGAGGATCGCAAGTGTGCGCGTCATGGTTGCGCCCGATAGCCCCGGACCCATGCCCCCGCAAGTGGAAACGGACGGTTTTGCGCCTTGCAAACACCATATCACAATGAATGATCCGCCGCGCCCGGGATCGGTCCGGGCCGCCGGCTGTCAAATTCCGGAAAAGAATCGATCCGGCACTCCGTATCTCTGGCTCATGAGCAGCTCTAGCACTCTCACCAACCGCCGCGGATTTCTCGCCGCCGGCACCGCCGCACTCGGTCTGGCACCCATGACATGGCTGCGGGCGCAAGGTGCCTCTCCCAACGACGAAATCGCCATCGGCATTATCGGCTGCGGCGGCATGGGCATCGGAAATATGGGCAATTTCCTCAACATCCCCGGTGTGCGCGTCGTCGCCGTCTGCGATGTGGATGCCACCATGGCGGAAAACGCCAAAGCCCGTGTGGACAAGCACTACAACAACCAGGACTGCAAGATCTTCGCCCGCCACGAAGACCTGCTCGCCGTGCCGGGCCTCGATGCCATTTCGCTCGCCACACCCGACCACTGGCACGCCCGCATCGGCATCGATGCTGCCAATGCCGGCATGGACATCTACGGCGAGAAACCTTTCACCTGGGGCCTTGCCGAGGGCCGCGAGCTGGTGGCCGCCGTCACCAAAAACAAGCGCGTCTGGCAAACCGGCTGCTGGCAGCGTTCGGGCGGCGAATTCCGCCGCTTCAAGGCGCTCGTCCAAAACGGCACGCTCGGAAAAATCACCCGCTTCGAATGCGGCACACCGGCCGGCATGAGCATCCGCAAGCTCATGCCCGAGGACCAGTGGGCCACCGCCAAACCCCCGGCCACTCTCGATTGGGAACGCTACGCGAAACCCACCGGCGGATATCCCTACCACCCGATGATCCACCCGTGGAACTGGCGCTGGATGGACGAATTCGGCGGCGGTCAGCTGCTCGACTGGGTCGGCCACCACGTGGACATCGCCTTGTGGGCGCTCGGACTCGACGGCACCGGCCCGGTCAAGGTCGAAGGCACCGGTGAGAAGGGCGACCACAAGCTCTTCAACACCTATGTCAAATACGCCTATCAAGGCACCTTCGCCGATGGCCGTGTCATCGAGGTCCGCAGCGATTTCGGCGGCACCAAATTCACCGGCGAAAACGGCTGGATCCACGTCGATCGCGGCAGGCTCATGGCAGCCGACACGCCGGATGGCAAGGGCGACCCACGCCACCCGCTGCTCCGGAACCTGCCTGCGGATTTCGCGGAAAAAGTCCCCAGCCACCAACAGGACTTCATTGACTGCATCCGCTCGCGCAAACTCACCGTTGCGCCCGCCGAGTCCACACACCGTGCCGCATCCTTTGGACAACTCGCCATCGCCGCCATCGATTCGAAACGGCCGCTCAAGTGGGACCCTGCCGCCGAAAAAGTCCTCGGCGACGATGAACAAGCCAAGCATCCGCGCCTCGGCTCGCGCGTGAATGCCTGATTTTTCCACCCTCTCTCACCCCAACCCCAACACCATGTCCAACGAAGAAACCTGCTGCAGCAAAGACCACAACCAGCTCGCCCTGATTTTCGGTTCGCTCCTCCTGCGCCTCTGGCTCGGCGTCCGCGCCCTGCAGACCGGCATCGAGAAATTCGCCGGCACGGCCAGCTCTGACGCCGCCATCAAGATCGACGGCGAGACCAATGACTACGGCTTGACCGCCGCCGAGTCGGTGAAGAATTATGCCATGGACCACTACCACGGCGTGCCGCAGGCGCTCATGGGCAAGTTCGAAAAAGAGCCGCTGATGCCGGGTTTCGGCCTGCCGCTTTATGACAAGTTGCTCGGCCCCACGCTGCTGATCCTCGGAATCACCATCCTGCTCGGCATCGCCTACCGCAGCTCGCTGTTCGTTCTCGGTCTGCTCTACATCAGTCTCACATGGGGCCTTATCCTCATCAAAGAGGACGGCGGCGTCGCCTGGCTCGGCATCCACATGATCATGATCGTGGGCGCACTCGCCCTGGCACAATACAACCGTCTGGCCATCTTGAAAAAATGGTAATCACACCGTCATGAAAGAATTACCCACCTTCCTCAGTCGTCGCGATTTCCTCGGCCGCTCGCTCGGCACCGGACTCGTCCTTGGCGCGCCCAACATCCTGCGTGCCGCCACATCCGGAGGCTCGGACAAGATCCACGTCGCCATCGTCGGCTTCGGCAAACAGGCCGAGGTGCTCTTCAACTGCCTCAAGAACATTCCGGGCCTGCATTTCCAAGCCGTCTGCGACATCTCAAAATCCAAGCTCCAGCGTGGCGTGGGCCAAATCCGCGTCCACCAAGGGTCTGCGCCGAAGGGCTACGAGGACATCGATGAAATGCTCGCCGCGGAAAAAGGCCTCGACGCCGCCATCGTCGCCACGCCCGATTTCTGGCACTCGCCGCACACCGTGAAATGCCTCGATGCCGGCCTGCACGTTTATTGCGAGAAAATGATGGCCCACACCATCGACGCCGCCCGCGATATGGTCCATGCCATGGAGCGCTCCGGCAAGCTCTGCCAGATCGGCCACCAGCGGCGTTCGAATCCACGCTACCGCTACACGCTCGAGCAATTGATCCATGGCAAAAAAATCTGCGGCCAGATCGTCAACTGCAACGGCCAGTGGAACCGCTCGCTCGGCGCCTCCGCCGACATCGGCGGCGAGAAGCTCCACAAGAGCGCCATCGTTCCCACCGAGGTCCTGAACCGCTACGGTTTCAAGGACATGCACCAATACATGAACTGGCGCGTCTATCGCGACCTCTCCGGCGGCCCGATCTCGGACCTCGGCGCGCACCAGATCGACATTTTCAACTGGTTCCTCGGCGTCGCCCCCAAACGGGTCTATGCCACTGGTGGCAACTCGTATTTCAAAAATCGCGAGCACTTCGACAACGTGATGTGCCTGTTCGATTACGACACCCCGCATGGCGAGGTGCGCGCGTTCTATCAGGTGCTCACCACCACCAGTTACGGGGCCGGCTTTTACGAAAGCTTCATGGGCACCGAGGCATCCATCAAGATCTCGGAAATCTCCCATAACTCGATCATCTACCGGGAGGATGGCGCGCCGAACTGGGACGATCTGGTCGCCCGCGGATTCCTCTCCCGCAAGGCGGTCCCCGCGCCGCCACCGCCTTCGGCGGATGCCGTGGCATCCTACGAATCCGCGCCGCCAGAGGCGTTCGACCTTCCTGGCGGCTTCAACAAGCCGGCTCACCAGCCGCACCTCGAGAACTTCTTTGAAGCGGTCCGCGGCAAGGCCACGCTGAATTGCGATGCCCGCCACGCCTTCGAGAGCGAGGCGCCGATTTTCTGGGTCAATCCTTCCGCTCTCAGCAAACAACCCATCGAATTCACCAAAGAACACCTCCACGTATGAAACACCAGACCACCATCCTCGCCGCCCTTTGCTCCGCCACCGTCCTCGCCATCACCTCGTGT
>JALRFY010000012.1 GCA_023253625.1 Akkermansiaceae bacterium | reverse complement strand
CAGCCTGCAATCCGCCTCCACCTCCCGTTGGCTCGATCAGGTCGATGCCGGTCTCGACGAGGTGCTGATCGACCATCCCCACTGCGAGAAGAAGGCGGCGAGCGTGGCGATGAATCTGCTGTTTTCCTATGTCGATCACGTCACGCTCGCCCGGGCGATGACGGAGATCGTCAACGAGGAGCTCGAGCATTTTCGGCGCGTGCTCGATCTGCTCGAGCGGCGGGGCATCCCGTTTCGGAAACTGAAGCCGAGCAGTTACGGGCTGCGGCTCCATGAGTTGATCCGCAAGGATGAGCCGGGCCGGGCCGTCGATCGGCTGCTCGTGGCCGGCCTGATTGAGGCCCGCAGCTGTGAGCGGTTTTCGGTGCTTGCCGAGCACGTGGCCGACGAGGAGCTTCGCGACTTCTACCGAAGCCTCTTCGAATCGGAGGCGCGGCATCATGCGACCTACGTGCGGCTGGCCTGCGAGGTCGCTCCCGAGGGGGAGATCCGCACACGGCTCCACGAACTGGCTGCTGAGGAAGCCGAGATCATCGACCGCGGCGACCCGTTTCCGCGGATGCACAGCTGAAGTGCCGAGAGCATCGGCCGCCGATTTGCCCAAGCCCAGCGTCATCGCGATGATCTTCCCATCCCGAGCCGTCTGCTGGACTGCTGCGATTCCCTTGGCGACGAGTTCAGCCTCGGTGGTCTTTCCCACCACCGCATCGAATCCCTCGATGTAGGAGCCGTCGAAGGATTCGAGATATCCCAGGCCGGTGTCGGGAAATTGTCCGGCACGGATCATGTTGGCTATCAGAAAATCTGATGCGGGGATTTCTATGCGGGCCCACCGGATCATGTCGCGATAGCTGGCGCCAACAGCCTCTTTCTTGCCGGGCGGAAGCTGCCGAGCGAGATCGGGCGTGAGCGCCTTGATGTTGCCGTCGAGAAACAGGCCATCGATCGCGTTCCTTGATTGCCTTCGCGGCGGCCTCTTGAGAGATTTCCCACCACAAAGCCCGGAGTGCGAGCGACGGGGCCCGCATCTATGCCAAGCTCAACGTCTCCAACGCCCCGGCCGCGGTGAGCGCCGGGTACCGACGGGGTATCCTGCCGACTGGCCATGAAACCGTCGGGTGACCCGTCGGAGCCGCCGGCCCACCACGACTTCAAGGAGAAGCGATGTTTGTCACGCTGTCGCACGGTTCGCTCGCATGCGTCGTGAAGCTCGCCGCGTTCACAGTCCTCATGCTCACACCACGAGTCCCACTCTTCGCGGCCGACACTGCGACGCCCACCATCGAGGGCCAAGGGCATGCTCTCTGGCCATCGTGGTATCCACGCTTCTCCTGGGAGACCGTGCCGGTGTACCAGATGTTTGGTTCCCCCCAGCTGCTCACCGACGGGCAGGTCAAGACAATCGCGGCAACCAGTACTTTCATCTGCATCGAGAAGGCACACGGCCTGAGAGATCTCGGCGCGGCCGAACTCGGGGCGAAGCACGAGATCGCCCGCTTCAAGCAGGCCAACCCGCAGACGCGGGCCCTCTTCTATTTCAATGCAGCGCGGGCCTGGCCGTTCACGACCTACAGCCAGGGCTTGCGGTTCGGTGCGATTCGGGATGACCTCGAAGCGCTCATCGCCCGTGACCCCAAAACCGGTGAACTGGCGCACAAGGATCGGATCTATGCGTTCAATGTGCTGAACCCGGCGTTTCGGTCATGGTGGACGGAGACAGTGGCCAAAGGCGTCAGGGAAACCGGTGCTGACGGCGTGTTCGTGGACCAGATGCACGGCAATGTCTGGTGTCATCCCGGCAAAGGGGTGGAGGTCGCCGCAGCCCAGGCCGAGATGATGCGGATGACAAAGGAAGCCATCGGTGGCGACAAAATTCTCCTGTTGAACAACGGGGCGGCGATTCCAGCCCTGTTTGCGATCGGTGACGCGTTCATGTTTGAGCACTACAGCCCCGGTCTCATCTCGAAGGAAAGCATCGTCAAGGACTGGGAACTGATGAAAAAAATCGCTACCGCCGGCAAGATCGCCGTCTGGCGGATCGGGGTGGAGCACCAGCCGGAAGGAAGCCCGGTTGTCATCATGACTGGTGAGAGTCGCCACCAGCGCGAGGAAACCCTGGAAGCGATTTCGAAGCGGCAACTCGACTTCTACCTGGCCGCGTTTCTCATCGGCGCGCAGGAGTATTCCTACTTTCAATACGGCTGGGGATGGCGGGTCGAGACCGGCCCGCTGGTCGCGTATCCCACCCTCACCAAACCAGTCGGAAAACCACTCGGCGAGTACACCAGACTCGAGACTGACGGCTGGCGATTTAGCCGCGACTTCGCGCATGTGCGGGTCACCGTTGACTTGGAGCAACGCACCGGCCACCTCGACTGGAAGACCGCCCCGGATTCTTCAGGGCCCTGAAGGACATGCTGCAGCACCCTCGCTGGGGCTTCCGCCGACCTGCGGTCTGCCAGGTTCGTGATCGACGCCGTTTCGCCCTCATCTATCCGGTGAACACATGATGGCTTTCTGCGACAGGTAGAGAGACACTTCATCGCAGTGCTGTTCGGCCGGCTTTGCGGGGGATTGCGGTGACCCACAGGAATCGTCTCCTGGCTCTCATTCCCGACCGAAAAAACGCCTTCACACTCGTGGAACTTTTGGCCGTGATCGCGATCATCGGTGTGTTGATCGGGCTCCTTCTCCCGGCCGTGCAGTCGGCCTGCGAGTCGGCACGGCGCAACGTCTGCAGCAACAACGTGAAGCAACTGGCGATTGCGGTTCCCAAGCACGCCGACATCAACATCCCGAAGGCCTATCCGACAGGCAGTTCGACGCGCACCTTCACTGTTCCGACAGACGGGTCGACATTCGACATCATCATGAAGAGCGAGCAAGGGCGTTGCCGAGTTCTTTGCGCCTCGCATAGCATGGGGGCATGGCCGCCTCACCAGACCTCGCACCGCGGCAGGGCCGTGGTCTGCCCCTCCACGAGACGATTGCCGTGGCGGCCCTCGTGGCTCTGGCCGCGTGGGGGCTTCTCATGCTCGCAGGCCGCGGAGGCGATCCGGTCAATCTCGGTCGGCTCGACCCCGGCCGCTGGTTCCCCGGCAGGTCGCTCACGCTGGCCGACCTTCCGCTTGTCGCGATGCTGCTCGTCGGCGGTGTGCCACTCGTGGCTGGTCTCCTCCGCAACCTCGCCCGTGGCGAATTCGGCTCCGACCTGCTGGCCGGCATCTCGATCGTCACGAGCGTGATCCTCGGCGAGTATCTCGCCGGCGTCCTTGTCGTGCTCATGCTCTCCGGCGGCGAGGCAATCGAGTCGCGAGCCGTAAGCCGGGCCGGAGACGTGCTCCACGCCTTGGCCCGCCGCATGCCGACGGTCGCCCACAAAAAAGTTGCCGCCGGGCTCACCGACGTCGCGCTGGCCGATATCACCGTCGGTGACGTGATCGTCGTCCTGCCCCACGAGATCTGCCCGGTCGACGGCAGCGTCGTCGCCGGACGCGGTTCGATGGACGAAAGCTATCTCACCGGTGAGCCCTATCGAATGGCCAAGGCTCCTGGATCGACTGTGCTCTCCGGGGCGATCAACGGCCAGGCGGCGCTCGAGATCCGCACCGCCACCTCGGCACGACGCTCGACCCAACGGTGGGCACGCTGCACCGAGGAACGCGTCGGCAACACAATCACATCCTCGTTTTCCCCCGCCACTTCGGAACGTGCGTTCTCAAACAGACGCTCCACCAACGGGTGCTTGAAAAACCGCGGATAACCGGCACGAAGGCGCTTCATCACCCTCTTGCGTCCTTCCTCGTAGTCAATCACTGCATTCCACGTGGGCAGACAAACCGAGCACGCATGGGGAGAATCCGGCAGCGGAAGCCCCAGATCCTGCTCCTGCCAAGCCGGATCGGTTGAGAGGTCGCGCGTCACGCGCCCTCCATGACTCGTACGAAGGAAATGGGCAAGCCCGGAGCGCAAGGATGTATCACTCTTCAAACCAACCGCATCCTGCGGATTCCTTACCATCGGGACGTCACCGGTTCTCACCCGGCCGCCACAAAGCCACATCAAACCACTCGCTCATGCCCTGCGTGCCCTGCGTGCCCTGCTAGCACGCGACACTACCATACTGACCAACGATGGACCGTATTCAGCGCTCTTCTCACTAGAGTGCGCGAGGCAAGCGGGCCTCACTCATGCTGAACCAGAGCCCTGTTCCCATGCTTGGAGAGGGTCGGTGGCGGTTGCGGTGGAAATCAGGCGGCCTTGCGGCGGCGCCTGAGGGTTATGAAGCCACCGCTGATGATCGTCAGCAACGGCGATCCGAGTTCAGGCACTGAAACAAACTCGATCGTATTTCCGCCTGACAGCGAATACTCGGTGTCCAGATCGACTATCAAATTGAGATCATCAAGGGTGAGACCCGGAATGAAGATCGTGCGATCAAGCACCATGTTTTGCGAGTTCCCAAGCAAATACAGCTGGGTAACCGCAGTGGTATCGCTGCCGACCGACCGGAAGGTCATCGCCACGACATTGTCGGCAAGATTGATTGTTTGCTGAGCGGGCGGCGTGGTGGGACGAGTTTCGAGGGAGTCTTTGGCGAGAAAAGACCAAGCAGTGCTGTCAACCGATTTAAAATACGGGACATTGACGCTTCCGCCGTAGCCGACCGTGATGGTGCTGCGCGGAGCCCCATCGCCCCGGGTTGTGTAGGCAAGCGAATAGCCATTGGCAGCCCCGAATACACTTTCGCTTACAGAGGAGGTGCCAGCCGCGCCGGACACGCTGCCGCTGAAACTCCATACCATTCCTAGCGTTGTTTCTGTGGCAACAATCGTAATGGCCGCCGATGCCGAGCCACACAATCCGACAAATGCCGTGGCCAGGGACATCCAGCGCGTTGTAACACTCCCGTATGGCTGCCGCTTCCGAAAGGGGATTGCCGCAGATGCCGACGCAGAATCCTGAGGCAATCCCTTGATTGAGGCGAATGACGAAAGAAGAGAATATGCTAAAACAGTGCGGGAGCGATCTGGCAGGTTCATAGTTAGGTTGAGCCGAATGTATTGTCCGCCAATGGCGGATCAAGGAATTTTTTCAGAAAAATCAGGGCAAGTCCCAAAGGGGACAGATCGCATGGAGGCTGGCCCGGATGGTACCAACCCAGGTGTCACTTGGGACCAAGCCGCTGTCAGACCTGCCGTGGCTTGGCCTGATTTTCGCTTATTGAAGATTCTGATAAAAGGCCTGTCCCTTTATCATCTCCCCTTAACATCCTACGGCAAACAGGAGGATGAGGTCAGCAAGTTCGCTGGCTTCCTCAAGCAAGCTTATCAGAGGCTTGAGGCGTGGTTGGCCTAAACCGCGCCGCAGTTGAGCTTGCGCATCGGCCGCACACCGCCCCCGTGGTTGATCTTCGCCCCCTCTCAAGCGCCCCCGTCCGCCGTCACCTGACCCAACTTGCGCCTCTCATCCGCTTTCCAACTGCGGATTCCAGGTTCTAGGTTGACGGGAGATTGGGGTGGTTCTGAATTCCGGGGATCACTTCGTCAATTTCTCGACGGTGACCTCGTGACGCTCGCCGTTGATCGAAAGCACCATGTGGGTGCGGGAGCCGCTGGCGGGGCTGGAGCTTGTGTGCGGGCGAGCCGGTGCGGATGAGGCAGCCGGTGCCGGTGCTGGGTCCGGTGTTTGCTTGGCAGGAGCGGACTTGGCCTCGGCGGGTGGGATGCCTTTGACGAGTGCCTCGACCTGTTGCGGGAACATGGCGTACAGGACGGTGATTTCATCATCGGTGGGCAGGCCTTTATCGGCGCACTGCTTGCGGTAGTTTTCGAGACCGGGATCGAGCAGGTCGGCCGGGCGGCAGTCGATGGCCTTTTTACCGGTTTGTTTTTCCGCCATGGCGAGGATTTCCGCGTTCACCGGGCCGGGTGTCTTGCCGTATTTGCCGAGCGCGATGTCCTGGGCAGGCTGGCAGATGACTTTCCAGCGGCCGAACTTGATGTTCATCATGGCCTGGGTGCCGACGATCTGGGAGGTGGGCGTGACGAGCGGAATCCAGCCGAGCGCCTCGCGCACGACGGGGATCTCGCGGACGACCTCGTCGAACTTGTCGGCCATGCCTTGCTCGGCGAGCTGGTTGCGGAAGTTGGAGAGCATGCCGCCGGGGACTTGAAACACGAGGATGTCGGAATCGACTCGTTCGTTGGCAGGGCTGGTGAATTTCGAGAGCTGGCGATAGACGTCCTCGAAGTGGAGGCGCAGTTTCTGGAGCTTGGCGGGGTCGTAGTCGGGTTTGCGCGGGTGGCCGTCGAGCAGGGCGAGCATGCGGGCGGTGTCCGGCTGGGAAGTGCCATTGGCGAAGGGGGCGATGGAGGTTTCGATGATGTCCACACCGGCGTCGATGGCGGCGAGGTAGGAGCAAGCGCCGAGGCCTGCGGTGTCGTGGGTGTGGAGCACGATGGGGATGCCGATCTTGCTCTTGAGTTCCTTGACAAGGTCATGGGCCACTTTGGGCGTGATGATGCCTGACATGTCCTTGATGCCAATGGAGTGGCAGCCCATTTTCTCAAATTCGACGCCCATGTGGACGAAGGCGTCGATGGTGTGGACGGGGCTGGTGGTGTAGCAGATCTCACCGCGTGCGTGTTTGCCGCAATCGATGACGGTCTTGATGGCGGTGGTCAGGTTGCGGATGTCGTTGAGTGCGTCGAAAATGCGGAAGACGTCTTGGCCGGCGGCGGCATTGGCGCGCACGAAGGCCTCCACCACATCATCGGGAAAACTGGCGTATTGGACGATGTTCTGGCCGCGCAGCAGCATGATCTGCGGGGTTTGGGGGGCGGCTTTTTTGAGTGCCCGGAGGCGATCGAAGGGATTCTCGCCGAGGTAGCGGAGGCAGGCGTCGATGGTGGCACCGCCCCAGGTTTCGAGTCCGCTGAATCCGATTTCATCGAGGATGGGTGCGGCCGGCAGCATTTGCGCGGTGCTCATGCGGGTGGCGGCCAGCGACTGGTGGCCGTCGCGGAGGACGGTATTGTTGAAGGTGACGGGTTTCATGGCGGGGAATGACGGGAATTTCCGCGGGTATGCGGTTATGGAATGGATGCGATCGCAAGGCGAGCGTATCGGGCGCCCACACACGGGCCAACCAGATTCACGGCGTCTGCTTGGCGGAAATTGCCAATCTTTTCGCATATCCGGCAGTGGATGGGCTGTCAGGCCCCCACTTTGCCTTGGACGGCATTGAGTTCGGCTTCAAGCGTGCAGGCCAGATTGTGGAGACCTGAGGCCTTGGCCAATTCGATGCGGATGGCAAGGGTGGCGGGCTGACGCAGTTCGTCTGCAGTCATGCCGGCGAGGATTTCGCCTGCGGTCGCACAATCTCGGATGGCCAGCGCGCCTTCGGCTTGTTCGAGTGCGGTGGGCATTTCCACATGCAGCGGCGGCTCCTTGAACACGGCCCAGGCGGCATGCTCGGGAAGCCCTGCTTCCGGCTCGACTTGTTCGAGATAAACCAACTCGTCACCCGCCTTTTTGTGTCGCCACTGGTTGAGGGCAATCACCAAGGAAAGCCCCAGCACGGCAAAGGACGCCTCCATGAAAAAGGGCGTGGTGACCACGCCGGCGACCAGACCCAGCCACTCGCCGAACACGCCCGGGATGCGCGGCCACAAGAGCAGGATGGCACTGACCACCGCGCCCACTCCCAGGACAATCGCCGCGGCAGCGGCGATCTGGCGTGTTCTCTCATCGTCGGGGCGGATCATCGGCAGGCACAGGTTACACCCGCAGCGAAGCATGTCACGATGCGGCGAAAACATATTTATTCGGGATTTCCTGATTTGAAAAAATTTTTTGAATGAGCCTGCCATCAAGGTTCGCTCTTGGCGCGGGGCGCGCGGCCTTTTACACCACCCGCGCATGCGGCTATATGACACGCTCACCCGGACTGATCGCGAACTGCGTCCGCTCGACGGCAAGATGTTCCGATTTTATTGTTGCGGACCAACGGTTTACGGGCCGGCGCACATTGGCAATTTCCGCACCTTTGTGCTGCAGGACGTGCTGCGGAGGGTGTTGGAAACCGGCGGGATGCGCACCCTGCACGTGCGCAACATCACGGACGTGGATGACAAGACCATCCGTGATTCGCAGCGGGCCGGCCAGTCGCTGGGCGATTTCACCGCCGGGTGGACGGAAAAGTTCCACGCCGACTGTGCCAAGCTCGGCTTGTTGGAGCCCCACATCGAGCCGGGCGCGGTGGAACACATTCCGCAGCAGATCGCGATGATCGAAGCGCTGGTCGCCAAGGGCCATGCCTATGCTTCGGACGACGGCTCGGTGTATTTCAGGATCTCGTCGTTTCCGGATTACGGCAAACTCTCACATCTGGACCAGCGCGAGCTGGATCCCGGCAAAACGCAGAATGTGCGCGCCAATGCCGACGAATACGAGAAGGACAGCGTGTCCGACTTCGTGCTGTGGAAGGCACGGCGGCCCGAGGATGGCGGGAATTTCTGGCAGTCGCCGTGGGGCGAAGGCCGGCCCGGCTGGCATCTCGAGTGCTCCGCAATGATCCGCGAGTATCTGGGCGAGAGTTTCGACCTGCATTCCGGCGGTGTGGACCTGGTGTTCCCGCACCATGAAAACGAGATCGCGCAGAGCGTTTGTGCCTGCGGCGGGCATTTCGCGGCGCATTGGTTCCACATTACGCATCTTCTGGTGGATGGCGGGAAAATGTCGAAGTCGCTGGGCAATTTATACACGCTGGCGGATTTGGAGCAGCGCGGATTCACGCCGATGGAGCTGCGCTACGTGTTGATCGGCGGCCACTATCGCAAGCCGCTCAATTTCACACTGGATTCGCTGCACGCCGCACGCGAGGCGCTGGCAAAACTCGCCAAGGGCGCGCGCGCGCTGGCCGGACGGGCCGGCGGCGATGTGACGCTGGACCGCGTCGATTTCGGGCCGTTCCGAGCGGCATGGGACAGCCTCAATGAGGATCTCAACACCCCGGCGGCACTCGGTGGTTTGTTCACCGGCTTGCGCGAGGCAGGCCAGTTGTCCGGCAACGAAGCCGCCGCCGCACTGGCCGCGATGAACCGCGTGCTGCGCGCGCTGGGGATCGTGCTGCCGGAGGAAACCGGGGGCAGCATCGAAATCCCCGACGAGATCCGGCGGCTGGCCGAGAGCCGCTGGCAGGCGCGCTTGGCGAAAAACTGGGCGGAGTCCGACCAACTGCGCGGGCAGCTCGCCGCAGCCGGCTGGCAGGTCAAGGACGGCAAGGACGGCTACGAGCTGACACCGGCAGGCTAGGGCGTCCGCCAACATCGCGACGCTCATTCAAATCGCCATCACGCCTTGCCGAGTCCGAAGCGGCGGTCGAGTTCGCTCATCGAAAACTGGGTGAGCGTGGGCCGCCCGGCGGCGGTGCAGTAGGGCAGATCGCAGCGGAACAATCGCTCGAGCAAGCGGGAGGTTTCCTCGAGCTTGGGTGCGGTGAGCGCCGCGGCGCGGGCGGCGAGGGAGCGGGCGAGCCGCTCGCGGGTGAAGCGCGCGCCGGACACCGGCCCGTGGAGCAATTCGTCGAGCAAGCCGCCGATGAATTCCCGAGGATCGCCGATCTCGAGGCATGCGGGCAGGCTGCGGATCTGGATGGTATTTCCGCCGAAATCCTCCACTTCCACCGCAGCCTCGGCGAGCGCCGCGCGTTCGCGCAGGAGCAGGTCGAAATCCCGTGGATCGAGTTCCATGAGCACGGGAATCAGCAGCGCCTGGGCTCCGGCGTGCTGCCCGGCATCCTCCAGCAGCGTTTCGTAAAAAATCCGTTCGCGGGCCGCGCGGGGATCGAACAAGACCAGCCCGTCCTCCCCTTCCATGATCACGTAGCGCCCCTTGAGCATGCCCATAATACGGAATCCGGGCGCTCCCCCGCCGTTTCGCGCGGGTGGTTCCTCCTGCGGCTGTTTTTCGGGAACCGTCCATTTCGGCAGCTCCGGCTGCGGTTGGTGGAAAACCGGACGCACCGGAACCGGCTGTGTGGCCGCGCTCACAGATGCGGCCGCGGTCGTGGGGACTGGTGGAAATGCAGTCGGAGCGGCAGGAATCACCGGCGGCCTGCCAGTGGGTTTCGCCAATCCGGCGGCCAGCGCGCCAATGATCGCCTCCTTCAAATCGAGCGGACGGTGCAGGCGTATCTCGCGCTTCGCCGGGTGCACGTTCACGTCCACGAGTGTCGGCTCGATTTCAATCCACAACCACGCCGCCGGATAGGTGCCATCGGGCA
Organism: Akkermansiaceae bacterium; assembly: GCA_023253625.1. Lineage (GTDB taxonomy): Bacteria > Verrucomicrobiota > Verrucomicrobiia > Verrucomicrobiales > Akkermansiaceae > Luteolibacter. The sequence continues at coordinate 2,694 of JALRFY010000012.1, read as the reverse complement.
GCGCGCCGCGAAATCCCTCCGCCAGCGCGCGGGAAATCACCGCTTCCTCGACCGGCCGGCCGTTGAGGAACACAAATTGGTGCCGCCGTCCCTTGCGCGCGTGGCTGGCCGGCAAAACGAAGCCCTCGACCCTCACGCCGTGGCCGTGCGTGAGCGGTAGCGGGATCAATTCCCGCGCCAAATCCGTGCCCAGCAACTGCCTCACCCGATCCAACTGGCGCGCGGACGGCGGCAGATCGAACACCTCGCGCTCGTCGCGCCGCAGCCGGAACCGGACACCCGGCGCGGCCAGCGCGTGCAGCCGGAGTTGGTGCTCGATGTGCGCGGACTCGGTGCTCTCCGCACGCAGGAATTTCCTTCGCGCGGGCAAATTGAAAAACAGGGCGCGGGCCTCGATCACCGTGCCGGGCGCGCAACCGGCGTCGCGCACGTCACGGAGTTTTCCGCCATCCACCACGATTTCCGTGCCCGCCACCGCATCGGCCTCGCGGGTGGTCATGCGGAAGCGCGAGACGCTGGCGATGCTCGGCACCGCCTCGCCGCGGAATCCCAGCGTGCGGATCGCCGCCAGGTCGCCGGCCGTGCGCAGCTTGCTGGTGGCGTGGCGCTCAAGCGAGAGCAGCGCGTCCTCGCGCGACATTCCGCAGCCGTCATCGCTCACCCGGATCAATGCCGTGCCGCCCTTGTCCACATCCACCCGCACCTCGCGCGCGCCGGCGTCGATGCTGTTTTCCACCAGTTCCTTGACCACCGAGGCCGGGCGCTCGACCACTTCACCCGCCGCCACCTGGCTGGCGAGGATGTCAGGGAGCACGCGGATTTTCGCCACAGGCGGAAGATGAGGCCATGCCGCCTTGGAGCAAAGTGCAAACACGCGCGCTCCCGCGTACGATCCGCTAATGCGGCCCGCTACGCATCATCTCTCGCTGCACCAATTTACAGCCATCGCGGATATGCCAATATGTAACCGTCAGACGCGGATACCAAACACCTCCCGCCTGCACATTCAGAAAGGGAAATACCATGAACATGCTTACCAAATTCAATCCGTTTTCCAAAACGGAAAACCTCGACATATTCCGTCCGCTGCAGCGTTTCGACATGCTCCGTGAAATGGACGACATGATGCGCAACATGCAACGCACGTTGACGGGCTGGACGGGCTCCGGCGGGGAATCGATGACACTGGCCGACTGGACACCGTCTGTGGACATCGGCGAAAACGACAAGGAATTCCTCGTCATGGCCGAGTTGCCAGAAGTGAAAAAGGAAGACATCAAGGTGAACGTCGATGACGGCACACTATCGATCTGTGGCGAACGCAGGGCGGAAAAAGAGGACAAAGGCACCAAGTTCCACCGTGTGGAACGGACCTACGGCCGCTTTGAACGCACCTTTACGCTGCCGGAAGAAACGGACTCCGAGCACATCACCTCCGAATACAAGGATGGCGTGCTCACCGTCCATCTGCCGAAAAACCCGGAGGCCAAACCCAAAACCCACGCCATCCCGGTGAATTGATTTCACCGGCAAACGGCATCCGCGCCCCCGGCCCCCCCCACACCAACCGGATGCCAAGATACGTGGAAACAACGGCCGGCGCCGTGCCTTACCCCCCAAGGCCGGCGTCGGCTCATTTGGGTAGCGCCGTCTCGATGAGACGGAATGCGGATGGATGGTGAAAGAAATGCCCTGCTCTGGATCGACGATCGACCGGCAGCATTTCCTTTCACCATCCATTCGCATGCACCCTCACTTCAGGAGTGGAGCGACCACCAACGCCACGATCGACATCACATTGATCAGAATGTTCATCGATGGTCCGGAGGTGTCCTTGAGCGGATCACCCACCGTGTCACCGACGACGCAGGCGCGGTGTGCGTCGGAATTCTTGCCGCCGTAATGGCCGTGCTCGATGTGTTTCTTGGCATTGTCCCACGCGCCGCCGGAATTGGCCATGAAGAGCGCCATCAACACGCAGCCGAGCAAGGCCCCCACCAACATGCCTCCGAGCGTGGTCGCACCGAATCCGAAACCCACCGCCACCGGCGAACCAACGGCGATGGCCGCAGGCAGGATCATCTTGCGGATGGCCGCATCGGTGGCGATCCGCACGCAGGAACCGGAATCCGGTTTGCCGGTGCCTTCCAACAAGCCCGGTATCTCACGGAACTGGCGGCGGATTTCCTCAATCATCTCCTGAGCCGCGCTGCCCACCGCGGTCATCGTGAGCGCGCTCACCAGAAACGGGATGAATCCTCCGATGAACACGCCGGTCAGCACCCGCGGATCGGAAAGCTGAAGCTCGAAGTCCGGGTTGTGTTTCTTCACCACATTGACAAAGGCCGCGATGATCGCCAGTGCCGCCAGCGAGGCCGCGCCAATCGCGAAACCCTTGCCGATGGCCGCCGTGGTGTTGCCCACCTCGTCGAGCTTGTCGGTGATGGCGCGGGTTTCCTTGCCCATGGCGGACATTTCCGCGATGCCGCCGGCGTTGTCGGCGATCGGGCCGTAGGCATCGATGCTCATGGTGATGCCGATGGTGGCCAGCATGCCGACCGCGGCTATGCCCACGCCGTAGAGTCCGGCGAAATGGCTCGCCCCGAGTATGACAAAAGCAACCACGGCTAGCGGGATAACCACGGAGAACATGCCCACGGCGAGACCGCGGATCATCACGGTGGCCACGCCGGT
>JALRFY010000234.1 GCA_023253625.1 Akkermansiaceae bacterium | reverse complement strand
AGTTCCCCTTCACCGATTGGGTGAACCAATGTTTCGCTCGGTTTCGTCTTCAAACGCCGCAACCATAAGCACTTGCGCTCCCCATCCTCAATCCCAACTGCGGATTAGAGGATCATCTGGACACGGAATGGAACGATGCGGGCGATGGCGGCATAGTCGGCATCGCCGGTCACAAGCTCGGCCTGGTGGTGGATGGCGATGGCGGCGATGACGAGATCGAGCGAGCCGGCATTGAGTCCCTTGTCACGGCAGCGCTGGCCGAGACGGGCGGCATCGCACCACAGCCGTGGCGGAGTGGATAGTAGTGGCAGCGTGGCGAACTGGGCTTCGATATGGGGGCGCTCCTTCGGCGTGGCATGGCGCAGGACCTCGAATGCAACAGGTTCGCAGAGGCATGCTTCGGGATCGAGAATCCATGGCTGGATGGCGAGTTTCCGCGCCGGAGGGGTCTTGGCGCGGGTGAAATCGATCCAAAGGGATGTTTCGATCAGTCGCGCCATAATTCCGCGAGGGTTGCGGCCTGGCTGCGTTCCGTGGTTTTTGCCGCCTCGTAGCCTTCGAGATCAGCGGACCATTCGCCGCTGAGGAATTTATTCGAGATCCGGGCGCGGCGCTGGAGCATCAGGGAATCGGCCAACAATTTGCGGATTGCGGGACCCTTCTTGCGGATACCGGTGATCTCGCAGATCTCGCGCAGTTCGGAATCAGCAAGCTCTACGGTGACTTTCATGAAAGCAAGATGGCAGAAATCGGGGTTTTTGAAAGAAAAGTCTGATTTTCCTTCTGGCGGCCAGGTAGGGCGGAACCGCCGGGGCCGCCGGTGGATGGAATGTGGATGAAACAGCCTTTGGAAAGCCACAGAGCCGGGCATGGCCATGGTATCCGCCCGTCATCCGCGCGGCGCTTTGACTCGGTGCCGCCTCACGGCACCTCGCCCTTCGGGCACGTCGCGTCCGCTCCTGTCCAAAACGGCTACATGCCTTCGCCGTTTTTCGGCGGTAGCGCCACACCCTAGCGCTTTCCGAACGCGCCGGCCAGCGAGGCGAGGTCTGCCGGGGCGGCGCGGTCTGCGGTGAGGATGGCGGCCTTTTGCTTGCTGACGATGTCGGCGATGCCCTTGCGCGAAAGTTCGAGCATCGCGGTCATTTCATCGCCGCTGAACACCGCCTCCTCGCCGCTGCCCTGAAGTTCCACAAACTCAAGCGCCTCGGTCATCACCACGTTGAAATCGACCGAGGCGTCCTTGTCCTCGGGGTAGTTCAGGTCGAGCACCGGCTCGCCCTGATAGACGCCGGCGGAGACGGCGGCGACGAGCTTCTTCAGGGGGAAATCCTTCAACTTGCCCTCGGACATCAGGCGGTTGAGCGCGATGGCCACCGCCACGCAGCCGCCGGTGATGGATGCGGTGCGCGTGCCGCCGTCGGCCTGCAGCACGTCGCAATCCACCCACACCGTGCGCTGGCCGATTTTTTTCAAGTCCACCACCGCGCGCAGCGAGCGGCCGATCAGGCGCTGGATTTCCGACGAGCGGCCGTCGAGCTTGCCGCGCGAGATGTCGCGCGGTTTGCGGTCGAGCGTCGAGTAGGGCAGCATGGAATACTCGGCGGTGAGCCAGCCGCCCTCGACCTTCTGCGCGCGCATCCAGCGCGGCACGTCCTCCTCGATGGTGGCCGAGCAGATCACCCGGGTGTCACCGAAGGACACCAGCACCGAGCCGGTCGCGTGGGCGGCCACATGGGGAATGAAGGAAATCGGGCGGAGTTCGTCGGGCTGGCGGCCATCGGGGCGTGACATGCGCGGAGTGAATGGAAACCAGACCCGCACCGCAAGCGTGGATCCGACGGGACCGGATGGCGCAACCCGGCAATTCCTCATTCGCCCACGGATCCAAGATGTGGGCAACGTGCGCTAGCTCGATTTCCGCTTCTTGCGCGGCGTGAAGTCCACCGATTTGGCATCGAAGGCCTCGGGGTCGTAGCCCGGATGCGCCCACTCGATTTCGCCGTGGAGTGCCTGCATGTATTGGAAGGTGCCGCCGAAGTCCTCGGGCGGGCAGGCGCGTGCGCCATCGAGGATTTCCGGGCCGCCCGTGCCTTCCTCGCGTGTCTCGAAAACGATCTCGTGGATCCACTCGTCGGCGAAGTCATAGCGGTAAAGGATGCGGATGGGCAGGCGGCGCTTGCCGATGAATTCGGCCACCGTGAGCACCGCTTCGTCCTGGAAGTCGCCCAGCACCTGGTCGTGCAGGCCGAGCGGGCCGATCACGTCCACCAGCCGCTTCCCCTTGCCGTGGCGGAATTCGTGCGGGTGCTTGTTTTCCCAGCCCATGGCCGCCTGGATGGCATCGCTGAATTGCGCGAAGGTCAGCTCCTTGGGAATGGAAAACCGCCGCCAGATCTGCGGTTGGATGCCATATAGAAACACCTTCACCACCACCCGGTTCTGCTCGCTCGTTTTCGACATGCCGCGATCATGGAAAGCGCCTGCGGCGGAAGCAAACGGGAATTGTGCTCCACGAGCAAACGGGCGCGGCCCGCTGCCGCATCCTGCGCAGGCCGTGCCGACGTTTTCCTTGCGGGTGGCACGGCCCGTGGCCACGCTCGGCGCGTGGTCGAGGAGCTGGAGTCGAACCCCAAGGACGAGCTGCTCCGTTCACTGGAGGCCGGCGACCACTCCGCATTGCTCGCTGCCGCGGAAAACCTCCACTACGCCGACTTGGCCGCGCTTTACGAAAATCTCGACGATGAGAAACGCGAGCTGCTGCTCACCACCATCGGGCCGCAACTCGCCACCGACGTCATCGCGGAGCTTCCCGATATGCTCATCGAGGACGCGCTCAACCGCTTCAAGCCCGCGCAACTCCGCGTGCTGCTCGCCAACCTTTCGGACGACGACCGCGTGGACGTTTTCCAAGTGGTCGGCAAGGAGGCGCAGGTGCGGTTTTTCAGCCTGCTGGGCCCGCGCGACAAGGAACTGACGCGCAGCTTGTTGAAATACGGCGAGGAAACCGCCGGCGGCCGCATGACCACGCGCATCGGCCGCATCACCGCAGACATGACCGTCAAGCAGGCGATCAACGTGCTGCGCCGCGACCGCGAGGACGCCGAGTCGCTCGCCCGCATCTTCGTGGTGGACGAGCAAGGGCGCCTCGCCGGGAAAATCCGCCTGCGCGACCTCGCCTTCGCCACCTGGGACACGCCGGTGCGCGACATCATGGAGCCCGCCGACGAATACGCGCTCGCCAGCGAGGACCAGGAGGAGGCCGCGCGCATGCTTTCGAAATACGACCTCGTGGTGCTGCCCGTGGTGGACGAGCAGCACCGTCTGTTAGGGATTCTCACCTATGACGACGCCATGGAGATCCTGCAGGAGGAATCCACCGAGGACATCGAGAAACTGGCGGCCATCAGCGGCGGGCAGTCCGAGATCTCCTACATCAACACCAGCGTGATGCTGCAATACCGCCGCCGCGTGGTGTGGCTCGTCGGCCTGGCCTTTGTGTCGATCGCCTCGGGCTATGTGATGTTCCGTTTCAGCGAGACCTTGGAAAAGGCCTTTGTGCTATCGTTGTTCCTGCCGATGGTGGTGGCGGCGGGCGGCAATTCCGGCGGCCAGGCCGCGACCATGGTGATCCGCGCGATGGCACTCGGCGAGATCGACACCGGCAGCGCGCTGCGCATCGCCTGGAAGGAGGCGCGCACCGGATTGTTCCTCGGCCTCTCGCTGGGGCTTTCGATCGCCGCCTTCATCACGCTCATCCTGCCGCACCTGCAACGCGGCACCGGCGCGGATTTCGATTTCGCCCACCTTGCGATGGCCGTCGCCGCCGCCATCACCGCGCAGGTGCTCTCCGCCACCGTGCTCGGCGCCATGCTGCCGCTCGGTGCCCGCGCCGTGAAGCTGGACCCCGCGGTCGTTTCCTCTCCGTCACTGGCGTCGACCGTGGATGTCTCCGGCATGCTGATTTACTTCTCCACCGCCGGCACCATCCTCAACCTCCACTGAACCGGCATCCGCCGCCATGTCCGCGCGCAAGTTCCGCAATCCATGGCTGCACGAACCACATCGGTTTCTCGATGTGCTGCGGTGGAAACTCGGACTGCCGCCGCGTGAAACCTGCGCGCTGCCCGGTACGCCGGACGAACCCGCCGGACGCATCGCGCTCGACGCGGAAGACATCGCGCGGCCGCCGCAGCATGGATGGCGTGCCACATGGCTCGGCCATGCCTCGTTCCTGCTTCAAGGGGAGGGAGTCTCACTGTTGGTCGATCCGGTGTTTTCCTCCCACTGCGCGCCCGTGCCGCTGCGGTCGCTGCGGCGGCTTGTTCAGCCGCCATGTCGTCTGGAGGACCTGCCGTCGATCCAAGCGGTGCTGCTTACCCACTCGCATTACGATCATCTTGATCTGACCACGCTGCGGCGTTTGGGAAAACAAACCGCTCTCTTCGTGCCGGAAGGCCATGCCAAATGGCTTGCCCGCAAAGGTTTCCACAATGTTGCGGAAGTTCCATGGTGGGATCGTGTTGACTTTTGCAACGGCATCAAACTCACCGCCACGCCCGCCCAGCACTTCACCGCGCGAAGCCCGTGGGACCGTGACCTCGCGCATTGGTGCGGCTGGTTGGTGCAGGGCGCGTCATGCAAACTCTGGCACGCCGGCGACAGCGGGTATTGCGGAGTTTTCCAAGAAATCGGCAGACGCTGCGGCCCCATCGACTTCGGCATGATCCCGATCGGCGCATACCAACCGCGCCACCTCATGCGCGCGATGCACCTTGACCCTGAGGAGGCCGTGAAAGTGTTCCTCGAAACCCGCTGCCGCCGCGCGGTGGCGATGCACTGGGGCACCTTCCGCCTCACCGACGAGCCGCTCGGCGAACCGCCGTTGCTGCTATCTGCCGCGTTGGAAAAACACGGCATTGCGGCCGAAGACTTCGTCGCCGGGAAAATCGGCAGCTCATGGACGATCCAGCCCGTCGCCTGAACGCAGCCGTATCACTTCCTCGACCAGCGCGTTCACTTGGGCGTCCGTCATCGTCTCATGTCCCGCCATGGCGGTTCCAGGGATGCCGAACCTGATGATTCGCGCGATGCGCGTTTCGAGATCCGGACCGGGCGTGCTGTAGACGAACGGACCCTTCGCGAGATTCGCCGGCGGTGTTGGGAATTTCCCGGCAAGCGGACCATTGCCAATTCCTTCCGGTCCGTGACATATGGCACAGTGCCTCGCATAAAGCGCGGGGCTGTCGTTTGACCTATCATTGACGGCCGGCTGCCACTCCGCCGCACGTTTTATCAAATCCGCCGTGGCGTCCACGCCGCGCTCCCTGAGGTATCGCACGAGGTCGTCGCCGCGGCCGTCCTCGAAAAGGTGCGCATACGATGGCATCGGGCTGTCCGGTGCGAAGGCGCGTGGATTGATGAAATGTTGCTTGAGCCATGCCTCCGAGCGTCGGGCGCCGGTGTTTTGGAGATCGGGACCTTGGCGGCGGTTGCCGATGAGCACGGGTTGCTCAACCAACACATCCGCCACATTTCGAGCAGGCCCCCAGATTTCCTCGTCCGTAGAGCCCGGCCGCACGTATTGCGAGTGGCAGTGGATACAGCCTTCCGAGACATAAACCCGACGCCCGCGCTCGGCGGCGTCTGAAACCGTTGGCACATCCTGTTTCCCACCGATCCATGCGGCCAAAGCCACCGCGGCAACCGCAATCGCAACACGCCAGCGCCGCCATACCGACAAGACCATCGTCATCAAGACCACCGCGCCAGCGGTTGCGACAAAGGCCGGCGGCACGCGTTGCAATGTTTCCGCCATGCCGATGCCATTGGCGGATCCGAACCAACCGGCGATGGCGAAAAGCCACGCCGCCCGCCAGCCGGCGGCCTTGGGTCCGGCGCTGCCGGAAAACCATCCGGGCCATGCCACCAGCGCGGTGGAATACAACGAGACCGCGGCGGGATAAAACCATCCGGCGATGCCGCGGCTGGCCACGTGGTTCACAGCCAGCGCCGCCACGGCCAACACCACCCATGCGGTTCCCGGCAGCGATCTCGCGCCGCCGCGCGCCAGCCAATATCCGGCTGCGAGGGCGAATGCCAGATGCAGCACGGCATTGCGCCACAACAATGCGGCACCCCAAGTGGCTGATTTCATTTCCCCGGAATGCTGGATGATGAAGAACGCCGCCGAATCCATCCACACCAGCGCCGTGAAGAGCGCGACCGCCGCCCAAGGCGAAAACACCCTGGTTTTTTCGGCATGCTTCCACTCCGCCCAACCGGGCATCGCACATGCACCGGCCACGGCGAAGCCCGCGCCGATCCATGCCTGCGTGGCCGCCTGTTGTTGGAAAACCACCGGCAGGTTGCATGCGGCATAGCCGATGCCGGTGCCCAGTCCCACCCACGCCACTCCGCACCACGCTGGCAGGAGCGCGGACAATGACACCGTTGTCACGCCCAGTGCCGCGCCGGTAACCATGGCCACCGCCAGAAACGCCATCGGGCCCGTAAACAGCGGAGACACGCCGGCCATAAGCGCCACAACCATGAGCGCGAGCTTCGCCAATTTCACCGATACCCCGCGCCATGCCGTGACAAAACCCGCGGCGATTCCCGCCACCGCCATCGCACCAAGCAATGCTTTTTCCATGTCCGCCGCGATGCCCTGCGCGCGGATCAACTCGACGAAGGAAAACTGCGCGAATATCAGGAAACATCCATACACGCCGGCGATGGCCAGCGCTGCGCGCATCGCCGCGCGCTTCACCGATGCACCTCCCTCCACCAGCCTTTCCTCACGACCGCGAACTGCACCGCGGCAACCACACCGTCGGACACGGCCACCACGATCCATGCCCTATCCATGTCCTCCATCGTGATCCTTGTGACGAGAAACACGCACACCATGATGCGCACCAGCCCCGTGAAGAGCCAAACCGCTTCACCCCATCCGCGATTCCTGACGAACGCGAAAGCATAACTCAATCCCACCGCCGCCACGAACACACCGATCCAGCTCAGGAACACCAGCGAGCCGTCCGATGGCGCATCGATGCCCAACAAACGCAGGACCAATCCCGGCGCGAAGATCAGCAAAAGCCCGGTCAGCGCGTCCATGGCGCCGACCGCCGCGGTCCAGAGTTTCAGGAAGAGGGTCTTGTCCATTACTTGCTCCTTTCCCACCACCAGATGGCGGATGCCCACCACATCACAATACCGAACACAACGCGCGCCGCGAGCCCCCATTCCCGCCATGGCGGACGATCCAACATCCAGGACTGCTCCGCGCCCTCGCGCCAGCCCATCAGCGCAAGCGTGACCACCATCGCCAATGCGGCCGCATGCCATGCGACCACGGAGCGCGCGCCGCCGATCCTTCTCCCGGTCAGAACCACCGCCAGCAGGGCGCCGAACGAGCTGGTGAATCCCGCCATCGCCAGATGCGAGTGCGCCACCAGTCCCTGCGTGAACTTCATCCGGTCCAACACGCCGGGCAGATACATCAGCAGACCGCTCAGCACCAGCAGCCCCCACCACGCGAACACCGCCACGCGCCATACGCCGCTGCCATCAGGCCAGTCGTAACGCGACCACTCGCGCGGCAACAGCCACACCCATGGCAGCAGGAACAACATCGCGCCGATTTGCAGGGCCTGGAAATGCGTGCCGCCGAGCCATTCGGTCACGCCGAAGACCAACCATGAGATTGCGAAGAACATCCAGATGCCCCGCGATTTCACATCGCCATGGCACATGCCCGCCACACGCGGCAGCATCAGCATCAAACCCACCACCACCAATGTGGAACCCAACAGGCTTGAACCCGTGGGCCCGCCGGTGGTCCGGTCCACCGGTGGATACACTGCGGGCGATGCGGCGAAGACCAGCGAAACCGGCACCAGCGCCAAGCCCGCAAGCCCGGCCAAAGTGCCAAAACGCCGGGTTGTGTTCCAATCACGCGAACGCTCTTTCCAGGCCGCCGCCAGCACTCCCCACAGCAGTGCCTGGGCCGCCACGAATCCCCACAGCGCGCCGCCCTTCCAATCGAGGAAGATTTTCCCCGAGGTCACACCACCCAGCCAGTGCAGCACGCCGAGCACGAGCGCGGCGGTCCACGCCCATACGGCTGCGGCAGCCCATGGCCGCGCCTTGCCGCCATCCACCTGATAGATCGAAAACAGCCATGCCACCAGTGGCAGCGAGGTCCATCCGTAAAGCTGCACGTTCAAATGCACCGGCACCCAGCGGCCGTAGGCCAGAGGGCCGGCCTGCAAAGCTGGAAACAGCAGCAGGCATGAGAGATACACGCCGACCGCATTGCCCAAAACCAACCAGCCCAGCGCATGACGCAGCGCGGAATCAACAGGCTGCTCAAGCACCTCGCCGGATCTCATATGCCCTCCCCTTCGATCTTGCCGTCGCGCATCCGCACCACCCGTTCGCAACGACACGCAAGCCCCGGATCGTGTGTCGCCAGGACCAAGGTTCTGCCCCGCGAGCGCACGAGTTCCAGCATCAGCTCGAACACCGTCTCCCGGTTCTTCTCGTCAAGCGCACCGGTCGGCTCATCGCACAGCAGCAACTCCGGATCGTTCATCAGCGCGCGCACGAGCGCGCCACGCTGGCGTTCGCCGCCGGACAACTCGCGCACCCTTCGGCCGAGGCGGTGGTCCACGCCGGTGGCCTTGGCGAGTTCATGCAGGCGTTCGACTGCCACCGCGCGTTTGCCGCCCGCGGCGATCACCGGAATCATGCAGTTTTCCGCGAGAGTCAGGTCGGGCATCAGATGGTGGAACTGGAACACATAACCGATGCGGTGACGCAGCAGCCAGATGCGTGCGGTTTCGTCCGCCACCTCCGCGCCGGAAACACGGACCAGGCCGCGGTCAACTTCCTCCAGCCCGGAGATCACGTTGAGCAAGGTCGATTTCCCGCAGCCGGAGGTGCCGCACAAGGCGACCACGCCGCCTTTCGGAACATGCAGCGTCACGCCCTTGAGCACTTCGATGCGTCCGCCGTCGAAACTCTTCCAGACGTTCTCAACGCGCACTTCCATGTCCTCGGCCGTGTTCATTCGTAGCGCAGCGCCTCTGCGGGCTTGAGGTTGGCGGCATAGCGTGCCGGATAAAGCGCGCCGGCCAGCGCGGTGAACAGCGCTAGCGAGAGCGCGCCGGCCACTTCCATCCAGCCGATGCGCGGGTCGATGTAGCCTTGCAGTTGCGGCACCGCCCGCAACGCATGCAGGCCGCCGATGCTGAGCACCCAGCCGGATGCCGTGCCGATGGCCGCGACCAGCAGCGACTCGCCGAAGATCATCCGCGCCACCTGGCCGCGCGAAAATCCGCAAACGCGCGCGATGGCCAGCTCCTTGATGCGGGTGAACACCGAAAGAATCATGGTGTTGGTGACGCTCAACCCACCCAACAGAAAGGCACAACCGCCAACGGTCCATGCCGTCGTTTTCAATATCTTGAATTGCGAATAGCTGCGGCTGAACTCCTCGTTTTCCAGTGCGGTGAGCCGTCCATGGTGCCGCGCCATCCAGTCCTTCACCTCGGCGGACCCGCAGCCGTCCGCAAGCGCCACGCTGACCACCGAACAGACGCCTTCCCTCTGGAACGCGCGCTGGCAGGTTCCGAGCGGCATGAACACGCCGCCGTTTTCAAAGCCGTTCTCCATCCTCAGCACGCCCGCCACCGGATAGGAGCCCTGCCCGAGTTCGATGGTGCCGCCGGCCTTGGCAGCGAGGAAATCCGCCGCGCGCTCGCCGAGCACCACGCCGTTGTTCGCTTCATTGAAATCCGCCGCGCCACCTTGCAGCCACTCGCCTCTTGTTAGACGCGGGTCGTCCGGCGTGATCCCGAAACAGGTCACCACCGGGCGGCCGGGCGCGGTGATGATGGTGAAAAGCACAGGGCGCGCGTCCTTCACGAACGGTTGTTGCTTCAACTCGCCCGCGAGTTCCACCGGGACATTGCTGAAAAACAAATCCGAGACGTTTTTCTCGAACACCACCATCTCGGCATCGCTTTGCAGGATGCGCTCGAACATTTTCACCGCACCGCCGAGCAGGCCCACCACGCTGAGCATCGTCGCCACGCCGAGGGCGATGCCCGCCGCACCAATGGCCGTGCGCACGCGGTGGCGGCGCAGGTTGGTGAAAACCATTCTCCAAAGACTCATCGGACGCTGGTTTTGTTAGACGGCGAGGGGGACAGCCAGCGGTTGTGTTGTGGCCGGCAGCGTCACCCGCAGCGGTGCCAGCATGCCCCAGCGTTCCGGAGGTCCCGGCAGGATGGCCTGCACTCGATCGCCAAGCGTGCGCAGCCGCTTGAAGCGTCGCAGCGTGGCTTGGAATCCCTCCGCGAGAATCAGGTTCGGGCGGCCCATCTCGGCATCGCGGTTGCCGGTCTTGCCGCTTTCATCCTCAGGGCAAAGCACGTCCTTCAAATCATCCGCCGCCTGATAGGCGAGGCCGCGCAGCATGCCGATGCGATCGAGAAGCTGGATTTCCCTTTGCGTCCCGCGGCCGATGATGGCCGGAAGAACCAGGGTGAGCCGCAAAAGATCGCCGGTTTTGCGCGCGGCCACCTCGCTGACTTCGGCGGCCGATTGCTCGCCGCGCCAGCCGCCCAGATCGTATGCCTGGCCGCCGATCACGCCGCGGGTGCCGAGGCGCTCATCCACCCATTCGCCGGCACGTTCGCGCCGCGCCGGGTCCGCGCAGCGGATGCCTTGCCAGAGCAGGCTGTAGCCGCGGTTGATGATCGCCAGCGCGGCGAGCATTGCCACCGCCTCGCCATGCACCACGTGCGGGCAAGCCGCGCCGCGGCGCACGCGCGCGTCATCCATCACGGGCAGATCGTCGAACACCAATGAAGCCGTATGCAGGTATTCGATGCCGCAGGCCACGGCCCGCGCGGCTTCCTCCGGCACGCCCATTTCAATGCCGACCAGGTAAGCCGTCACCGCGCGCACCAGCGATCCGGGCCGCGCGAGGATATCTCCCAATGCGGCGGCGAGCCCGGGCTCGACACCCCGCAATGATCCCATGCCATTGGCAAAGCTGCCCGTCATCACCGCCCTCGCGCAACTCGCGCGCTTTGCCCACCAGTTTTCCGGAGTCATGCGTTTTGTCGGATTGGGATATTCAGAGTCATTTCACCTTGCCAACGATGTGAAAGCGGACATGCAGCTTCGGATCCACGGTCATCACCGCCATCGCGCGAATCACGGGCAACTTGAAATTCTGATAGTCCAGCCAAACGTCGCCGTCGATGGTCACCCAGTCACCTTCCTTCCCCACCGTGTAGGGAAAGGACACCGTCTTGGAGACCCCGTGGATCGTCAACGTGCCCATCGCGTGCAAGCCGTCCTTTTCGGTCCATGACTTGTCGAATTTGAAGCTGCCTTTTGCCTCCTGGTTTTGCAGCCAGTGGAGCATTTCCGCATCGCGCTTCTTGTCATTGGTATCGAGGTTCTTGAATCTCCACTCCAGCACGAATGATTGTGGCTTGAGCGTGGAGGCATCGCCGGAAACGGTGGCGCTGTAGTCCTTGAGCGTGCCGGTGAAGCTGTGGCCGGTGGCCTTGGCGTCCACCTGGATGCGGCTGCGGCCCTTGTCCACTTCGAGCGAGGCGGCTTGTGCCGCCGCGATCAGCGCGATGGCCGCACCACAGGTGATGAACAACGTTTTTTTCATATCCAACCGGATTTATAGTATGGAAGCGCATCCATCAATCGGTTGTTTGTTAAGAAATTTCTTATCCATCCGGCGCTTTTGCAGGCCGATGTGGTGATTGCATTCCGCGCATGGAATGGCAGCATTCGGGCATGCGGATTCTCGTCGCCGAGGATGACACACGGCTGCGCCGCCATCTGATGGCGGCGCTGGCCGGCGGCGGGCATGAGGTGGCGGACACCGGCAATGGCACCGAGGCCCTGCAATACCTGCTGGACCAGCCATTCGATGCCGCGGTGATCGACATCACGATGCCCGGCAGGGACGGCCTGAGCGTGATCCGCGAGGCGCGCGGCCATGGCTGCAAGGCCATCCTGCTCCTTTCCACCGCCCGCGGGGAGGTGGCGGACAAAGTGGCGGGCCTCGACGCCGGGGCGGACGATTATCTCGTCAAACCCTATTCCACCGAGGAACTGCTCGCGCGGCTGAGGTCGGCGGCGCGAAGGACGAATTCCGGCACGCCCACCACGCTGCGGGTGGCCGATCTTGAAGTCGACTTGATCACGCGCACCGCGCGCCGCGGCGGCATTACGATCTCTCTCACCAACCGCGAGTTCGCGCTTTTGGAAACCCTTTCCGAGGCTTCGCCACGCGCGGTTTCCAAGGCCGCGCTGGTGGACCGCGTGTGGGACCATTACTTCGATCCGGGATCGAACGTGGTGAATGTCTATGTCAACTACCTGCGCAAAAAGATCGACCTGCCCGGACTCAAACCACTCATCCACACGCAGCGAGGCGTGGGTTTCGCATTGAAGGAGGCATCGCAGCCATGAGCTACCGCCTGCGCGTCGCGGCATGGATGGTCCTGTCCGCTTCATTGTTGATCCTGGTGATGGCCGTCACCGGCTACTTGCAGCTTGAGGAGGAATTGCGCGCCGGCCGCGAGGACCCGACTCATCCGCAGCATCCCGAGTGGGCGCTTCACAACAGTTACCACGAAGAGGAAATCGAGGAAATCCTTGGTGAAATGGCCCGTGTCTGGACCTGGACCGCAATTCCGCTGATCGTCCTCTCGCTTGGTGCCGGGCTGCTGCTCGCCCGCCGCTCGCTGCTGCCCGTGCGCGAGCTGAACCGCCAGCTCGCCGCCATGCGGCCTCATGCGCTGCGAGGCAACATCACCATTTCCGAGGCGGATCCGTCCATCGCCGCGCTGGCCAGCCATCTCAATTTACTCCTGAGCCGCGCCGGCACCGCCTACCGGGAGATGGCGGAGTTTTCCTCGCGGGTGGCCCACGAGCTGCGCACGCCGCTGATGTTGCTGCGGCTACGACTTGAAAACGCGCCGCCGGGCATGCCGCCTGCGTTCCAAGAGGAACTTCAGGACGAGCTGGCGCGGCTGTCGCGTTTCGTCGAACGCTCGCTGCTCGCGGTGAAGGCCGAGCAAGGCAACTTGCAGCCAGTCGAGGAGGCGTGCGACATCGCCGCAACCGTCCGCGACGTGGCGGAAAATTATCAACTTCTCGCCAGCGAACGGGAATTGGAAATGACGGTCGATGCCGATGTCGAAGTGGTGCTGGTTTCCGATGCCGACCTGCTGCGGCAGGCCTTGCACGGCCTGATGGAAAACGCCGTTCGCTACGCGGCCAGCGGCCTGCGCGTGACCTGCCGCGGCGGATCGGCACCGGTGGTCGAAATCGACAACGACCGCGATCCGGACACCATCGCGCCCGGCGGGCTTGGACTCGGCTTGCGACTCGTCAATGGCATCTGCCAGGCCTGCGGCTGGCAGTTTGAGTCACGCGCCACCGATCACGGTTTCCATGCATCCATCCGTTTCATTCGATAAATCACCCGTCAAACCAAACACGTGAAGCCATGATACCCAGACACCTCAAATTCGCCACCAGCATCCTTGCCACCGCCGCCATCACGCTCGGCTGCGCGCTGGCCGAGATCGAGCGGCGGGTGATCGAGGCGACGCTGGAGCGGCAGGGCGGATCGGTGCCGCGTGCGGCGCGGGTGCTGGAGATCTCGCCCTCGACGCTTTATCGCAAGATCGAGGGCTGGGCAAAGAGCTGAAGGCGCATCGGCCCTGCGGGCATTTTGGCCCGGGTCTGCGCTGGCGGCCAAGATGCGTTTCAGGCCGTCAGGAACACCCGCACCGCCTCTTCGAACTCGCGCGGTTTTTCGGCGTGGAGCCAGTGGCCCGCGCCGATGAGTTTTGCAAAGCGCGATTTCGGGAACTGGGCGCGGATCGCCTCGCGGTATTCGGGGCGGACGTAGTGGCTTTCGGCACCCGTCAGAAACAGGGTCGGACCATCGAACTGCCCCGGCGTGCCGGGCCAGCCGACGATCTTGGGCATCTCGGCTTCAAGCACGTCGAAGTTGAGCCGCCAGCGCGGGCCGCCTTCGGCCTTGAGATCCAGCGATTGCAGGAAGAACGCCCGCAGGCCGGGATCTTCGACTGTGGCGGCAAGGCGACGGTCAGCCTCGCCCCGGGTGGCAAGGCCCGTCAGATCCAGGCCGCGCATCGCCTGA
>JALRFY010000176.1 GCA_023253625.1 Akkermansiaceae bacterium | reverse complement strand
CATCCACTGCTTCACGGTTTCGACGGTGACCAGCTTGCCGTTGAATTCCTCGATGGCGAAGCGCGTGCCGGACCGCGCGTCCGCCACCATGTCGGCGATGCTGGTCTTGCCAACACCGGGCGGGCCGTAGAGTAGGATCTTGACCGGAACCGCGGGATCATCGTGGAGCTTGCGCGCCTTGGCGACGAGCCGGGTGGCGATGGTGGCGGCGGGGCCGCAGAGGTCATCGGGTCCGGTAGGACGCCAGGCCAGTGGTGGGCTTGCAGGGCGTGATGACGGGCTTGGCAGAATCTTGAAGGGTTGTGACATGGGGATCTTGGTTGGAGTTGGTGATGGCCCGGGCGACGGCCTCAGCTCCCTTGCGGTAGAGGGTGACGGCGAGCAGTTCGCCATCGACACTCACCGACCAGTAGCGCGTGAGGTAGCCGTCGGGCTTTCGGTATTTGGCGACTTCGACCTTCATCAGAAGTTGTAGTCGTGGAAGTGGTGGCGGCCGGGGATCACCCGCTCGCCGTTGGTGGTCCGGTAGCGGCCGTCCTTGCGGAGGGATGCTCGGTGGATGTGGCCATCCGGGTTCGACTTGTAGGCGTAGCGCTGGCTGGCGTTGTTCACGCAGTGGCCGGCGAATCCGCCCGGGAGGATCTCGGGCTTCCAGTCGTCGAGGGTGGCGGTGTCCTCCTGCATCCAGATGGTTTTGCCGCTGGGGCTGATACGGATGACCGTGCAGGCGGTCCGGTCGGAGTAGTGGCATACGGTGGCACCGTCGCCGACCTTGGGCGTCCAGTCGCTCATGCCTCCTCCTTCCAGTTTTCGCGGCGGGCGCGGGTTTTGATGCTGTTGGGCGACAGTCCGAAGTGCTCGGCGGTTTGTTTCACGCTGCGGCATTCGAGCCAGTAGGCCTTCACGTTGTTCCAGTGGTCATCGCCGTGGCCGGGATTGCCTACTTTCTTGGCGGGCTTGGATGCCTTCGCCTTCGGTGGTGTGGCCTCCGCCGGCCTTGGTTCGGCCTGTGCCGCGTCGGCGAACGCGTCGTAACGTCCCGGGCTGGCCACCGGTTCGGGCCGGGCGAGCGGCACGACACTCGCGGTTTGGCTGCCGTCGCCTCCGGCGAGGATTTCCGCAACGATCTCGCGGATCAGCGGCACCGGGATTTCGGTGATGGTGAAGACCAGTCCGTTGAGCGTCTTGCGCCCAATGGTTTGCTTGAGGAACTTCAATGCCTCGCCTCGTGTGCGGCCCTGGTAGCGGCCTTCGAATACGTTGGTGTCCTTGTCGTCGCAGACGATCCAATAGAGTTTGTTCATGGTATCAGTTGGTTGTGTTTTGGTTGGTGACGTTGCCGTCGGTGTCGATTCGGACGCTGAACGCCAGCAGTCCGGTTTGGGTTTGCTTGGCGAAGTCGGCTCGAAACTCGCGGGCATGGATGCCGGCCATCAAATCGACCGGCATGATGCGCCGGGCGCTGAAGCCGTTTTTCTCAAGTCCGCGGATGCTTTGCTGCATCGCCTTGGTCAGGTAGTTGTTAGGAACAGATGCTGTTGTCATAGCATCCCTCATCTGCCCGTCTGATCGGGCACGTCCATGTCTTTTTTCGTCTTTCTGTCGCCGGGTTTTCATGATGCTCGATTCGGTTGCGGATTGGCTTTCGGCCCGATCCAGTGCAGCAGGTGGCTGCGGTCCCGCTCGACGAGTTGGGCGTCGATCAGAAGATCGATGACCTGCTCGTATTGGTGGAGATCCATGATGCCCATGAGGCGTGCGTAGAGGTGGCTGCTGGGCACCTGGCCGAGTTCACGGATGGATTCCGCTATGGCATGGGCGACCCGGACGATGGCGAGGGCTTCGGATGTCTGGTTCATGACTGGCTGTCGGTGAGTGGGCGGTTGATCTGGATGGTGCGCCCCTTGGTTTCCCCGGCGGCATAGCTTCCGGAATGGAGGTGGCGGCGGCGTTGCGTGCGCTTGCGAAGCTTCCCGTATTCCTGCTCGACGTAGCGGGTGATCGCCGCCTCCTGATCCACGACGACCAGTCCGTATGCTTGGCGCTGGTCGGCGGCGTAGGATTGCTCGGCGCGTTGCTTCGCTGCCTTGAGTTCGGCGTTCAGTCCGTCGCGCAGGCCCCGGTAGTAGGATGCCTTGTCGGGATTGGCATGGGTCCGCTTGAACTCGTTCCAACAGCGGAAGAATGTCTGCCGCAGGTAGTTGAACGCGTAGATGGCGAAGTCGATGTCGGCGGCGGCACCGATGATGTCCACCGGAGTCCCGCGCCCATTGGGCCTCAGGATCGTCTTCACGTTGAAGTGCGCCTGC
>JALRFY010000172.1 GCA_023253625.1 Akkermansiaceae bacterium | reverse complement strand
GAGCGCCGTCTATCTGGTGGCGGCGATCCTGCTGACTGGCCAACAACCGCTGCGGTTCGTAAAAGCCTGCGGCGTGCTGATCGCGCGGAAGTTCGCCGCATGGCGTGCAAACCGCAGCGAGGAAGGCCGCGCCGTCGCTCGCGAGGCGGAACTTCTCACCGAGCGCGAACGCCAGCGCGAACAACGCCGCAAGGAGCGCGAGGAAGCCCGCGCGATGAAGGAAAAGCAAGCCGCCGATGAAAACGGCCAGGCGCTGCTGCCGCTCAGGGATACGCCCCCGCCGCAAATCATCGATGCCTCGCAGCGACGCGCCGCCGAGCGCTTCGATGCCGGCGCGAAACCCTTCGAGCGCAAGAAACCCGGCCACCAGTTTCTCTCCACCGGGGATTATCCGGACTACGAGCTGCCGGGCTTCGACCTGCTTGACGCCGATGACGAGGAGGAGGCACCCGAGGCCAACCGCGACGAACTGCTGCGCAACCAGAATGTCATCATCGAGACGCTCAAGGCCTTCAGCATTGAGGTGACGCCCGGCGACATCACGCGCGGCCCCACCATCACGCGCTACGAAATCTACCCGAGCACCGGCCTGCGCGTTTCCCGCATCGCCCAGCTCGAGGCGGACATCGCGCGCGCCACCTGCGCCGAGCGCATCAACATCCTCGCGCCGATCCCCGGCAAGGACACCGTGGGCATCGAAATCGCCAACTCGCAGAAAATCGCCGTGCCGCTTCACGAACTGCTGCACGACCCCGAGTTCCGATCCGCGAAGAAAAAAATCCCGCTCGCGCTCGGCAAGGACGTCTATGGCAAGACGGTCATCGGCGACCTCGCCGCGATGCCCCACCTGCTCGTGGCCGGTGCCACCGGATCGGGCAAATCGGTCTGCGTCAACTCGATCATTTCCTCGATGCTGTTCAAATTCGGCCCTGACGAGCTGCGCTTCATCATGGTGGACCCGAAGGTGGTGGAAATGCAGATGTACAACCGCCTGCCGCACCTGGTCGTGCCGGTCGTGACCGATCCCAAGAAAACCGTGGCCGCACTCAAGTGGGTGGTGAACGAGATGGAAAAACGCTACCGCATCTTCGCCAAGGAGGGTGTGCGCAACTTCGACGGCTTCAACAGCCGCCCGCGCAAGGAGAAACCGGTGCCCGCGCCGGCCGAGGAAGAGCCGTTAGACATCGCTGGCCAATCGGACGAAGTTCAGGAAAAACCCAGCACCCCGCCCGACACCCACCAGCCGCCCGCCTGGTCGCTCGACGCCGTGCCGGACGAGGATATCGAATCGATCGCCGCGGCGCTTGAAGCCGGCGACCTCACGCCCGAGGCGGACGAGGACGAGCAGATGGAGATGTTCGATGAGGACAAGATCCCGGACCGTTTCCCTTATATTGTCGTGCTGATCGATGAGTTGGCCGACCTGATGCAGACCGCGCCGGCCGATGTCGAGATGTGCATCGCGCGCATCGCGCAGAAGGCGCGCGCCGCCGGCATCCACCTGATCATCGCCACCCAGACGCCGCGCGCCGACGTGGTCACCGGCATCATCAAGGCGAACATCCCGTGCCGCATCGCCTTCCAGGTTTCCTCGCAACTCGACTCACGCGTCATCCTCGACACCAAGGGTGCCGAGAAACTGGTCGGCAAGGGAGATATGTTATATCTTCCGCCCGGCTCCGCGAAACTGGAGCGCGCGCAGGGTGCCTTCGTCACCGACGCCGAGATCGAGCGGATCATCGAGCATTGTGCCGCCCAAGGGGAACCGAACTTCGAGACCGATATCCATGCGTCGATCAATTCCAGCGACGACGACGAGGAGGAAATCTCGGAAGCGGACGAGGAACTCATCGTCAAATGCATCGAGGTGGCCCGGCAGGAACAGAAGTGCAGCACCTCGCTGCTCCAGCGCCGCCTGCGCCTCGGCTACACCCGCGCCGCGCGAATGGTGGACATCCTCGAACAACGCGGCATCGTCGGCCCCGGCGACGGGGCCAAGCCGCGCGAGGTATTCCTCAAGTAAGCGCCCGGTTCAAAACAGCAATTTCCGCAGCGTGGCGGTGACGTCGTCGCGCGAAAGCACTCCCGCGGCGCAGGCGAGGGTGAGGTTTTCCCAGTCTTCGCTGTCGGGCGATGGCGTGTGCCCGTTGAGTTCCAGAAACACCAGGCATGCGCCGAGAGCCACCCGTTTATTGCCATCCACAAACGGGTGGTTGCTGCAAAGATAATACAAATAAGCCGCCGCGACCTCGACTGTGTCGGAGAACGTCGAAGCGCCACCGAAAGTCGCCTGCGGAGCCCTGGTGGCCGAATGAAGCAAGGCCTCGTCACGCAGGCCCGGCGATCCGCCATAAAGCCGGATTGCAGCGGCGTGGATTTCCATCACCTGCTCAACCGTCAGGTGAATACACTGGTTGGGGTCCGTGATCATGCGAGGCGCTTCATGGTTTGGGCATAACGCTGCATGACATCCTCCACTTTGGCGCTGAATTCGGCAGGATCTGGCTCTGTTTTCATCGGAGTGATCAGAATCGTTTTTCCCGCATGCACCTCCACGTTCACCTGGTCGCCGGGTTTGAGGTGGGCGAGCTGGAGCAGCGTGGAATCGAAGATGATGCCGTGGGAATTGCCGATCTTGGTGATGGTTTTGATCATGTTGAAACAATGTTTTACGTCCCTGGGCGTGTCAAGCCGCTGAGTTGGCAATGTGTCACGAGACACAAGGGCGCATCAAGGAGCGGCGGAGCCTGTCCGCCGTGGCCCATGGAAAGCCAAGGCTCGTTTCCCTGACTGCTCACGGACCCCGGCGGACAGGTTCCGCCGCTCCTTGTTAGACACCGGCGGACAGGTTCCGCCGCTCCTTGTCAGGCCACGAACGAATAATCGTACGGCTTGCGCATTTCGCGGGCGAGGTGGCGGTTGGCCTCCTCTGCGTGTTCGCCGGTAAAGATTTCCTTTTCCGGGTCCCAGGTCAGGGACTTGCCGGTGCGCAGCGAGGTGGTGCCGAGGTGGCAGACCGAGGCCGAGCGGTGGCCGACCTCGACCGGGCAGATCGGGTCCTTGCGACTGGCCATGCACTCGAAGAAATTACCCATGTGGTCGTTGCTGACGTATAGGCGCTCGGCGTCGTCCGCGAGCGGCTTGCGGAGCAGTTCGTTGTCGCTGGCCTTGATTTCGGAGCGGTTCACCCAGATCCAGCCGTTGCTACCCTCGAAGCGGATGCCATTGCGCTGGCCTTCCGGATTGATCACCGCGCCGAAGGGCGAGTCATCGGTGGTGGTCTTGACGTTGAAAATCACGCCATTGGCATACTCGAAGCGCACCTCGTATTCGCTGATGGCATCGTATCCGCCGGGGATCGGCTGCATGAGCGGCTTGCTGCTCACACGCACCGGCGCGACCAGGCCGATCGCCCAGTAGCCGATGTCCATGTGGTGCGCGCCCCAGTCGGTCATGGTGCCGCCGGAGTAGTCATACCAGTTGCGGAAAGTGGTGTGGCAGCGCTCGGTGACGTATTCGTTGAACGGTGCCTGGCCGAGCCAGTAGTCCCAGTTGAGCCCATCGGGCACGGGCTTGGACTCGAACGGGCCGCCGCGCACACCGGCCGGCAGCCACACGGTGACCTCCTTGAGATCGCCGATGCGCTTGTTCCTGACCAGCTCGCAGGCGAGGCGGAAACGCACGCTGCTGCGCTGCTGGGTGCCGGTTTGCAGGATCACCTGGTTGTCGCGCACCGCCTTTACCACCTGCTTGCCTTCATCAATGGTCAGGGTGAGCGGCTTTTCGGAATAAATGTCCTTTTTCGCCTTGGCCGCGCCGATATTGATCAGGCTGTGCCAGTGGTCGGGCGTGCCATTGATGACGGCGTCGATATCGTCGCGCTCCAGCAGCTTGCGGAAATCATGCATCTGCTCGGGTTTCTTGTCGGCCTTGGCGAGGCGGTCGGCAGCACGCTCGGTGCGGTTCTTGTCCACATCGCAGACGGCGACGATATCGCCGTGGCGCGATGCGTTGCGGGCGTCGCCGGTGCCCATGCCGCCGCTGCCGATCAGCGCGACACGCGGGCGGGAGTTGGGCGAGGCCACGGTTTTCAGCGGCTCGGCGGCAAGGGCCAGTTCGCGTTGCACGAACCACATCGGCAGCCCGGTGGCTGCAGTGGCGGCGGTCACCCTGCGCAGGAAACGGCGGCGGGAAATCTGGAAATCGGAATGGAAGCTCATGGTGTATGGTCGATGGGTTGGACTCCGGAACAATTTCCGGCATCAAAAAGGATTGCGATCCGTCATGCGCACAACGGATGACGCCGGGACCATCTTTCAACCTGAAATCGGAAGTTCCATGACGTGCCCGCGCGTCTGGTCTCCCTGGATCGCAACAGGTGCTTCAGAAACATCAAGGATGGCAGGAAATGGCTGCCGCACTCCATGCCGGCTTCAAGCTGCCATTGCAATGACCATCCATCACAAGGCGGCCTGGCAGAACGCTTCCCGGAAACCCAAAAAAAACCGGAAAGCGTTTCGGCCAGGCCGCTGGGAATGGACGAATCGTCGCTTCATTGGATAGAACGCCGCCGGTGCCAGGATTTATCCATAAAAAATCAAACCGTGGCAGATCCCATTCGGATGATCTTTTTGCGAACAGACAGGGAGTGGGAAATTCCCATTAAAACCTTGCCAAGCCATCGAATCCGGCTACCAGTCCGCCGCGCGGTGTCATCACCGCAGTGGGCACGCCCAATCGTCCCAGCCCTTGTCCGGTCTTCATCGATGAGAGATTGTTTGAGGTTCATCCGATAGATCGCTCATCGACACCGCCCGCCGCCGATTACCGGTGGGTGCGGGCACACTGAAAGACATGACCCCGACCGCATTCGAGGCGTTGCCACTGGCCGCGCCCCTTCACCGCGCCTTGCGCGAACTTGACTACACCACCCCCTCGCCGATCCAGGCGCAGGCGATTCCGCTGCTGATGCAAGGACGTGATCTGTTGGGCTGCGCGCAGACCGGCACCGGCAAGACCGCCGGTTTCGCGCTGCCGATCCTGCATGCCTTGCATGAAAATCCGCACCAAGTCCGCCCAAGAGGCTGCCGCACCCTGGTGCTGGCACCCACCCGCGAGCTTGCGGCGCAGGTTGGCAAGAGTTTCACCACCTATGGCAAACACGTCCGTTTCAGCCAGACGCTCGTTTATGGCGGAGTCGGCCAGGTGCCCCAGGTCAATGCAATGCGCCGCGGCGTGGACGTGCTGGTCGCCACTCCCGGACGCCTGCTGGACTTGATCGACCAGCGCCACATCGACCTTTCACAGGTCGAGTTCTTCGTGCTCGATGAGGTGGACCGCATGCTCGACATGGGATTCCTGCGCGATGTGAAACGCATCGTTTCACTGCTGCCGGCGAAACGCCAATCGCTGTTCTTCTCCGCCACGCTCGCACCCAACATCGTGGAACTCGCGCAAACCATTCTGCGCGATCCGGCGCATGTGAGCATCGCGCCGGAAAGCACCACCGCCGAGAAGATCGAGCAGCAGGTTTGCTTCCTGAACCGCGAGGGCAAGCGCCCGCTGTTGGAACAACTGCTCCGCTCGCAATCCAATGCCGCAGGCCAAAAGCTTACCATCGTCTTCAGCCGCACCAAGCACGGGGCCAACAAGCTCGCGAAAAGTCTCAGCGCGGCCGGTTTTTCGGCCGACGCGATCCACGGCAACAAATCGCAGGCGCAGCGCGACAAGGCGCTCGCCCGCTTCAAGCAGGGGCTCACGCCGGTGCTGGTGGCCACCGATGTGGCCGCCCGCGGCGTGGACGTGAAAGACGTCGGCTTGGTGGTGAATTTCGACCTGCCCAACGAACCGGAAGCCTACGTCCACCGCATCGGCCGCACGGCGCGTGCCGGTGCCGAGGGCCGCGCCGTCTCCTTCTGCTCAGAGGACGAACTCGAATACCTGCGCGAAATTGAGAAAACCATCAAGATGCCGATCCCGCGCTGGGATGCGCACGACTGGCACAGCGAAGCACTCGCCGACCGCCATGCGCGCGGGAGAGGCATGGCGACTCCCGCGAAGCGATCATCGGGAGGCGGCCGCCGCCAGCGCTCCCGGCGGTAGCGCCCTACCTGGCCGCTGCAGGCTGAATGGTGGGGTTCCACCGCCGGGGGAACCGCGGGAATGGATAGCGCATGATCGGGCAATGAATTGACGCTTCGGCTGCCACTGGCCTCGCATGCTCTTTCCATTCTCCGGCGCTCCCGGCGGTAGCGCCCTACCTGGCGGGAGCGCCCTGCCTTGGCGATCAATCCACCGGCGGCACGCCTTCGTCATAGACATCGGTCGGCCTGACACCGGCTTCCCCGGGGCCGAAGGCGGCCTCGGGATTGCCCTCGTGGATGCGGGTGAGGCGCAATTCCTTGGATTCCCAGCCGCGGATTTCCGCAGTGACAATGATCTCGCCGCGTTTGCGGTCTTCGTTCGGCTTGATGGCGTCGTCCGGTCCCGGGGTGGCGGCGATGATCACGCGGGCGAGGCCGTTGAAGGTGCGGACGGTGTCGCCGTGGAAATCGTGGTGGCTCATCGGGTCGCCATTGTGAATGCCGACGACGCGGCCCGGGCCTTTGATGCGGAAGGTGACCCAGCGCGCGGCGGTGGGATGGAAATTCCCCGCAGCGTCCTCGATGCGCACCGAGATATATGATAGATCGCGGCGGCGGGGGTCGAGTTCGGCTTGGTCCGCCTCGATGGCGAATCCGGACGGCGCGGCGGCGGTGCGAATGACGGCAGTGGCGATTTCGCGCCCGTCCTTGCGGGCCACGGCTTTCAGTCCGCCGGGGGTGTAGGGCACCATCCATTCGAGGTGATAGGGATTTTTTTCCGTGATTTTCCGCACGCCGATCGACTTGCCATTGAGATATAACTCGGCCTCGTCGCCGGTGGTGTAGGCATGGACGGGAATGAGAACGCCTTCCTTGCCTGGCCAGTTCCAGTGCGGGAGGATGTGGATCATCGGTTTGTCCGTCCACTGGCTCTGGTAGAAGTAATAGGTGTCCTTGGGGAAATGAACCAGGTCGATCACGCCGAAGTTGCCAAGCACGCGTGGCCAGCCGCCGGATTCGCCGATGTAATCGAAGCCTGTCCATCGGAACTCGCCGAGCACGAATGGCAGTGTTTTTGTCAGATGCCATGAATCGCGCGCGTTGATGCGAACTGCGGCATTGTCGTAGGAGGATTCATACCATGCGTCGGTCTCTGGAAAGACCTCGGTTTCCGTGAGATTGGGCGCCGGGTGTTCCTTTTCGCGATAGTTGGTATGGGTGCGGTATTCGCCGCGGGTTTGCAGCGAGTGCGGAACCTCGGAGGCGTAGATGATGCGGTTGGGGAAACGCTTGTGATCCTCCTCGTAAAGGAAACACGAGCCGCCGCCGCCATTGTAGCCGACGATGTCGAGGTGATCGAGGAAGCCGGTCTCGTTGGCGGTGCGGATGTGGTTGATGCCGGCGGTAACGGGGCGGGTGGGGTCGATTTTGCGGACGATGTCGCGGAGAACCTGCACGGTTTTGGTTTCGCCGTATTTCTGGGCTTCGGGCACCTCGTTGGCGATGCTCCACATGATGACACAGGGGTGGTTGCGGTCGCGCTTGAGATGATCGATGAGGTCGCGTTCCGCCCACTCGGTGAAATACCGGTTGTATCCATTCCTCGCCTTGCCGCGGTCCTCCTTGCTGGAAACGAGCTGCCCGTCCTCGAAGGTCCAGCCGCGCCGCCATTCGTCGAAGGTTTCATTGACGACCAGGAAGCCCATTTCATCGGCCAGGCGCATGAACTCGGGCGAGTGTGGGTAATGCGCGGTGCGCAGGGCGTTGACGCCCATTTCCTTGAGCATCTTCATGCGGCGCTCCAGTGCGCGGTCCCAAAGGGCCGCGCCGAGCGGGCCAAGGTCCTGGTGATTGCACATGCCCTGCATGATGATGGGCTGATCGTTGAGGAAAATGCCCTTCTCGCGATCAAAACGGATGGTGCGGATGCCGAGCGGCGAATCGTAAACATCGGTGACGCGGTCGCCGACGCGCAGTTCGGTGCGTATGGTGTAAAGGTTCGGCGTTTCCGGCGACCACCGCGCGGGATTTCCAACGGTGAGTTGTTGTTGCGCGATGCCTTCGCCACCGGCCGGAACCTCGGCGGTCGATTCGGTGGTGGCGACAACGGCCTGCGATGGATCCAGGAGCGATTGCTTCACGACGACTTTCCGGCCATCGGCGTGGTGATTGCGAATGGTGGTCTCGATGGCCACCCTCGCCTGCTCCGCGGTGATTTCGGGAGTGATGACATAAGTGCCCCAATGCGCGACGTGGACGGGATCGGTGATTTTCATCCAAACATGGCGGTAGATGCCGGTGCCGCTGTACCAACGCGCGGACGGCTGCAAGGTGTTGTCCACGCGCACGGCGATGACATTTCTTCCGCCGAACTTGAGATGCGGGGTGAGATCGTATTCGAAGCCGAGGTATCCATAAGGCCGCTTGCCGAGATGATGGCCGTTGATCCAGACCTCGCTGTTCATGTAAACCCCGTCGAACTCGATGAACACCTTCCGGCCCTCGATACCGGGCGGGATGTGGAAGGCCTTGCGATACCAGCCATCGCCGGTCGGCAGGTATGCGCCGGGCGCGCCGGAGGGATTGGCCGCGGCAAATGGGCCCTCGACACTCCAGTCGTGCGGCAAATCGATCTGCCGCCATTCGCCGTGATCGAAATCCGCGCGCTCGGCCCCCATCGGATTGCCCTTGGTGAACGACCACCCGGCGTCGAAATTGCTGCGGATGCGCGGCGCGGCGGAAAAGGCGGCCACGGGCAGCAGCCCGGTGACGAGGCCGACGACAAGAGCAACGCAGCGGGGAATGGCGGAGCGGGTCATGTGGATGGGCACGGGTGGTGGTTTCGCGACCGAGCTAACCCCGCTGGGATGGTTTCATGCAAAGGATTTCTGCCAGCGCATGCGCAGACATCCTAAAAACCGCTGCATGGGAGGCGCGTGGGGAAACGAGCCGCGGCTTTTGCACCGTTTCCACTTGCGGGAGGATTGGGGCATTGCACGCTGTGGCCATGGCCACATGCGTGCACTGCGGCACCGGTTTCACCGCCGCCACAGCGGAGGACCGGTATTGCTGCCGTGGCTGCGAGTATGTGGCGGACTTGATCTCCGAGCAGGGCTTCGAGCGCTTCTACGATCTCAAACAAGGCATCGCGGTGGCCCCGGTGAAAAGCCGGCCGTTCGAGGAGCACGATTTTTCATGGCTGCAGGCGAAGCTGACCGCGGCCGAGGACGAGGCCCGCGCGCAAGGCTGCGAGGCCAAGGTGGATCTCGGGCTGGAGGGGATTTCCTGCGTCGGCTGCGTGTGGCTGATCGAGCGCCTGTTTTCCCGCCATCCCGGCGGCATCCGCGCGGCGGCGAATCCCGCGAGCGGACAGCTGCACCTCGAATGGGTGCCGGGAAAATGCGATATCGAATCGTTCCTGCGCGAGCTGTGCCGCTTCGGCTACGTGGCGGCGCCCACGCCACAGGGCGGCGGCGACCACGAACGGCGCCGGCTGGCAGCACGCATGGGACTCTGCGCCGCCTTCGCGCTCAACACGATGGGCTTCTCGCTGCCGGTCTATCTGGGCATGCCGCGCGATTTCGAATTCGCGGATTTGTTCAAGATGATCGCATTTCTATCAGCCACGCTGTCGATGCTGGTGGGCGCGGGATATTTCATCGACCGCGCATGGCGTGCGCTGAAGGCCGGCTCGCTGCACATCGATCTGCCGATCGCGCTGGGATTGGTCGCAGCATACCTCGGCTCGATCGTTGGCTGGGCTCTGGATGCGGAGCGGTTGATGTATTTCGATTTCGTCTCGGTGTTCGTGTTCCTGATGCTCGCGGGTCGTTACCTGCAAACTGCCGCCGTGGACCGGAACCGCCGCCGGCTGGTGCGGCGACAGCCGGTGCCGGTGGAGCTGCGGCTCGCGGGCGACGAGGGACGCAGCGTGCCGCGCGACTCGCTGGAGCCGGGGATGAAATTCGCGCTCGCTGCCGGCCAAGCACTGCCAGTCAGCGGCGTGCTGGCCGGGGGTGAGGCGGATTTTTCGCTCGAGTGGATCCACGGCGAGGCCGACCCGGTGCGCCACGTGGCAGGGGCGCGGCTGCCCGCCGGTGCGATCCTGCTGAGCCGCAATCCCGTGTGGGTAACGGCCGGCGAGCGCTGGCGTGACTCGCTGCTTGCGCGCTTGACCGCCCCGGCGGAGGGCGAGCGGTCAGCCCCTGGCTTGGACAAGCTGTTGCGCGTTTATCTCACCATCGTGCTGCTGCTGGGCATTGTCGCGTTGGCGCTCTGGGGTGCGCGCGGCGATTGGCTCACCGGCGGGCAGGCGATGATCTCGGTGTTCGTGGTTTCCTGCCCTTGCGCGCTGGGCGTGGCCATACCGCTGGCGGACAGCCTGGTGGCCACGGCGATGGAGCGGCTGGGCGTGTTCGTGCGCAGTGGCACGGTGTGGGCGCGCTTGCGGCGGGTGAAAAAGGTGATTTTCGACAAGACCGGCACGCTCACACTCGAGCGCCCGGTGCTGGAAAACGCCGAGGCGGTCGCCGCGCTGGACGATGCCGCGGCGCTGGCACTCGCGCGGCTCACCAGCGGCTCGCTGCACCCGGTTTCCAGATCGCTGTTGGAAGCTCTCGGTCACCGCGGTCAACGCCTGCTGGCTGGAGGTGGCAACCTCATTCCAAGGGAAGTCCCCGGCTCGGGCGTCTCGATTGAAGACGCAAACGGCCAATGGTCGCTGGGCAAGGCCGGCTGGCTGGCGGATTCGCAATCCGCCAGTGATGCCGGTGGACAAAGCGAACTGCGCCACAATGGCGTGCTCGCCGCCGCCTTCCGGTTCCGCGAATCGCTGCGGCCGGATGTGGCCCGCACACTTGGTTTTCTCAAGCGCCGTGGCATGCAGCCGCACATCCTCTCCGGCGACCATCCGGACAAGGTGGCGCTCACCGCCAGCACCCTGGAGTTGCCCGCGGATCAGGCGCACGGCGGGCTTTCCCCCGAAGACAAAGCCGCTTGCGTCCGCTCGCTGGATGCCAGCGACACCCTCTACCTCGGTGATGGTGCCAACGACTCGCTCGCCTTCGACGCCGCGCTGGTCACCGGCACACCGGTGGTGGATCGCAGCCTGTTGGAATCGAAGTCGGACTTTTTCACCCTTGGCGCGGGGCTGGGATTCCTGCCGGAGCTGTTTCTCGCCGCCGCCGCGCGGGAGCTGGCAGTGCGTGCCGCCTTCGGATTCGCGCTGGTTTACAACCTCACCACGGTGGCCGTCTCCATGGCCGGACTGATGAGTCCGCTGCTGGCCGCCGTGCTGATGCCGATGAGTTCGCTGGTTTCCATCGGAATCGTGATTTCCTTGATACGATGGAAATTCACTGATACATGATTGAAATCCGTTATTGAATGGTTAGCGTGCCTCCAAACCAAGATGTCATGATCCCTGCAGCCTTACAGCCACACCGGGAATTCGAGAGCGCCTTGCTCAAACGAGTTGCCCAGTCGGAGCGCTTCAAAATGTATCAGGACGCGTTCCGCACCGCCACCGGATTGCCCTTGCGCATCGTCTCAGCAGACCCCGACGGCTGGTGCCTGGACGACGAAGGCATGAACCGGAGTCCGTTCTGCGAGGAGCTCAATCTTTGCGCCAAAGCCTGCGGTGCCTGCGTCGAAACCAACCGCCGGCTGATGGAGGAAGCCGAGGTGAGCGGCCCCACCACCTGCCACTGCTTCGCCGGCCTGTGCGCCACCGCAG
>JALRFY010000153.1 GCA_023253625.1 Akkermansiaceae bacterium | reverse complement strand
GAGCTCGTCCTTCTTGTAGAATCCGGACACCCGGCGCGGCGGGTAGGCGTTATCGTCCCACAGCCATGTCTCGTAGCCGTTGGTGTAGAAAATGATCGGGCGCTGGCCATACATCGCCTCAAGGCAATCGGCGTAGAGCTTCGCCTGCTGCTGGCCCACACGGGCGTCCACCGTGGTTTTCTTCGATTCCACGATGCCGAGCGGCTTGCCGTCATCGCCCCAGAGCACGTCGTCCACATAGCCCTTACCGGTGGCGTTCGGCATTCCGGTGACCTCGAATTCCTTGTCGCGTGGCTGGTCGAGTGGCCAACCGGCCCGCTTGAGTTCCAGATCGATCAGGTAATGGCGGGTTTCCGCCTCCGTGTAATCGTGAGTGTCCGGTTTTGTCTCCGCTGACGCCTTGGCTTCCGCGAGCTGGACGCGGAGGGCTTGCAGTTCGGCATCCAGTTCATCCTTCTCCTGCTGGCGCTTGAGCGCCTCGCGGGCCTGTTCCTCGAGCTGCTTGGCGAGTGCCTCAAGCTCCTTGCGCGGCACGACGGCCTCGCCACTGACCGGCTGGGGCACGCGGGTATCCGACCATGCGGCTCCCTCGCGGGAGGCATCCGGCGCGTAGGTGCGGGTGAGCCAATAGCAGACGTGGTGCAGCTCCTTGACGACCTGAAGCGCGTCATACTGGCGGATCGGCTTCTGCTCGTGCACGGCCTGATTACCCACCTGCTGGATGATACGGGTTTTCTGGAAAACCGCTTCCGGCAGCAGCGTGCGGAATCCGGGATCATGGATCATCGCGCCAAGGCTCGTATCGTAGGGCATCCTCAGGCTGGTATCGTAGCGGTAGAGTCAGCGGACAGCCACTTCGAGCGCGAAGCGGGCGTGGAAGCACGCGGCGCGGGGATCACCCATGACCTGCGCTTCCGCCTTGCGGGCGGCTTCCGCGAGATCCTTGAACGCTGGGGGGAGGAAGGTGAAGTTGGAGGGGCTTTGTGACATTTGGGCGCGGAAAGATGATTCAAGGCCTGTCGTCTCTCGGGAACCAGAATTGCAACTGCGCCTTCAAACGGTGAAACGCCGGATCCTCGCAACGGGTGAGGCTGATGTTCGTCGCGATCTTCTGATAGATCGCTGATGAACGGGGCATGCGGCAGGCGGGGAAGATCGCTTCCAGTGCCTCCTTGGGACGCAGAGGCTTGCCGTTCGGTTGAAACTCGAATCCCCTCTTGGCCAGCCATTCACGGATCGACTCGGGGAACGGCCAATGCAGAAGTTCGGCGAGTTTGTTGTCGCTGCCCCACATCCAAGCATCCAGTTCCGGCGCGATGACGATGGCTTTGGCTCTTTCTCCCCAAGTGCCCGCCAGTTGGCTATTCAAAGTGTTTTCCAGCTCCAAAGGCACTTGCTCCGTCCCGCTTCCTTCGTGGTCAAGCACCAGCAATGCGTGGGAAAAACGATTCCTTTCCAGCGCAAGAATCTGCGCTCCGCTGGTGCGGGTGCCGCCATCGCGGCCGGGATGTTGGCGGAAGTCGAATGTGATCGGGCGGATTCCGAGGCTTTGCGGGCGCTCCAAGCCGCCTTGGAGGGTCCGCTCCATGCTCTT
>JALRFY010000123.1 GCA_023253625.1 Akkermansiaceae bacterium | reverse complement strand
TTGGGGAAGGCGATGACCTCCCGGATGTTCTCCTCACCGGCCAGCAGCGCCACCAATCGGTCGACACCGAAGGCAAACCCGGCGTGGGGCGGCGCGCCGAAGCGGAAGGCGTCGAGGATGTGGCCGAACTTGATTTCCTGTTCTTCGGGGCCGACGCCGAGCACCTCGAACATTTTTGCCTGCAGATCTTTTTCGTGAATCCGGATCGAGCCGCCGCCGAGTTCGTAGCCGTTGAGGACCACATCGTAAGCGCAGGCGCGGACATTGGCGTAGTCGCCTGCTTCGAGCTTGCCGATGTCCTCTGCGTTCGGGCGGGTGAAGGGATGGTGCACGGCGGCCCAGTGGCCGCTTTCCTCGTCGCGGGCGAGCAGCGGGAAATCGACGACCCAGAGGAAGTTGTAGGCGGTGGAGTCCTTGGTGAGTTCCATCATGTGCGCGCACTCGACGCGGACACGGCCGAGGATGGTGCTGACGGATTCGCGCGTGCCGGCGACGAAGAAAACGATGTCGCCTTCCTCGATGTGGAGTTTGGAAACGAGCGCGTCCTTTTCCGCATCGGTGAAGAACTTCCACAGCGGGCTTTTGTATTCGCCGCCTTCGCACTTGATGAAGGCGAGCGTTTTCACCGGCAGGCCGGCCTGGATGGCGATCTCGTTGAGGCGGTTCATCTGGCCGGTGGTGATGCCGGCGAAGCCCCTGGCGTTGATCGCCCGCACAACGCCGCCGCCGTCGATGGTGGAGCGGAAGATCTTGAACTCGGTGGCCGCGAAGACATCGGCGAGATCGGTGATCTTCATGTCATAGCGCGTGTCCGGCTTGTCGGAGCCGTAGATGTCCTCCGCATCGCGGTAGGTCATGCGCGGGAAGGGCAGGGGAATGTCGATGCCGAGCCCCGCCTTGAACATGGCGGCGAGCAGGCCTTCCACGGTGGAGATGATATCTTCCCGGGTGACGAAACTCGCCTCGATGTCGATCTGGGTGAACTCCGGCTGGCGGTCGGCGCGCAGGTCCTCGTCGCGGAAACAGCGGGCGATCTGATAGTATTTCTCCAGTCCGGCCACCATCATGAGCTGCTTGTATTGCTGCGGCGCCTGCGGCAGCGCGTAGAAGCGGCCGGGGTTGAGGCGCGAGGGCACGAGGAAGTCGCGCGCGCCTTCGGGCGTGGGGTTGGATAGGATCGGTGTTTCGATTTCAAAGAAGCCGGACTCATCGAGAAAACGCCGGGCTGCGGAAGTGATGACGGCGCGCTGGCGGATGTTCCGGCTCATGCGGGCACGGCGCAGGTCGAGATAGCGGTATTTCATCCGGATGTCCTCGTTGGACAGCTCCTTGTCGAGCTGGAACGGCAGCACGTCCGCCTTGTTGACGATGTGCAATTCGCCCGCGGAAACCTCGATCGCGCCGGTGGCGAGCCTGTCATTTTCCGTGCCCGCAAGGCGTTTGGAAACCACGCCGGTCACCTGCACCACGTCCTCCTCGCGAAGCGTGTGCGAGAGTTTCGCCACCTCCGGGTTTTCCTCGGGATGGAACACACATTGGGTGAGCCCCTCGCGGTCGCGCAGGTCGATGAAGATCACCCCACCGTGGTCACGGGCGGAATTGACCCAGCCGATCAGGGTGACGGCCTGGCCGGTGTGGGACTCGCGGAGTTCGTTGCAGTGGTGTGTGCGCATGGGAGAGAAGAATTTAACCGCAGATAAACGGGATGGACGCAGATGGGATTAAGAGTGTAGATCGGGAGCCGAAGGAGAAGTTAGAGTGACGCGGCGGAATTGGAGTTTGGCGTGTTTGAAGTTGAGAATGAGGCCGACTTGCAAACCCGTCGCCCGAAGGTAATTGAGCATTCTTCCAACTTCATGGTCAGTGATCCGTTCAATGGTTTTCGTATCCAGGATGACCTTTTCGAACACAATCAGATCGGGAATGTATTCCCCCACTTTTACCTGACGATAATGAAGCGGATATCTTGCCTGCTGCGCAAAATTGATGCCATGATGACGGAATTCCACGGCCAGCGCCTCTTCATAGGGTTTTTCATGAAACCCATGACCAAGGGAATTCAGCACTGTGAACGCACAACCGATAATGATTTCGGTCTCCCTCACATGAATCCCATCTCTTCCATCTGCGTCCATCCTGTTCATCTGTGGTTGGAATTCTTCACGCGAGCAAAGGCCCGTCGGGTTGTTGGAGGCGGTCGGTGAGCCATTCGGTGGCGTTTTCGGCGGAGAACGATTCCTCTGTGCGGCTGGAGAGGATCTTGAGCTTGAGTTCAGGGTATTCGGCACCGACGACGAGGGCGAAGCGGGCACCGGATTTCCCGGCCGCCTGGAACTGCTTGGTCACCTTGGCCGGGTTGAGCGGGTAGTCGGTGGAAATGCCCGCCCGGCGGAGGTCGGTGAGGAGTTTCAATGAATCGGCGCGCCTGCCTTCATCGGCGATCACCAGATAGACGTCGCAATTGGCGGCATTGCGCTGGAGCCAGACCTCCATTTGCATGTTGGCGTGCGTCGTTTCCTCGATGAGGTTGCGGATCACATAATCGCCCATTGCGAAACCGGTGGCGGGCAGGTCCACGGCACCATCGGAAATGGTGGCCACGAGCGTGTCGTAGCGGCCGCCGCCGGCCACGGCGCGCATGGATTTTTTCGAGTCGAAGACTTCGAACACCACGCCGGTGTAGTAGGCGAGGCCGCGGACGATGGAGAGGTCGAGTTCGACGAATCCGCCGAATCCGCGCGCATCAAGATCCGCGCGGATCGCATCGTAGGCGGCGGACGAGTTTCCGGGATCGGCGATGAAGGCGCGGATTTGATCCGGCGTGAGCTGGTAGGCGGCGAGCCGCTGTGCGAGCACCTCGGGTTTCTCGCGCTCGATCTTGTCCACGATGTTGAGGAAATCCGGGAGGTTTTCCGCGGTGACGCCGCGTGCCGTCGCGAAGTCGATCCACGCCTGGCGGTCGGAAACGCGCACCACGAAGTCGCCCTCGACGAAGCCGAAGGCGAGCATGGTCTCGATGGCCAGGGCGATCAGTTCCGCGTCGGCGGCGGGACCGGCTTCGCCGAGGATGTCCACGTTGAACTGGTGGAACTCGCGGCCGCGGCCCTTCTGTGGTTTTTCGTAGCGGAAGCACTGGCCGATCTCGAACCACTTGAGCGGCTTGGGGAAATGCCGTTGGTGCTCGGCTGCCAGTCGGGCGAGCGA
Organism: Akkermansiaceae bacterium; assembly: GCA_023253625.1. Taxonomy (GTDB): domain Bacteria; phylum Verrucomicrobiota; class Verrucomicrobiia; order Verrucomicrobiales; family Akkermansiaceae; genus Luteolibacter. The sequence continues at coordinate 3,423 of JALRFY010000123.1, read as the reverse complement.
AGCGGTCACTTCCGGCCGCAGGGTGACATCGCGGCCGCCCTGGTCCTCGAAGCGGAAAAGCTGCGCCGAGAGCTCGCCGCCGGATTTTTTCAGGTAGAGCGCGGTGTCCTCGAGCACCGGTGATTCGTATTCGACATAGCCGCAGCGGCGTGCGACGGAGCGCCAGGTCTCGAAGAGATAATTGCGGATCGCGCATTCACGGGGAATGAAATCGCGAAATCCTGGGAGTGCTTGGAACGACGAGCCGGCCATGGGCGGGCGGCGAGAATGCACGCCAATGCTTCCTTATCAAGGCGGGATTGTTTTTGGTGGCGGGGTGGAAGGTTATCTCGACTATCCCGTGCTTGAAGCCGTTTCCTGAAACCACGATGAACCAACGCGGAATCCTCTCACATTCAGCGGCAGCCTGCGCGCATCACAGACCCGCCGCCATCGCCGCCGACGGCACCCGTGGCGCGGGCGCGCGGTTCACGCGGCTCCGGCTGCGCGAGCAGGCTCTCGATCCCGGGGCGGCTCTGGCGAGGGAACTGGCCCAACCGGTGTCCTGAGCCGGATTGTTTTCAGGGTGGTCTTTTGCCTTGCAGCCATCGGATCGGCCGTTAGTCTCGCTTCCCAGACCCGCACAAGACGTGCCGGTCTCCGATTCACCAAACCTGAGCAATCCATGAAAATCGCCCTTATCGCCGCCGCCGTCGCATTCACCGCCGCCTCTTGCTGCCCCAGCACACCGGCACCCACCCAGCCCACCTACGTCGCTCCCAGCAAGTAAGTGATTCTGGCCTGCGGGCCGAGATTTCAATCCAATCACCCCAAATCCCACTCCCATGATCCGCCCTGTTTGCACGTTCGCCGCTTCCGCCCTCGCACTGCTGGCCGCTTCCTGCTGTTGCACCAGCGACTCGAAGCCTCCCGGCCTGCGTAAGCTACCGCAATTCCAGGAAATCCAGGTCGAGCAACCGGCACCCGCGCCGGTGGTCGAGGCCACCAAGTAAGCCTCCGGCTGGAACCCCATTCCACAATCAAGCGTCCACCCCTTGCGCGGGCGGGCGCTTTTTCGTGTCCGCGAAAGCCATTCACGAATGACCGCCAGATTTTTCTCGTCCTGCGCCGGTCGCACGCACACCCTCCCGCCGCCATGCTCAAGGCCGGAATCGTAGGACTGCCAAACGTCGGGAAATCCACCCTCTTCAATGCCGTCACCCGCACCCGCAAGGCGGAGGCGGCGAACTATCCCTTCTGCACCATCGATCCCAACGTCGGCATCGTCAGCGTGCCCGACCCACGGCTCGCCGCCCTCGCGAAAATCTCCAACTCGCAGAAGCTCGTCCCCACCGCCATCGAGTTCGTCGACATCGCCGGACTCGTTAAAGGTGCCTCGGAAGGTGCCGGGCTCGGCAACCAGTTTCTGGACAACATCCGCGAAACCGACGCCATCGTGCAGGTGGTCCGCTGTTTTGAAAACGACGACATCATCCACGAACTCGGGGCCGTCGATCCGGTCCGCGACATTGAGATCATCAACGCCGAACTCATCCTCGCCGATATCGCCTCGCTGGAAAAACGCCGCGCGTCGCGCGAGAAAAAAGCCAAGGGCGGCGACAAGGAGTCGAAGAAGGAAGTGGAGCTCATCGACATCATCCTGCCGCATCTCAATGAGGGGAAACCGGCACTCACGCTCCAGCTCAGCGACGACGACGCGGCCATCGTCCGGGATTTCTTCCTGCTCTCGATGAAGCGAACGATCTACGCCTGCAACGTGGCCGAGGACGAGATTGCCGCCGCCACCGAAAACCCGGACAGCCATCCACTTGTCGCCAAGGTGCGCAAGTTCGCCGCCGAGCACAGCGGCTCGGAAGCCGTGGTGATTTCCGCGCGCATCGAGGAGGAACTCAGCGAACTGTCGCCCGAGGAAGCCGCCGAGTTTCTTGCCGACATGGGTGTTTCCGATTCCGGTGTTTCCGCGCTGATCCGCGCCGTCTATCATCTTCTCGGCCTGCGCACCTACCTCACCACCGGCCCGCAGGAATCCCGTGCCTGGACCATCCGCGCCGGCGACAAGGCCCCGGCCGCGGCTGGCGTGATCCACACCGATTTCGAACGCGGCTTCATCGCCGCAGAGGTTGTTCATTTCGACGACCTCATTTCCCTCGGCTCCAAGAACGCCTGCAAGGAAGCCGGCAAGCTCCGCATCGAAGGCAAGGAATACACCGTCAAGGACGGCGATGTCATCGAGTTCCGCTTCAACGTGAGCAAGTAGGCGCGTTCGTGAGAACGCGTCCGCCATGGGCGGCCACAGTCCGCCCCTCCTTGACCATGCGCTAGGGCGCGGCGTGTTGAAGTAGGGGGCGGCGGACTCCGGCCGCCGTGTGAAGGAGATGCGACCTCGCAGGCGCATCCACGGCCCGAAGGCTTTTCCCATGCGCCATGAGCGGCCACAGTCCGCCCCTCCTTATCTCTGGAACGGCACATCCAGTGTTCTGCATGGCTACTGCTTGGCTTGACGCGCATGCCCGTTGGGGCTGGCCGATGCCGCGCCAATGGCGTATCTCATGCCAGCCAAGGCAATGCCCTGAGTTCACGCATTCAGCGTGCTTTATTGCGCGAGCGCCGCACCGGCGAGGTATCGCCGCTGGGCCTCGGCTTCGCGGTTGTGGGGTTTCGCGGCGTTGGCCGGATCGGTGTCGGCGATGAGTTCGTCGCGGAACTTGGCGATGATCGCCTCGACCGGCCATGACGAGGCCTCGCCGAAGGCGCAGATGGTGCGGCCGTCGATCTGATAGGCCACGCTTTCCAGGGTGGCGACATCCTCCGGGCTGGCGTCGCCGGCGACGATGCGGTCCGAGATTTTCTTCATCCACGTGGAACCCTCGCGGCAGGGCGTGCACTGGCCGCAGGATTCATGGGCGTAGAAGGCGTTGAGGTTGTTGAGCACCCAGGACATCTTGCGCGAGTCGTCCATGACGATCACGCCGCCGGAGCCGGCCATCGAGCCGCAGGCCGCGAGGGTGTCGAAATCGAGCGGGATGTCCCAGAAACCCAGCTCGCGCTCGCTGCCGTCCGGGTTTTTCAGTTTGAAGGTCTCGTCGCAACGCAGGATTTTCGACGATGACCCGCCGGGAATCACGGCTTTCAATTCGCGCCCGTCCTTCGGTCCGCCGCAGATATCATATAACAACTCGCGCATGGTCAGCTTGCCGACCTCGACCTCGAAGTAGCCGGGGTTTTTGACGTCGCCGGAGACGCAGAGGATGCGGGTGCCGGTATTGCGGGGCACGCCGAGCTTGGCGTATTCATCGCCGCCCATGCGGATGATGTGCTTCACGTGGCAGAGCGACTCGACGTTGTTGACGATGGTCGGGCACATGTAGAGGCCGAGCGCGGCGGGGAAGTAGGGCGGCTTGATGCGCGGGTAGGGGCGTTTGC
>JALRFY010000010.1 GCA_023253625.1 Akkermansiaceae bacterium | reverse complement strand
CGGTTAGAGCAGGGGACTCATAATCCCTTGGTCCAGGGTTCAAATCCCTGCGGGCCCACCATTATCCTCCCGGAACCGTGCGTTCAAATGGCTGCCGCCATTTTCTCCAAGCCGCGCAGCATCGTTTCGCGCGGGCAGCCGAAGTTGAACCGGACGTGGCGCGGCCAGCCGAAAAAAGTGCCATCGGACAGGAACAAGCCGGCCTTTTGCTCGAAGTGGGCTGCCGGTTTGTCGGTTGCCATGCCCGCGCAATCGATCCATGCGAGATAGGTTGCCTCGCCGGGTATGATATCCCAATGCGGTTGACGGGCCTTGACGAAATCCACCAGCAGGTCGCGGTTGCTGCGGAGATATGCCATCAGCTCGAGCCGCCATGGTTCGCCATGGCGGTATGCGGCCTCGGCGGCATAATACGAGAGCGCGTTGTTATCCGCCAGAGTGTGGCCACGCGCGGCGCTGAAGCGCTGTCGCAGCGCATCGTCCGGCACCACCGCAAAGGCGTATCCGAGCCCGGCAATGTTCCAGGTCTTGCTCGGTGACAGGAGTGTGATCGTCCTCGCCGCGAGTCTCTCCGGAAGATGCAAGGCGGAGAAATGCGGGGTCGCATCTTCATCGAAAATCAGATCGCAGTGGATCTCGTCGGAGACCAGGACCATGTCGTGCGCTTCACAAAACTCCGCGAGTTGCACCACCTCCGCCGCTGTGAAAACCCGGCCCAGCGGGTTCTGTGGATTGCACAATAAAAACAGCCGCGTCGAGGGGGTCACGGCCTTTTCCATCGCCTTCCAGTCGAAGGTCCATCCTTCAGCTCCACGCAAGTGGTCCACGGATATCAGTTCCGCCTTGGCGTCGTGATGCACGCTCAGGAAAGGAGGATAAACCGGCGTGCAGGTCATCATGGCCTCGCCCGGCTTGCAGAATGCCCGGACAGCCAGTGACAATGCCGGCACCAGTCCACTGAAATGCAGGATTTGCCCGGCCGGCACCTCTGCTTTGCGGCGATCGCGCAGGTAGCCGGTCACCGCATCGATGAGCCCCTCGTGCGCCTGGGCGTAGCCGAGCACTCCGTGGTCCACACGCCGGTGCAGCGCCTCGAGAATCGGCGGCGCGGATGTGAAATCCATGTCCGCCACCCAGAATGGATCCAAATCCGGGCGGCGGTCATGCTTGAGGCAACCGCTGCCGCGGCGCGCTATGGGCGTGTCGAAATCGAATGGCATGCGGCGTGCGTAGCCGGGGGCGGACTCCGCTTCAAGCGCGGGATGTATTTTACTCCGAGGCCGGACTTGCAGAGGCGTTGCTCTGTATCCAGTATGCCGCGTGCCAGAGTCCGCCGAGAATGTCCGCCGTTGGAGTGGCTATGTATGTCCCGATTGCCGGTTTGTTTTCCGGGTGGCGCGGGATCACGATGACAGTGGTGTCATTTGCCCTGGTTGCCGCCGTTTGCTGCGCGTTCCCGCCCCTAGCGAGGTGCCGCCGCCGTTGGTGATTCCCTTGCCATCTCCGGCTGCTCCCTCGCTGCGCCGCCGCAAGCGCCGCCGCAAGCGTCATGGCGAGTCCGGCGATTGGGAAAGCGAGAGCGGCTCCGGCCATCACAAGCGCGATGCCTTGCAAATGCGCTGGATTCTCATCGGCGGCGGCTGCGTTCTCGCCCTTCTCGTGGCTGCCGGCCTGCACGCCATGCGCGGCGCACCGGAAACCACGCCTGCGCCGCCCGTGCCCGTCGCCGTCACGACGGATGACACGGTGCCCGCCGCCGCGGATTTGTCCGACGCCGCCTTCCTGGCGCTTGCGGAGCCGCTGGCGGAAAAATTCCTCACCGCCCGCAGCGTCGATGAGCTGCTGCCTCTTGTGCGCAAGCCGGAGCGCGCCGCACCCAGGATGCGCGCTCACTATGAGGGAGATGCGGTCGTGCCTGCGGGCCTTTCCCAGTTCAATACCCAAGTGATGGTAATGCGCGATGGACGGTTTCTCAATGTTGTGGTGCGCACCGGAGACTTCGAGGAAAAGGTCCTCTCATACCTCAATACCACGGATGGCCTGAGGATCGATTGGGAAAGCTGGGTCGGTTGGTCAGCGATGCCATGGGAGGAATTCCTGACGGAAAAACCGACCGCATCCACTTTCTTCCGTGTGATCCTGCGGCCGGTGGAATATTACAATTTCGGTTTCTCCGATGACAGCCAATGGCGGTCTTACCGGCTCGATTCCCCCGATGGCAGCCACTCGCTGTATGGATACGTGGAGCGTGGCTCGTTCACCGACTCGCGCATCCAGATTTCGCCGGAAATCAAAATGTCGGCATACAGCCTGTATCTTCGATTTCCTGCTGACCGGGCATCCCGCAATCAGGTGCTCATCGATCGGCTTGCCGCCGAAAGCTGGTTTATCGAACAAGAAGAAACGCCGTGACCCCCACCACCTACGACAAGGCGCTCGAACTCAACCTCGCTCCGCAAATCTACGGCGCCTTCGCCGAGATCGGCGCGGGTCAGGAAACCGCCAACTGGTTCTTCCGCGTCTCCGGCACTGCCGGCCTCGTCGCCAAGACGATCTCCGCCTACGACATGACCATGAGCGACGCGCTCTACGGCCGCGCCGACCGCTATGTTTCCGCTGCGCGACTTCATGCGATGCTCGGCCACGAATACGGTATTCTGCTCGAGCGCCTCGGCCCGAAGCGCGGCGCGGACACCACTTTTTTCTCGTTCTGCAACACGGTCCGTGCCCGTGGTTATCAGGACAGTGGCGAGTGCCACGGCTGGCTCGGCGTCCGCTTTCAGAAAAATCCCGGTGATCCGCCGTCGGATGTGATCCTTCACGTCCGCCTGCTCGATTCCCGCACCATCGACCAAATGGAGGCTCTCGGCGTCATCGGCGTCAATCTCATCCATTCTGTCTTCCACCACCGCGAAACGCTGCGCACCTTCGTCGATTCACTGGTGGACAATATCGAACGCGGCCGCGTGGAGGTGGACCTGCTCAAGTTTTCCGGCCACGGATACGAGCATTTCGACAACCGCCTGTGCGCGCTGCATCTCGTCGAAAGCGGTCTCACCGAGGCGACCATGTTCCTGCCTGACGGCGAGGTCGTGCAGCCTGCCGAGACGCTCTATCGTCACCCGGTGCTGTTGTTGCGCGGCAGTTTCGATCCGGTCACCAACCTGCATCTCGCCATGCTCGAGCAGGCGCAAGCCACCTTCCGCGCAATGCTCAGTGACGACGAGCGCGCGGAAGCCGTCGAGCTGTGTGAAATTTCGATGCACAACCTGCTGCGCGGACCGGGCATTGATCCGGATGATTTCATCGACCGTGCAGACGCGCTGCAGGCGCTCGGCAAGACCGTGCTCGTCTCAAGCTGCGCCGAGTTCCACCGCATGGCCGCATTCCTCAACCGCTGCACCCGGAAGCCAGTGGGCATCATTCTCAGCATCGGCCTGCTCAATGAGTTGTTCAAAGCCAAGTGGTCGGAAAACCTCGCCGGCGGCCTGCTCGAGTCCTTCGGCCGCCTGTTCAAGGAAGGCGTCACGCTGCTCGTCTATCCGTGGAAAAACCGCCGCAGCGGCGAACTCGTCACCGCGGAAAACTTCCTCGCCCCCGAGAACTGCCGCCATCTCTATGAACACTTCGCCGAAAACGGCCGCATCCGCGGTCTTGCCTGCGGCGACGAATCACTGCTCGCCCACACCGGCCGCGATGTCTGCCGCATGATCCTCCAGGATGACGCACGCTGGCGCATGCTCGTCCCCGAAAGCGCCTGGGCGATCGCCGAGCGCCACGCCCGCTTGCACACGCGGGCCTGATGCCCCATTCCGCTTGCTCTCGTGGCGTGCCGGATTAGCATCGCGCGCTTCCCAAGCCACCTCCTGATGAAGCGCATTTTTGTCGAAAAAAAAGCTGCCCACGCTGCCGCAGCGCGCCACTTGCTCCACGACCTACGCGAAGCGCTCGGGCTCACCAGTCTGGAAAAACTGCGCCTCGTCCAGCGCTACGATGTCGAGGGAGTCAGCGATGCGGAATTTCACGAAGCCGCCATCCACATCCTCTCGGAGCCCCAGGTGGATGACATCTTCTTCGAGCTTGCCATCGGCGGAAACGAATCCGCCTTCGCCGTGGAATACCTCCCCGGCCAGTTCGACCAGCGTGCCGATTCCGCCGCCCAGTGCATCCAGATCCTCACCGGTGGCGAGCGCCCCGCCGTGCACTCGGGCACGATCTACGTCCTCCAGGGCCCACTCACCACCGCGCAAATCGACACCGTCAAAAAATACCTCATCAACGCCGTCGATTCCCACGAGATCCCTGTCGCGTCGGTCTGTGACCGCCGATCCTCTCCTCCTCCCGCCGACGTTCGCATCCTCGAAGGCTTCACTACCTCCGATCCGTCTGCCATCCGTGCGGAACACGGCCTCGCCATGTCCGCCGGGGATGTCGCTTTCTGCCAGAGGTATTTCCGCGACGAGGAAAACCGCGCCCCTTCCATCACCGAGCTGAAAATGCTCGATACCTACTGGTCCGACCACTGCCGCCACACCACTTTCCTGACCAAGATCGATGAGGTCACCTTCGATGACCCGTCCGGCCCTGCCGCCCGCGCGTGGCGGACTTATCAGGATGTTAGAAAGTCTCTCGGCCGCGACGACAAGCCTGTCACGCTGATGGACATCGCGCTCATCGGCATGCGTGAACTCAAGGCCTCCGGCGAACTCGACAACCTCGAAGTCTCCGAGGAAGTCAACGCCGCCTCCATTGTCGTCCCGGTCACCATCCACGATCCACCATCCACGATCTCCGATCCCGGGCGCAGCGAGGAATGGCTCGTGATGTTCAAGAATGAGACCCACAACCACCCCACCGAGATCGAGCCCTTTGGTGGCGCGGCCACCTGCTTGGGCGGCTGCATCCGCGATCCGCTCTCGGGCCGTTCCTACGTCTATCAGGCGATGCGCGTCAGCGGGGCAGGGGATCCCAACACGCCGTTTGCTGAAACCCTGCCCGGCAAGCTGCCGCAGAGGAAAATCTGCCAGGTGGCCGCCCACGGTTACTCGTCCTACGGCAACCAGATCGGCCTCGCCACCGGCCAGGTCGCGGAGGTCTATCACCCCGGCTACGTCGCCAAGCGCCTGGAAATCGGCGCGGTCGTCGCCGCCGCCCCGCGCGCGCAGGTCTTCCGCGGAAAGCCCGCGCCCGGCGATGTGATCCTGCTCATCGGCGGCCGCACCGGACGCGACGGCGTGGGTGGTGCCACCGGTTCGTCCAAGGAACACGACGACTCCGCACTTGAAAATTCCGCCGAGGTCCAGAAGGGCGACGCCCCCACCGAGCGGAAAATCCAGCGCCTGTTCCGCAATCCGGAACTCACCCGCAAAATCAAGATCTGCAACGACTTCGGCGCCGGCGGCGTCTCCGTTGCCATCGGTGAAATCGCTCCTTCGCTCGTCATCGACCTCGATGCCGTGCCGAAGAAATACGACGGCCTCGACGGCACCGAGCTTGCCATTTCCGAATCCCAGGAACGCATGGCCGTCTGCGTCGATCCCAAGGAAATCGACTACTTCATTTCCGAGGCCGACAAGGAGAACCTCGAATGCGTCAAGGTGGCCGACGTCACCGACAGCGGCCGCCTCGTCATGACCTGGCGCGGCAAAACCATCGTCAACCTCTCCCGCGCCTTCCTCAACACCAACGGCGTCCAGCAATCCGCCAAGGTCCATGTCACGGAGCGCGGACTTCAGTCCGCCTCTTCCTCATCTCACTCGTCACCTCTCACTTCTCACTTATCCAGTCTCCACATCTGCTCGCAGCGCGGTCTCGGCGAGAGGTTCGACGGCTCGGTCGGCGCGGGCACTGTGCTGTGGCCCTTCGGCGGCAAACACCAGATCACTCCGCCGGACGCGATGGTCGCCAAGCTCCCGCTCCTGCAAGGCGACACCGACGTCTGCACCCACATGGCATGGGGTTTCGATCCCCATCTATCCGAAATATCACCCTTCCACGGCGCGGTCTACGCCGTCACCGAATCCGTCTGCAAGATCGTCGCCTCGGGTGCCCGCCTCAGCGACGTCCGCCTCACGCTCCAGGAATATTTCCCCAAACTCGGCACCGATCCCAAGCGCTGGGGGCTTCCCTTCGCCGCGTTGCTGGGTGCTTTCCACGCACAACATTCGCTCCGTCTCGCCGCCATCGGTGGCAAGGACTCGATGTCCGGTTCCTTCAACGACCTCGATGTTCCGCCGACCCTCGTTTCCTTCGCCCTCGCGCCGGGAAAAGCCAGTCTTGCGCTCTCGCCCGAGTTCAAGAAACCCGGCTCGCATGTCTCCATCGTCACCATCCCGCGTGACACCGACAATCTCCCCGGCTTCGAAGCCCTCAAACAAACCTGCGAAGCCATATATCAACTCAACCAGGGCGACAAACTCCTCTCCCTCCACCACATCGGCAAGCCGGGCCTCGCCGCGGCCCTCGCCAAATGCTGTTTCGGCAACGCCATCGGCTTCCAAGAGGGGAGCGCGGGCGTCTCGCCCGCTTCCTTGCAGTCCGAATCTTATTTCACCTTCCTGCTCGAACACACCGAGGAACTTCCCGCATCACTCAACGCCCAATCCATCGGCCAAACCACTGCTGAAGCCGTCCTCGTCATCGATGGTGAAACCCATGATCTAGCCGGTCTCCAGTCCGCCTGG
>JALRFY010000232.1 GCA_023253625.1 Akkermansiaceae bacterium | reverse complement strand
GGCTTGTGGCCGTTGGAGGGCGGATTTCGCGTTTCCCGCATCAAATTTCCCGTCGCTTCGGGTTTCCGGACCTGCCGTCCGTGGTGCCATGTCCAGCCACCGAGAACCGCCAGCATCATGGTCAAGCCGACGACACCGATGGCGAGCGGTTTTGATGAAGGGCGCGGCAACGGTGGTGGCGGCTGCGCGCGCGCTTCATCGAGCAATTGGCGCACGTTGGCGTGCGGCTCGTTGTTTAGTGCGGCGGCCAGGTTTTCACGGGCTTCCTTGAAGCTGGTGCCCGGTGCGGCCTGCCGCAGCCAGTTGAGCCATGAGCCGAGGCCGCCAGCAGCGCGATCCGCGACTATCTGGCCCTGCCATCCCAAAAGCGCTTCGGTGAGCGCCACCAGAGGGCCCAGTCCGCGCGGCTGCTTGTCGGCAGCCAGCCACTTGATGGGGGAAATCCAGTAGGTGAACCCTCGCCCGCTCGCTTCGTTGCCGAGGATGATGCTGTCCGGAGCGGTGTCCACCCACACCGCTTCCTTGGCGAATACGTGCGAGAGCAACTCGCATACCTCGAGCGCCAGGCTTAGCAATTCGGTCGCCACCGGCGCGGGCAGTGCCTGCCCGCCCAGCAGCGGGCCAATGGGGGTGCCCTCGACACATTCGGTGACAATATAAGGCATGCCATCGACAGGATCGCAACCGCCGCAGAGCACCGTGCGCAGTGCGGGGTGCCGGATCTCGGCCAGGCGCTTCACCGCGCTGTCGTAAGCGGTCTGTTCTTCGGGGTTCAAGCCGCCACCATGCGCTCCGAAGGGGAAGAAACGTCGCAATTCGACTATGTTTCCGCTTTGGGTGTCGATGGCCCGGAATACCACCCCGGAGGCGTCCTGGGACAGAATGTCATCGATTTGGAAGCGTTTGATCAAGAGCTGCTCCATAGCATGGCGGACGCCCGATGGGAAGCGGTCATACGTCCTATCAGGCGGGCAGCGTCATGAATTTCACCGACGGAAACCGTGCGGGCCGGTGATAGTCCGGAGTGCCGCCGCCGAGATTCGCGGCGCTTGCGTGGTAGCGCCGCTTGCCACCAAGCATGAAGGTGACATTCGCCCGCGTTCCGGGTCCGTAGTCGAGCCGCGCCCGCAGGAGGTCGAGCGGCAGTGCCATCGCGGCCAACCAGCCACCATCCGCAGCCAGGTCCGCGAAGGTGGCCACCTCCGGCATGGCGATGTCCGCCTCCTCGGCCCGCACGCGCGGCGCGGTGTATTCGCAGCTCCACCATGCGCCATTGGGCGCGAGGTTGAACTCGAAATACCTGTCGCCTGCGGGCGTGGCGAGGAAGAGTTCGGCACAATCATACTGCCAGAGACTGGCAAGAAAGCCTCCGGGCAGCGCCTCCGGGTGGGCTTTCGCCGGCGCGCGATGGTGCGCTACAAACCACAAGCGGTGGCCATCGTCCGCCAGCGCGAATCCCGCCGGAGGCTCGATCGCCGTGCCCTCCCAGTCACGGGTGATGCCGATGAGCGGCAGATCCAGCCCACCCCACGCCAAGGGCCGTGCGCATTGGAAAATCGTCATGCCGCGAGCATGGCGGAGCACCAGATGGCTTGTCCAGTGGGCAGCAGGTGGCCGCAAAAAAATCCGGATGATTTCAAGAAAACCATCGCTTTTCCTGAAGTGTGATGATTGCTTCGCGCGTACTTACCTGTCCCATGGCCCGCCGACGCAACGGATATTTCGAAACGATCGAATACATAGGCCCGCGTCCGCAGAAAAAGAAGCGGCGGAATTTCTTCGGTGGCTGGGTGATCCTGGTGATCGCGGTGGGGGTGGGCGCATGGTTTGGGCGGCCGCTGGTTCCCATGCTGAAGGCCAACCAGCAGGGTGTTTCCATCGAGCAGGCGGCGCTCTTGATTGCCGACCTTCGCAGTGCCGGCGGTGAGAGTGCCGCGCTGGCCGCATCCGCCTTGGTGCTTTCCGGCGAGGAGATCATTTACGACAACGCTTATTACAAAATCGATTACCCAAACGGTGACATCTCCCCCGGCAAGGGCAATGCAGCCGATATGGTCATCCGCTGCCTGCGAGGGATCGGCATCGATCTGCAGCGTGAGGTGCACGAGGACATGGCGCAGAATTTCCGCCTCTACCCGCAGCTGTGGGGGGGGAGCGGGCCGGACTCCCACATCGACCACCGCCGCATTCCGAATCTCGAGAGGTTTTTCGAGCGCCACGGCCAGAGCCTCCCGCCCACCCGTGCCCCGGAGGATTACCGCCCGGGCGATATCGTCGTGTGGTCGCTGGCCAATGCCGAGAAACACATCGGCATCGTCGTTCCCGGCCCTGGCAAACGCGCTGGCGAACCTTGGGTGGTCCACCATAAGGACACCCATATCCAGTGGGAGAACGCATTGTTCGATTACAAGATCGAGTCCCACTTCCGCTATCCCGTGCCGGACGGCCGGGTGGCGGAAAATTGAGGCCAAGCCGGGTGGCCGCGGGCATGGCGGCATGGCTTCAAGTGCCCTGTTGCAAGAGCCAGCCGATGAGCAGGACCTGCGGCGTGGTGAGCAAGGGCAGTGCCAGTGTCGCTTTCCACGAGCGGGTGGTTTCCTTGAGGGCCATGATTTCGGTATAATCCGTCGCGGCACCGGCCATCAGGAACACGAAGGCATTGCCGGGGGCGTTCGCGCGGGTGAGCAGGTCCGCAGCGATGGGCGAGGAACCTTCCGAGCAGACTTCGATCACGGTCGTCGCCAAAAGTGTCAGGAAGAGCCCGGCGAGGCTCGGCCCGAAGTATTGTTGGAAGCTTGCATCCGGCACGAAGGCGCGGATCAAGGCGGTGAGCACGAAGCCGAAGAAGATCCAGCGCAGCACCATGGTGGATTCCGATAGTCCCTCGCGGACGAGCTTGCGATAGTTTTCCCGTCCGGGCTTGAGCGATTTCACCACACCCCAGATGGCAGGCCACACCTGGTAATTGTGCGGCAGATTCACTGAGTTAGGGTTTTGCGGTAGCGCGCCCGCATGCACCAGGTGGTCCACCAGCCAGCCGGTCACGCACGCCACGACCATCGAGCCGAGGATGAAAACGAACACCCATTTCCATCCGATCAGGGCGGCCAGGATAATGGTGAGAGACAACGAATTCCACGGGCTGGCGATGAGAAACGCCATCGTCTGGCCAAGCGAGGCGCCTCGTTTGTATAAACCCATGCCCACCAGCAGGATGCGGTGGTTGCATAAATCGAGCAGCACGCCCGCACCCACCGCGCGCAGCAACCCGGAAAAACTCCCGCCGCGTCCGAGCAGCGCCGCCACCAGCTCGCGCGGCAGCCGGCCGAGCACCGCCACGGCCGCGATCCCAATGAGCAGGCCCCACCACGCGCGCGACAGCAACTCGTGGCAGGTGTGGCCGAAAATGTTCACCCATCCCGGCAGCGATAACCCGGAGAAGTGCAGCGCGATGCCCGCCACAAACGCCGCCAGCGAGCCCCATAGCAGGAAATCCGGACGCTTCTTTCCCGCGTCTCCACCGCCGCAGCAGGACGATTTGCGTGGCTTGGAACAACAACCGGACATGATCTGCGAAAACGCCTCGAACCACCCCAATGACACACTTATCCCGGCGGCCGTCGATGAAAAATTCCGGATCCAGGCCTGCGATCCGGCGGATGCGCCTGGCATTCGCGAACCATGACCGGCGGCAGGCATCTTCCGCCGCTCCTTGGGCTGGCCCGGGTGGTTTTTTGTGCCATGCATGCTTGACTCAGTCCAGATTTTGACAAATTTCTCGCCTCCGCCATGTCCGACCCAGCCAGCCAACTCCGGATCCACGACATTCCCGTGACGGCGCAGCGCCTGGCGGTGATGCGGGCGGTATGCCGGCAGCCGCACGCCACGGCGGATGCGATCGCTGAGGACGTGCGCGGCGAGATCGGCGCGATTTCGCGTCAGGCGGTTTACAACGTGCTCGGCCTGCTGTCCGAAAAGGGCCTGCTGCGGCGCATCCAGCCGGCCGGCTCGCCCACCCGCTATGAGTCCCGCGTGGGCGACAACCACCACCACCTCGTCTGCCGCCAATGCGGCAAAACGGTCGATGTCGATTGCGCGGTCGGCCATGCCCCGTGCCTGCATGCCATCGATGATGCCGGCTTCCGGATCGACGAGGCGGAAGTGGTTTACTGGGGCACTTGCCCCGACTGCCTCAAGGGCTGAATTTTTTTTCCCAACAACCCCAACCCGCAAACCAACACAGATAGCCATGTCAGAAGAATCGAAATGCCCGTTTGGCCACAGCGCAGCCGCCGCGATCGGTGGAGCCGGAACCTCCAACCACGATTGGTGGCCGAACCGCCTCAAGATCGAGCTGCTCAACCAGCACTCGGACAAATCCAACCCGATGGCTGGTGACTTCGACTACGCTGCGGAATTCAAATCGCTCGATTACGATGCGCTGAAAAACGATCTCGCTGCATTGATGACTGATTCGCAGGACTGGTGGCCGGCCGACCACGGCAGCTACGCCGGCCTTTTCATCCGCATGGCCTGGCACAGCGCCGGCACCTACCGCACCGGCGATGGCCGCGGTGGCGGTGGCCGTGGCCAGCAGCGCTTCGCCCCGCTCAACTCGTGGCCGGACCACGTGAACCTCGACAAGGCCCGCCGCCTGCTGTGGCCGATCAAGCAGAAATACGGCCGCAAGATTTCCTGGGCCGATTTGATGATCCTCGCCGGCAACGTTG
>JALRFY010000157.1 GCA_023253625.1 Akkermansiaceae bacterium | reverse complement strand
AATGGCCGCGTCGCCAAACTGGCGTTGAAATAGCGGGCGTCGTCGGAAACCTCTTCGCCCACCCACGGCGGAAGCGGTGGAATGGTGTTTTCGTCCTCCAGTTCCACCTCGGCCATCACCAGCCCTTCATTGCCGCCATGGAAAACATCCACCTCCCAGAGATGACCGGCGTATCGAATGCGATGGCGGGTCTTGTCGATCACCGATGGCAGGCATATTTCCAACAACCCACGCGCGTCATCGGGTGGAATGGCATATTCGAACTCGGCGCGGCTGATACCGTGCGTGCGCCCTTTCACGGTGATCCACGCCTTGTCTGCGGCAAGGCGGACACGCACACTGCGGTCGGGATCGAGCGACAGGTATCCCTGCACCATGCGCTCGCCCGGCGAACCGTCGTTCCATGCATCGCCGGTGACGAGATACTTGCGCTCGATTTCCATCGCGGACGAGGATCGAAACAAGCCCCGTCTCCGCAAGCGCATTCTCGGCGCTCATGCCCCGCCCCGCCGCCGCGTGACTTTCACGCCCTTGGCCATCATCGCCTCGATCAGTTCGCCGATGAGGGGATTGGGAAAACAGCGCAACATCGCCACGGTGGAAAATGGCGGGCCCTCGCTTGCCAAAACGTCCCGGCGGACTAAGCATCGCCACCTGTGGCACCCGGTGAACTTCCATCACAGAAAAAATCCCTGCGCGCCGCCATGCGCCGCTTGCTGGCAAAGCCGCCGGCAAGCGATGCGCGGGCGGTCGATGCGTGGCTTGGGGCAAACCCCGCGCCGAGGACCATCGCCGCCTTCGCCGCGCTGCCCGGCGAGGTGGATCTGATGGATGTCATCGCCCGCCATCCCGAACGCCGCTGGGTTTTCCCACGCGTCGAGGGCGACGAACTGCGTTTTCACGCGCCAGGAAATCCCGCCGCCGATCTAACAAGCGGCGTGTTCGGCGTGCGCGAACCCTCCCCCGCCCTGCCGGTTGTGGAGATCGCGGAAATCGACGCCTTTTTCTGCCCCGGACTCGCCTTCGACGCACGTGGCGGACGACTCGGCCGCGGCAAGGGTTTCTACGACCGCATGCTCGCCGCAGCCCGGCCCGATGCGCTCAAGATCGGCATCTGCAGCCAAGCCGCGCGCGTGGACGACACCTTCCCCGAATCGCACGACATCGCCATGGATGAGGTGATTTTTTGTTAGAAAACATCAGAACGGCGGGTCATCCACCGTCAGGCGAAACGACGGAATGCGGGTGAAGATGCGGTCGCCCGCAGCGATCCCGAAGAATGCTCCGTCCACCTGCGCGTCGCTCGCGACGACATGATAACTGTTATAGGAAAAATGCCCGCCCGGCTCGATCACCGGCGTCTGGCCCACCACGCCGTCGCCCTCGACCACGGTGACCTCGCCATCGTCCTCGCGCACCACCCACTTGCGGCCGAGGATGGTCACCGGCACCGGCGAGTCGTTGTGGATGGAGATGAAATAGACGAACGGATGCGGCTTGTCCGGCGGCGCGTCGAGGCCGGGCATGTAAACCACGTCGTCCACGCGCACGCGCAGGCTCTTGAATTCGCGGATCGGTTTGGAGGAATCGGCCATTTCAGGAAATGCGGGATGGCGGGATGGCGAGCGCGCCGCGCATTGCGGCGAGCGGTTCGGTTCCCGGAAACCAATGTTGGAACGCCAGCGCGCCCTGGTGCAGCAGCATTGTGAGCCCGTTGGCGGTGCGGCAGCCGCGGCTTGAGGCGATGGCCAGCAAGGGCGTCACGGCGGGCTGATAGATCGTATCGTAAACCAAATGTCCCGGCCGCAGGCAATCGGCTGTCAGGACAGAGGAATCGTCGGCCTTGAGCCCCACCGAGGAGGTGTTGACGATCAGGTCGCTTTCAAGGCAGCGCACCGCGAGGCGCGGATCGTCCAGCGCGAGGAGTACGATTTCCGTGGCGGTTCCGAGCTTCCGGAGTTTTTCCACCATCGGCGCGAGCTTTTCGAAGCTGCGGTTGGCGAGCACCAGCCGCGGCGTGCCGCAAAGCACGCATTGCGTGGCGAGCCCCTGCCCCGCTCCGCCGCCGGCGCCGACGATCGTCGTTTTCAAATCCGCGAGCGGGATGCCGAAATCATCGGCGATCGCGCGCTCGAATCCGGGGCCGTCGGTGTTGAAGCCGCGGGTGGCATCCGCATAGAAGCGCACCGTGTTCACCGCACCCATCGCCCGAGCGACGGGATCGACCGCGGTGCAGTTTTCCATCGCGGCGAGCTTGTGCGGCACGGTGACATTGCAGCCGATGAATCCCAGCGCGCGCATCCGCTCAAAGGCTCCGGGGATTTTTCCCGGTTCCACTTCGAGCCGGATGTAGCGGGCGTCGATCTTTTCCGCGTCGAGCGCCGGCTGGTGCATACCGGGCGAAGCCGAGTGCGCGACTGGCCAGCCGAGCACCGCCAGCCGCGCCGGCTTGTCCGCGCCCGCGTCGAGCGCGTTGCGGGAAACGAGGTCGTCGATGGTGTAAACAGGTTTCATCGGTCAGATCGTTTCCACGAAGCGTATCAGCCGCGCCACGCAGCGGTCGCGGCCGAGGAGGTTGAGGATGTCGCCGAGGTCGGGCCCGTGGCCGCGGCCGGAGAGGGCGACGCGCAGCGGGAACATGAGTTGGCCGGGTTTCGCGCCGGCGGCCTTGGCGGCGGTGCCAAGCACGGCTTTGGCGTGGTCAGCCGACCAGTCAACGATGGCGGCGAAGGATTCCGGCAGGCTGGCGAAGACCTCTTTGGCATGGGCGTTGCCGCGAACTTTTTCCATGGCTTCGCCGTCGTAGGCGAAATCATCCGCCAACAGGAAATCCACCACGGCGGGAACCTCGGAGAGCAGCCGCACCTTTTCCTTCACCGCGGCGGCGACCTGCGGGAAATTTTCTGTTAGAGGCAAGCCCGCGGCTTCGACGAAGGGTTTCGCGGCGGCGGCGAATGCATCGTCGGACAACTTCATCAAGTGCTGCTGGTTCACCCACTTGCATTTCTCCAGGTCGAAGCGGGCGGGCGCGCGGTTGACGTTTTCGAGCGAGAAGCGCGCGACGAGTTCGTCCATGGTGAAAATCTCCTCATGGGTCTTCGGGTTCCAGCCGAGCAGGGCGATGAAATTGACCACCGCCTGCGGCAGGAATCCCTGGCGCGGGTAGTCGCCGACGGCCGCGCCCTCGTCGCGTTTCGACATTTTGCTGCCGTCCGGATTCAGGATCAGCGGGATGTGGGCGTATTGCGGCGCGTTGCCGCCGAAGGCCTCGATGAGCTGCAAATGTTTCGGCGTGTTCATCAGGTGGTCCTCGCCGCGGATCACATGGGTAACGCGCATTTCAAGATCGTCCACCACATTGACAAAATGGAACACATAACTTCCGTCCGAGCGTTTCACCACCATGTCTGGTGTGTTCGAGGCGTCGCGGTAATCGATGGTCACCTCGCCGCAGACCATATCGTACATCGTCAACGGTTTGCGCTCGAAGCGGAATCGCCAGGCGCCGTCGTCCTGATAGACGCGGCCGGCGTCCACGAGTTTCTGGAACCAATGATCGTAGATGTCGCGGCGTTCGCTCTGGAAATACGGCCCGAGCGGTCCGCCCTTGTCCGGGCCCTCATCCCAGTCGAGGCCGAGCCACGACATGCCGTCGAAGATCGCCTGCCGCGCCTCCGCCGTATTGCGGGCCTCGTCGGTGTCCTCGACTCGCAGGATGAAGCTGCCGCCGTGCCTGCGGGCGAACAGCCAGTTGAAAAGCGCGGTGCGGGCACCACCCACGTGGAGGTATCCGGTGGGCGATGGCGCGAATCGGGTGCGAACGGACATGCGCATGATGTAAACGCCGCA
>JALRFY010000134.1 GCA_023253625.1 Akkermansiaceae bacterium | reverse complement strand
GCAGGCGGTTGTCGCCGAGCGGGATGGTGACGCCGCCGACGGTGATGGTTTCCGCGGAGGGATCGAGCATCGGGATTTCCTGGCCGAAGGGGCTGGCGGGCTGCGGTTTTTCCTGCCGGGCCACCTGATCGACGGGAGCCTGCTGCGGTTGGCGCGGCTCGGCGGGCGGAGTGTAAACCTGCGCATGGCAGAGGCAGGCGGTGCCGAGGAGGATGGGAATGGTGGGTTTCATGGGCTGGAAACTGGCGAGTATGTGATCAGAGCCGGTTGATGCCGGTGGCAACGGCGATGCCGCCCTCGCGGAACCGAACCCGGAAAGCGTATTTCTGGCGGATTTCGATGTTGGTGGAACTGAGTTCCTGAGGGACCTCGATGGCGATGAATTCGTTGCCGCCCGGCGTATCGACGCGCAGGCTGATGATCTGGCCGCGGTCGGCCGTCCACTGGAGTTTTTCGTCCACCGAGCCCTCGACGGCGTATTCGTTGCCGCGCAGCATGTGGCCGTTTTCGAGCAGGTCCTCCATGTTCAGCGGCGCGACATCGGTGAAAGCCGCGGGCTTGCGGCCGATGAGCGATTTGCCGGCGAAGACGGTCACCACAATGGCGGCGGCCACTCCGAGCAGGATGGCGGGTTTGGGTTTGGAGCTGGCGCGGCGGGGCATGAATGGGCGGGTTGATTCTCGCTGGAAGTGAAAAATACGCCGGTGCTTCCTCAAATCGAGGCAAAATTCTCAGCAGGCGGAGCGGGCGGCGAATGAATCCGCTTGGTCATGGCGCTTCCAGCGTTTAGCCAGCATGGCATACCCATAGTCATGCACGTCCCCACACTCATTTCCCGCAAGCGCGATGGCGAGGAACTCGGCAGCCGCGAGATCGCAGCACTCATCGCCGGCTACACCGCGGGCGAGGTGCCGGATTATCAAATGTCAGCCTTTGCCATGGCGGTGTTTTTCAAAGGCATGACGGCCGCCGAAACCACCGCGCTCACCCGCGCGATGATGGACAGCGGCGACCGTTTCTCACACCCGGCCGGGCCGCCGGTGGTGGACAAACACTCGACCGGCGGCATCGGCGACAAAGTCTCGCTGGTGCTCGCGCCGCTCGTGGCCTGCGCCGGATGCCGGGTGCCGATGGTCTCCGGCCGTGGTCTCGGCATCACCGGCGGCACGCTCGACAAACTGGAGTCGATTCCGGGATTCAACGTGCGGCTCGGCATAAATGCAGCCGCCGCGCAGTTGAAGAACATCGGCGTCGTCATGATGGGCCAGACCGAGCGCTTCTGCCCGGCCGACCGCAAACTTTACGCGTTGCGCGATGTCACCGGCACCGTGCCATCGATCCCGTTGATCACCGCGTCGATCATGTCGAAGAAACTCGCAGAGTCGCTCGACCGCCTGGTGCTCGATGTCAAATACGGCAGCGGCGCTTTCATGCGTACGAGGCACGATGCCGAAGCGCTCGCCAAGAGCATGGTGGATGTGGGCCGGGAGATGGGCGTGGAGGTAAGCACGCTGCTCCACCCGATGTCCGAGCCGACCGGCCGCGCGGTCGGCAACGCGCTCGAGGTGATGGAGGCGCTCGAATGCCTCGCTGGCGGCGGCCCGGCGGACTTGCGGCAGGTGGTGCTGGATCTGGCGGAAAAAATCGCCGGCGTCCCGCACCGGGAGCTGGAAAGGTTGTTGGACGATGGCAGCGCGCGGCGGAAGTTCAATGAACTGGTTTCCGCGCAGGGTGGCAACCCGGCGGACCTCCCGCGGCTGGCGGAAATCCACAAGGCACCCGTGATCCGCGAAATGCCGGCCACCACCACCGGAGTGGTAAAAAAAGTGGACGCCGGCATGATCGGCCAAGCCGCGCTCGAGCTTGGTGCCGGCCGCGCCATGGCAAGCGATGGCGTGGACTTTTCCGTCGGCTTCGACCAACTGGTGAAAGTCGGCGAATCGATCCACTCCGGCCAGCCGCTGTGCCGCATCCACGCGCGCAATCAAACGGACTTCGACATGGCGGAGGCGCTCGTCGCGAAAGCCGTGCGCATCGAGACGCACAGCCATCATTCCTAGCTCCGAAGGTCAATTCAAGTTCCGGCGATTGGAACCACTGAAGCACTGAGAACCACTGAGGGAACTGATTTTTTCAGATGGATGATGCACGGGCTTGCCGTGCTTCGGCATCACCTCAGAGGCTCTCAGTGCTTCAGTGGTTTTCCTTGCAGGTTTTTCCGAATCCACTTCCGGATTAAGGACCATTGATCACTCGACGTTCTGCACCTGTTCGCGGATTTTTTCGAGTTCGGTCTTCGCCTTGACGATCGTCTGGGCGATACCGGCATCGTTGGCCTTCGAGCCGATGGTGTTGAACTCGCGGAACATTTCCTGGCACAGGAAATCGAGCGCTCGGCCCGGTGGCTCCGGTGCGTCCATGTAGTCGCGGAACTTCGTGAAGTGCGAACCGAGCCGCGTGAGCTCCTCGCTGATGTCACAGCGGTCGGCATAGAGCGCGAGTTCACGCAGCACGCGCTCGTCCGCCAGATCGATGCCGAGCCCCGCCTCGCGCAGGCGCTTGAGCATCGCCTCGCGTTGCCGCACCGGGCGCTCGGGCGCGAGAGTTGATATTTCCGCGACGAATCCGCCGAGCGCAGCCAGCCGCACCGTCAGATCGTGTTTCAAATGTGCGCCCTCCGTCTCGCGCATCGCGGTGTGCGCGGCCAGCGCGGCGGCCAGCGCGGGTTCCAATACCGCCCACGCCTCGTCACCATCGATCAAGGTGCCGCCGGCGGTGATGATGCCCGGTTGCCTGAGATAATCGGCGGCAGCCGGCCTCACGGTCTCGCCCACGGCCGCACCGAGCTCGTCAAATGCCTTTTTGAATGCGCGGGCCAATTCCGCGTCCATCGTCATTTCTGCGGGTGCCGCCTCTCCGCGCTCCAGGATCACGGCGAGTTGCACGCGCCCGCGGGAAATCACGGCCTGCACCACTTTTCGGGCGCGCGCCTCCAGTTCCGCCAGCTCGCGCGCGGCCTGGAAAACCAGGTCGAGTTGTTTCCGGTTCACGGACTGAATTTCCACCGTCAGGTGCCATTGAGCCGATGCTGCGGTGCCGCGGCCGAATCCCGTCATGGATCGCATGCCGGCGAAGCTATGGCCCGCGTCGAGAAATGAAAAGCCCGCATCGCGGTTCGCACCGGGCGAACCGCCTGAAATTTCCAAGTCTTTGAAAATAAACAACTCAGGATTTCCCGCCGGCGGCCGCCGAAACTCTGGCCCCGGCAAAGAAAGAACCTTGTTTCCGGGGGCTGTATTTCAGACCCTCGCCGTGCCCTATGACCGAGTCATCACAAGAGCCCGCACAAGCCCAAACCAAAGTTGCTTCCGAGCAACAATACGACGCCGCCCAGATCGACAAGCTGGAAGGCCTTGAGGCTGTCAGAAAACGCCCCGGCATGTACATCGGGGATCCCGACGAGCGCGGCCTGCACCACTGCGTCTTCGAGGTGCTCGACAACTCGATCGACGAGCACCTCGCCGGCTACTGCTCGCGGATCAGGGTTTCCATCCATGTCGATGGCTCCGTTTCCATCGCCGACAACGGCCGCGGCATCCCGGTGGACATGCACCCGAAGTTCGGCATGCCCGCCGTGGAGCTTGTGCTCACCAACCTGCACGCCGGCGGCAAGTTCGGCCAGGGCGCCTACAAATATTCCGGCGGCCTTCACGGCGTCGGCGCGAAATGCGTCA
>JALRFY010000092.1 GCA_023253625.1 Akkermansiaceae bacterium | reverse complement strand
CGGACTGCATGATGAAGAGCAGCTTGCCGGCGGCATCGAGCGTGGGGTCGGCGGCCGGCGCGGGGGCGTCGGGATCGAAAACGAGCTGGCGGTAAAGCGCGTGGATGCGGCCGGGCGCATCGGCCGCGCCGGGGTCGAACTTGGCACCGAGTTCAAGCATGGCGCGGACGGTGTGCGGGCTGCCCTGCAGCGTCTGGATGCCGCGCCGGGTGAAGGGCGCGGGGGAATCGGCGTCGCCGGGTTTCGAGTGGATCGCGAAGCGCTTGCCAAAGGTGATGGCGGCATCGCCCGGCTGCCAGAGCAGATAGGCGTGTGTCCTGCCATCCACGGCGCTGTCCACCGTGGTGCCGAGCGTGGTAAGGAGCCCGCCGGTGTCCTGGGCACGCGAGGAAACCGCGAGCAACAGGACGGCCGCGAGACTTGTCAGCGAAAGGAATTTCATGGGTGAATCCGTAAGATTGTTAGAGATCGACGCTCCATGAGCCGCCTTCATATTTCACTTTGGCGCTCTTGCCGAACTTGACGCAGAACGGGCAGGCACCGGCCTTGCCTTCGAGCTTGCCCTTGCCGGAGAAGGCGAGCGCGCCGTTTTTCATGACTCCGACCATGGTCACGGTGCCCTTGATTGAGACCAGGCAAAGCGCCTCGCCGCTGGCACCAAGGAGCATTTTTCCGCCGAAGGTGGGACCTTCGACGAAGTAGAACGCGCCCGCGCCGACGCCGGCCGAGATGCGGAAGAAACAGGTGGCGGGAATCCCCAGCAGCGTCTCGGAAATCGGCAGCCAGACCTCGCCATAGACATAGGCACCGGTGAATGGCGGGGTGCCGAGCACCTCGGCGACATCCGGATCCACCATTTCCAGCGGCGCGAGCGAGCAGGTGCGGCCGAAGAAGATGCCGCCCGAGGCCTCGTAGCTGGAAATGATCACCCTGGCAGCCGCGGCGATGTAGGCCTCATCCGATCCCACCGCCACGCCCGCGGCGAATTCGGTGATCTTGAAGCTCTGGAAATCCAGCTCGCCGCCGGTCATTTCAAAGCCGCCGCCTATGCCCTTCGGCCGCACGCCCGGCGCGGTCTCCATCGAGAACCAGACGTCGAGATTGGCACGAAGGTCCGGGCTGATCCAATCGAGCGGCACATCGATCGCGCCGATACGGACTTCGACGGCCTGCTCGCCCGGTTCCAGGCAGCCGGCCGAGCCGGTGTCGGTGGTCGAGTCATAACATAGCATCTCGAAATACGCCTGGAGCTTCAGGTCATCGGGAACCTTCAACTCGACCATCGCGTCGATGCGCAGGCGGCGCAGCGTGTCGCCCTGGATGTGCGCGTAGCCATCCACCGAACCGGCACCGACCACCGAGTTGATATCACCGATCAGGCCGTTGATGGCATCGTCGATCGGCCCGAGCGCCTCCTTGATGAGTTCACGGCAGACGCGGTTGACCTCGGCGAAGGCGGAGTCGATGGCCGAGCGCAGGGCCATGTCGAACTCCGAGATCGTCTGGCGGAGTTGATACTGGATGCTGCGGATGAACCCGGTGGCCAGCAGCCGGTCGCGCAGCTCGGCACGGATCAGTGCGACGAACTCGTCCTTGTCGAATTCCTCGATCACGCTGCCGGTTTCATCGAGCGCGGTGTTCGTCGGCAGCGCGGCATGGGCCACCATTTGATCGATGAAATCGTATGCCGTCGTGCGGATGCCGAGCATCATGTTGTCGATTTCCGCCTCGGCGTCGGTGATGATTTGCTCGAAGGACTCGAAGATATCCGCTCCTTCATCGAGCTTGCCGCGAACGAGCACCAGATAAGTGCGGGCCTGCAACAACACCTCGTTGACGCGGTCGAGCGTGGGATCGAATTTCACCAACAACTCGTTGAGCTGCGCGTTGGCCTCCGAGCTGAGGTCGGCGAGCAATGGATTGAGCACGGCAGCGAGGTCCGGCGGGGCGAGTTCGTTGATGAGTTCGCGCACGAGCCGCTGGACGATCTGGCGTTCCGGGCCGTCCGGGCCGGGGATTTCCGCCAACAGGCCGCTGACCAATTCGTCGGCGCTGAAGCCGGGCGGCGCGTCGAGCGCGACGACCACATTTCCCAGGGAATCACGATAGGTCTGGATTTCGCCAGCGATCGAATCGATGGCGAGGATGCCGCTGTCCACGGCGTCCTGCACGCGGGTGATCAGGCTGAGCGCTTCGGCATTGGCGTCGGAAAGCTGCTGGAGCTTGCCTTTGATGCTTGCCGATGGCGGCCCGAGCGTGCCGTCGAGATAGCGGTCGAACACGAGCTTCAAATCGCCCGCTCCCTGGTCGAGCCAGGCGTTGTAGGAGTCATTGGCCGCGACCGCATCGTTGTAGGACTGGACGATCGCGTCGTAGAGCGGATCGATCGCCTCTTGTTCGATCGCGTCGATGGCGCGGTCGAGCACTTCTTCCATGGTGTCGTTGACCAGGTTGCCGATTTCATCGACGCCTTGGTTGAGCGTGTCGGTGACAAACGACTGGGCGGCCTCGGTGAGGGCGCGGGCGGCACCAAGCTGGCCATCGACGACCTCGGTGGCGGCGCTGGCGAGCGAGATTTTCGGCAGGCCGTCGTATTTCGCGCCGAAGGAAATCTCGGCGTTGTCCGCGCTGAGGTAGTCGATCTGATGCTCGACTTCGAGGACGAGCAGGTCGTTTTGCACGGCTTCCCATGATTCGAAGAAGCGTGCGCTCGGGCTCCAGCGCAGCGGGTAATCGAGCGGCACGATGCCGAAGAGTGATTGCTGCGCGCGGACGCGGTAGGCGGTGGCGGAGGTCGGGTTTTGATATTCGCCGACGCTGATGTCTACGGGGAATCCGCGGTGGCTGTCGTCGAAGAGCGTGTTGGTGAACTGGGTGTGGCCGCCGCTTTCCCAGTCCGACGCCAGATAGACCGGTGCCGGCACGCCGGCCTGGGCGCTGGTCATCACGTGGATCTTGAGGTCCTCGAAATACGGCACGTTACAAGTGGCGGCGAACGAGACGAAGCCGGTGGCGGGTGCGCCGGAGACGGCCGGGTTGTTGAAATAGAGCTTGCTGACCGGGTTGGCGGCATAGGTTTCGGTGCCGGGACCATCGATTGGCACGGTGGCGGGCAGGCCGAGGCGTCCGTCGGCACCCTCGATGTTGTCGGCGAGCGTGCCGATGTTGCCATCGGGCTTGAAGGCCAGCGTCCCGGCCAACGGGGAGTCGATGTTGGCCGCGCCGCTGATCAGGCCGAGGGTGAGGAAGCGTTCGGCGTAGCAGCCGGTGCCGGTTTTTGGCGCGAATCGCATCGCCAGCGGGGTGAATGTGCCATTCCAGTAGGCGAGCGGTTTTTTAACGCTGTCGGTGGGGTCGATCTCGGCGCTTTCCAGCGCCCCGGTGCAGGAAAGCGTCAGCTCGCGGAATGCCTGCTTGAATCCGGATGGATTCGGCACCGCCACGGAGCCGTTGATCCATGACCGCTCGTTTTCGTTGGAGAGGAAGGTGAGCTGGAAGCGGGTGAACTGAAAATCGTAGCCGTAAAGCACCAGGCCGGGAGCGAACGAATCCTTCTCCGCCACGTGACGGCCGGAGACGCCACTACGGCGGACGTAGTATTTGCTGACGGTTTCCTGGAGCACGTAGGGATACTCCGATACCTGGTCGGCGATGCGTGAAGCTCCGGCATGGCCCGGGTTTTCCACCACCACGGTGGCACCCGGCCAGACGCCGGTGCCGTCGCGGTATTCCTGGGTTTCCGCATAGACGGGCAAGGCCGGAGCGGCGGGATCGAAGCCGGCCAGGGTGATGACGCCCGGGCCGAGATCGCCGGCGGCGTCCTGATGCGGCCCCTTGAAGGCCACGGGATTGAGGGCGTTGTAAAGCTGGTTTCCGCCAGCAAGAAAGGTCGCGGAACGGAAGACATCGGTGCGGTGGGTGAAGCTCAAATCGCCGCGGATGCCCCATTTGAGATTGAGCGGATCAATCAGGCCCGGTGCCTGCAAGCCGCCATCTGCGGTCAGCAAAATGGTGTTGCCCTCGGGAAGGACCTCCATCTTGCCGATCGCACCACCGGCCGGGCCGCAGGCGTCATCCGGGCAACTGCCATCGAAAGCGACCGGCAGCCGCTCGGCGTCGAGGAGCTTGCTGTCGGGATCGACGAGGCCATTACGAATCAACATCCCGCCGCCGGAGTTCCAGCGCACCGGAGTGCCGAGCGGGAAGTGGGTGGTGAACTGGCCGTCGGTGATTTCCAGATCGGCCAGCTTGCAGCGGTTCGTGCCATCGGCTGCGGCGGCGAAACGCACCCTGCTGCCACCGGCAATGCGGGCGAAGCGCAGGTATCCATCGTTGCTGAAGCGCGTGGCCATCTCCCGCGCCTCGTGCAGGCCGCCCGCTTCCTGGGCTTCCAATTGATCGTAAGCCTGCCGGTGCGCCCATTCGACGTCGGATGAGGTGAATTCCATGTTGCCGTCCTGCTCGAGCAGGAACTGGGACGCCTGGTAGAGCAGCGGGCGGGACTCATCGAAGACCCACGCGCCGGCGGGCAAGGCGAGCGAAAGCGTGCCGCTGTGGCGGAATTGATGGGTCAGCGTGTGGGGGCCGGTGACGGCGATTTCCGACTGGTATCGCCCCGCCGAGCCCGCGCGGGACGGCGTGTAGGAAAGCCCCTGCGGCAGCCGCACCACCGCTGTGTTGCTGACCGGGCCGGTGCTGGTGAGCGTGGTGTTTGGATAGACGACGGTGATGCCGCCGAAGTCCGCCATGACATCGCCGCCCCCAGCCACGGCCACCGGCTGGCTGCCGGAGGTGACGACCGAATTGCCATTGGAGAGAAGCCGGAGGTTGAGTGCGCTGCCATCGCCGAACGTGTAGTTCGGCATTCCCGGGATCGTGCCCGCGGTGACGCTGAGCGTGGTGTTGACGAGATTGGTGCCGAGCGTGCCGGGCACCGGCGAGTTGGAATAGGCGCTGAACTGCGTGGCGAGCGCGCCAAACTGCAGGTTGCCGTTGAAATGAAGCAGCCGCTGCAAGCCGGAGTCCGCCGATGTGCCATTGTCCTGATAGCTGTTGCTGGCGGGAATTTCCAGATGCTCGAAACGCACGCGCACCTGATAAGTCCGGTTGCGCGCGTCGAGTTGGACGCTCGGGCGGAAATTGATGGTGCGGGTGGCGCTGACCAGGTGCGGGATGTTCGGCGTGCCGGCGATGAATGCCTGGCGTGTGAAACTCGCACTATCGACCCCTCCGTTCTCCAGCGGCACGGCGTTGCCCAGATGGTCGACCATTTCCACGATGAAGCGGAGGTTGACCGACTGCGAGACGCCACCCACATCGTAGCGGGCGTGGGTGTAGGGCGCGGAAACCTGGAATGAACGATCGGCCGTGCTGGCGGCGGTTTGCAGGGCGTGGATTTTCTGCCAGGCCGGCGCCGCACGCAGATATCCGCGGCAATAGCGGGCCTGCGGATCCTCCGGATGGTCCGGGAAATGAACCACGGTGAAGGGAGAGGAATCGTCCGGGCCATCGACGGTGTTCCACTCGTAAAACGTCACACCATTGAATACGAAAAGAACCGCTCCGCGGCGCTGGATCGTATAACGCAGCCGGTATTCCTTGCCCGCCCCCAGATCGACGGCAGGGTCCGGTGTCAGGTCGAAGGTGCGGGTGGTGCTGATGGAAAGCCAGGACAGCGAAACCGACTGGCTCGCCGAAACGCTGCCGGATGAAAGCGCGATCGAATTCCCGTCGCCATCGACCAATTGCACCGAAGCGCGGAAAGTCTCGGTGCCGGAGGTCAAGCCGCCGGCCCAGTTGAACTGCACTGCCACCGACGCCGGTATGGTGTCACGCGTGTAAGCCGGGTCCGCGTTTGCGGCATCGGAATCGATTACGAAATGTGGGGAAGTCGCGGTGCCGGCGGGTGCGTTGGCGGTGGTGATGGTGGCGGTGATGTTTTGTCCATGGAGCGGAGTGCCGAGCATCAGGGCAATAACCGGACCAAGCATCGAGACCGCGATCCTGCGAGGCTGGCGCAGGACATATGCTGAAAAGTGCATTGCGCAACATCACCGGGTCGTCTGTGTCCCTGTCAAGAAATCAGATAACAATTTTCTGTCATCTGATGCAGTTGGCGGGTGGGATTTTTCAATAAGCCATGCCGATGGCGAAGTGGAGGGTTCCAGCGGGCTCGCCGGAATCGCGGGTGAGATTGCAGCCGTATTCGAGCCGCACCGGGCCCACCGGGAGGTCGAGCCGGATGCCGAGGCCGGCGGCGACCTCGATGGCCGCGGAGCCGATGGCATTATAATCCCGGGCCAGCGAGCCGGCGTCCACGAACGCGACCGCGCGCACGGAATCGGTGAGGCGGCGGCTCAGTTCGGTGTTGAGGTTCCACATCGCCTCACCACCGGTGGGATGGCCGTTGACGGCGGGGCCGAGTTCGCGTTCGGGAAAACTCCGCACGCTGCGCGCGCCGCCGTTGAAGAGGCGCAACTCGATGGGCAGGTCCGCGCCGTCGCCTGCGGGCATCAACAGGTGCAGGTCGCCACCGATGCCGATGTCATATCTGCGGTTGATCGGATGATGCCATCCACCGGAAAGCCCGGTCCTGAGATACGAGGTGGAGAGATCGCCCACCGCGGCACCGATTTCGAGCGGCCATTCGATGTGCCAGCCGCTCTTCGGCAGGACCGGGCTGTCGCGGAAATCGAGCCGCTGTGTCATGCGCAGCCGCGGATTGACATATACGGTTTCGCCGAGTTCGCGGGTCGGCAGCCCGTCTGCATTCAAATTGACGAACGAGGAGGCCAGCAGCACATCGAGCGAATAGCGACCGGTGGGTTTCCATGTGATGCCGCCACTCAGGCCGGTTTCGTAGCTGTCATAGCCCTCGCGGGCGTGCATCACGGCATGGGCGCGCGCATTCGCCGCGATGTCGCTGCCGAACAGCCACGGATCGGTGAGGCGCACTTCTCCGAGCGCGCCGCGGATGCTGAACTCGGCACCGGTGGACAGCTCCATCAGCCGGCCGAGGAAATTGCGGTTGGCGTAGGTGACGCGGGTGATGAGGCCGAGATACGAATCGATGCCCGCGGCGATGTTCACCTCGCGGGCGCGCGTTTCCTGGAAATGCAGGGTGGCATCGACCAGCCGGTGGCCGGCCGGGCGCGTTTCGACGCGGGCGGATTGGAACGCGCCGGTGGCGAGGAACTCGCGCAGGCGGCGTTTCATCGTGGTGTTGTCATACCAATCGCCAGGCATGCCGGCGGTGCGGGACTCGATGCGTTCGCGGCGGGTGATCTCCAGGCCGGTGATTTCGAGTTGGCGGAGTTTCACGCGGGTGCCGAGATCGACCCCGAACTCGGGAATGAAGCGGCCGTTTTCCAGCGCGCTGCCCATGCGGATGGTGGCGTCGGGATAGCCACGGCTGATGGCGGTTTCCTCGGCGGCGAGGCGCATGGCGTTGATGTGGCGGGTGGACGCGGGACGCCCGATGAACGGCCGCACCGCGCCGGTGGTGAGCTTCACGCCGCGGCCGTCCACGCTGGTGACGCGCGGCTCGCCGATGGTGAAACGCCTGCCTTCGTCCACTTCGATGACGAGGTCCACGATACCCGTGGCGGACCGGGTTTCGCGCTTGGCAAGACGGGCTTCGGCCGCCCAATGGCCGCGCGCGTGGAGATCCTGGCGGATGTGGTTCAGGCCGGCCTCCACATCGCCCTCGCGGAATGGCGGCGGGCCGATGGCCATGGGCCGGCCACGCGCGGCGGGTGTGGCATAAAGCGCGGCAAGCCGGCGGGCGAGCACGCCATCGATGCCGGTCACCGTGACCTGCCCAAGCGCGAGCCGGCCGCCTTGCTTGACCTGCAACTCGATTTCCGCAGGGCCACGGATGCGCCAATCGACCTCTGCATCATTGTAGCCGTCGTTTCGCAGGATGCGGCGCAGGATGAATGCGGCATCGTCCGCCAAGGGTGGCGATGCGGGGGACCCGCGCACGTGTTCGAGACGGCCGGCCATCAGGGCGAGCAATTCCTGCTCGCTCTTGCCCTGGAGCCCGGTCACGTGGATACGCGTCTCCGCCGCGGCGAGGCTTGCCACGAGTATCATGATAGCAATGCAGCGCGGCAGGATCATCAGTGGAAAACGAGGCGCCAGATGGCGAGGACGCGGGTGTTGCCGTCATCGCTCATGCCGGCGGAGAGGAACCAACGGTCGGTCAGTTCGAGCGTGGCGGTGGAGAATGCATCGCTCGAATACGGATCGTCCTCGGCGAGGGTGAAATCGATGCGGTCGAGCGGGGCGAGCAGCGGCCGGAGCTGGCGGCCGATGAAATTGCGGCCGCGGCGGGTCTCCTCGGCGAGCAATTGCAAGGCGCGCGACGAGGCGTTCTGGGGGTTTTCCAGTCCGCTGGTGGTGGTGCCGGTGGCAAGCAGGGTCATGATTTCGTTTTCCGGCAGCGGCGGCGAGGAGGTGAGCACGAGCTGCGGGTCGGAGGCGCGGCCGTAAACGTAGCCGCTCACCGAGTAAGGCCGCGGATTGGAGGTGGCGCGGATGTCGAGGATCGGATCAAAGCCGGTTTCCGGCGTAAAACGCAGTGCGCCGCGCTTCACTGCCAGCGAGCTGAATGGAAGTTCTGCGGTCAAATTGTGAATGCGGAGCTGCCCGTCCGGCAGCGGATCGCCAATCGTGCCACGGAGCCGGAGATCGGCGGTGATTTCGCCTTTGGCGAGATTGCCGCGGATCAGAAATGGATTGCCGGTGGTGACGCGCAGGTCGAGCGGCCAGTCGCGTAGCGGCGCGGGCACGGCTGACGCGGCATGTTGTGGCGGGTCGATGCCCGGCGGCTTGGCCGCAGAGGGAGTGGTGAACGGCACGCCGATCGGCAACAACTCGATATCGCGGTAAAACAGGCTGTTCACCACCGCCACACTGCCTGTTAGAGCGGGGCGCGGATGCTCGCCGGCCAGACGCAGGTTGGCATCGGCGCGGAGGATCATGGAATCGTCGCGCAGCAAGGGCAGCGAGTCGCCGCTGAGACGGAAATCGAACACGCCGGGTTTGCCATCTGCCAGCGTGAGCGATCCACCGCCGCGCAGTGTGCCGCCGGCGATGGTGGCGCGCAGTCCAT
>JALRFY010000243.1 GCA_023253625.1 Akkermansiaceae bacterium | reverse complement strand
ATCGGCGACGAGCCCGATCCCTTTCACGACCCACGGCTCAGTCTCGACAAGTCACCCAAGGGCTGGGGCGCATACCCGAAAATCGACCGGCCGCGCTCCTGCGTGTTGGTTTTCGAACAAGCCATTGCCGCAAGTCCCCTGCGCCTCACCCTCACTCACCGGGTCAATGCCGCACTGAGCATCCCGATGGTCGCCAAACGCGGCCGTGTTTATCTGACAAACGACGCCCGCTGGCCATCGCTCGCCATGGCTCCGGCCACCGCGGCGGCGGTCGCCCGCGTCGCGGAAATCGATGCCGCCTTCGCCAAACACCAGTCGATGCGGCTGCCGGTCATCGAATCCGTGGCGCCCCACCTTGAACGACCCACCCATCTCTTCATACGCGGCAACTGGCTCGACAAGGATGCCGCGTTGCAACCACCCGCCATTCCCGCGCTGTTCGGAAAATTGCCCGCCGATGCGCCCGCCGACCGCCTCGCCTTCGCACGCTGGCTCGTCTCCGCCGAAAACCCGCTCACCGCGCGCGTCGCAGTCAACCGCCTGTGGGAGCAACTCTTCGGCCGCGGATTGGTTGAAACGCTCGAAGACTTCGGTTCATCCGGCAGTAAACCCAGTCACCCGGAGCTGCTGGACCACCTCGCCATCCGCTATCGCAATGTCCACCGCTGGAGCCAGAAGGCGATGTTGCGCGAAATCCTGACAAGCGCGACCTACCGCCAATGCGCCGCCGCCAACCAACCCCACCACCAGACGGATCCGCACAACCGCCTGCTGGCCCGCGGCCCGCGCGTGCGGCTGAGTGCCGAGGCGGTTCGCGATCACGGATTGGTCGCATCGGGACTTTTCGCGCCAAAGCCATATGGCCCGCCGGTTTTTCCACCAATGCCGGATGGCGGGTGGACCCCCTTCGAAAGCGCGGAAAAATGGACCACCCCCGCGCCGGGCCATCCCGACCGCTACCGGCGCTCGCTTTACACCTACATCAAGCACACCAACCCATATCCGGCCTTCGCCACTTTCGATGCACCTACCCGTGAATTCTGCACCCCGCGCCGCATGCTTTCCAATACTCCGCTGCAAGCGCTCGACACGCTGAACTCACCCGCCCACGCCGAGTTCGCCCAAGCCCTCGGCCGCCGCATCGCCAGCGAAATCCCCGGCGACCTGCCCGCCAGGCTCGCCACCGCCTACCGCATCACCACCTCGCGCCGGCCATGCGAGCAGCGCCTCAATGAACTCCTCTCCCTCCACCGCCAGCTTGAAAACCACGAGGATGCTTTCACCGTAATCGCCTCCGTGCTGCTCAACCTCGACGAAGCACTGGTGAAATAGACCGGACCCACCAGTTTTATCGACCCACCCTGACCAATCATGCTCCATCCACTCCATCACCGCACCCGGCGCCACTTCCTGCGCGATTGCACCACCGGGCTCGGCGCGCTGTATCTTGCCTCACTGGGCCGGAGTTTCGGAGCACAGGCTCTCACCGTTCCCGATCCCGCCGCGCCGCTGCTGCCCACACCGCCGATGTTCGCGCCGAAGGTGAAACGCGTCATTTATCTCCACATGCTAGGCGCGCCGAGCACGCTCGACCTCTTCCATTACAGACCCGAACTCGCGAAATACCACGGCAAGGACTGCCCGCAGGAATTTCTCGATGGCCAGCGCTTCGCCTTTATCCAAGGCATCCCCAAGCTGCTCGGCCCGCAGTTTTCCTTCAAGCAATACGGAAACTCAGGCGCATGGGTTTCCGATCAACTCCCCCACCTTGCCCGGCATGTGGACGACATCTGCTTCGTCCACACCATGGTCACCGATCAGTTCAACCATGGCCCCGCCGAACTCATGGTCCACACCGGCCACCCCAATCTTGGAAAACCCTCGATCGGCTCCTGGGTCACCTGGGGCCTGGGTTCAGAAAACCAGAACCTGCCCGGCTTCATCGTCCTGATGTCCGGCGGCCAGATGCCGCGCTCCGGAAAGAGCGTCTGGGGCTCCGGCTTCCTCCCCTCCGTCTACCAGGGCGTGCAGTGCCGCTCCGCCGCAGATCCCGTGCTCAACCTGCGCAACCCGGATGGCACCGACCGCGCCACCCGCCGCGCCGCGCTCGATGCGCTCGCCAAACTCAACCAACAGGCCGAAACCGAGTTCGGCGACACCGAGACCGCCACCCGCATCGCCCAATACGAAATGGCTTTCCGCATGCAGCTCACCGCCCCCGAGGTGATGGACATCGCGCGCGAACCGGAAGCCGTCCGCGAGGCCTACGGCTGCACGCCCGGCAGGGAGTCGTTCGCCAACAACTGCCTGCTCGCCCGCCGCCTCGTGGAAAACGGCGTCCGCTTCGTCCAGCTCTTCGACTGGGGATGGGATTCGCACGGCGACAGCGAGAAGCACGCCATCAACATCGGCTTCAAACGCAAGTGCGGCGAGATCGACCAGCCCGTTTCTGCGCTGCTTGCCGACCTGAAACAACGCGGATTGTTGGACGACACGCTCGTGATCTGGTCGGGTGAGTTCGGCCGCACACCCATGCAGGAAAACCGCGACGGACTGGACAACAAGTTCGCCAATTTCATCGGCCGCGACCACAACCCTAACTCGTTCACCCTCTGGATGGCCGGTGCCGGCGTGAAACCCGGCCTGCAATACGGCGAGACCGATCCCCTCGGCTACCAGGTCACCAACAACCCCGTCCACATGCGCGACTTCCACGCCACTCTGCTCCATCTGATGGGGATCGAGTCCAATCGATTCAGCTTTCCATATCAAGGCCTCAACCAAAAACTCACGGGTGTGAAACCCGCCCGCGTCATCACCGACCTATTGGCATGAAATCAAATTCCCACAAAGATATGACAAACCCCACAGCACCCACCACCCGCCGCGGATTCCTCGCCTCCTCCGGCCTCGCCGCCGCCGCCGTTTCCTTCCCGGGCGTCCTCCGCGCCCAGAACGCTGCCGGCCCGAAGCTCCGCATTGGCATCATCGGCTGCGGCGGACGGGCCAGCAACGTCGGCGACATGGCGCTCCGGAACGGTCACTTCGAAATCGTCGCGCTCGCCGACTACTTCCAAGAGGCGGTGGATGAGAAGGGCGAGAAATTCAACGTTCCAGCCAACCGCCGCTTCACCGGGCTCGATTGCTTTCGAAAAATGATCGAAGCCGGCGGCATCGACATCGCCGCGGTGCTTTCGCCGCCGTATTTCCATCCGGAACAAGTCGAAGCCGCAGTGGAGGCCGGCTTGCACGTCTGGCTCGCCAAGCCGATCGCGGTGGATGCGCCGGGCGTCGCCCGAATCGAGGCCGCCGCACGCAAGGCCACGGAAAAACAGCGCTGCTTTCTCGTCGATTTCCAAACCCGCGCGCTTGCCCACTACAACGAGGCCGCGCGCCGTGTCGCCGCCGGTGATCTCGGGACCCTCGGCTTCGGCGAAATCGAGGGCACTTGCCCTGGATTCGAATTGCGCGTTCCACAGGACGGCCAGGAGGCGAAACTGAAAAACTGGCTCCAGTGGCGCGACCTCTGCGGCGAATCAATCGTCGAATACAGCATCCACTCGATCGACATGGCCAGCCTGATGATCGGCCGCAATCCCGTCTCCGCCACCGGCGAGTGCGGGCGCTTGCTTTTGGACAAACTCCCCGAGCCGCGTCCCGGCGATGTGATGGACCACTGGATCGCGATGTTCGACTACGGCGATGGCTTCAAGGTGCAGTTCCGCGGCAAGCGCTTCGTGGGTCACGATCTTCCCAACCAATACGGCATCTACGTCCGCCTGCACGGCAGCGATGGCAGCCTGATGGCCGACTACTCCGGCGAGGTGATCATCCGTGGCAAGGAATCGTTCTATGGCGACCGCTTCATGAAGGAAAAGATCCGCGGCATTTACAACCGCGGCATCATCGAGAACTGGAGGAAATTTCACGAAGACATCTCAACCGGCAACTTCGCCCAGGCAACCGTGGCACCCAGCATTCAGTCCCATTACCTCGCCCTGCTCGCGCGCGAGGCCTGCTACAAGCAGGGAGAAGCGGTCACTTGGCAGGATGTGGTGTCCTCGAAGACCGCGCTATCCTTCGATACGGCGGACTTGAAAATCTGACAAATGCCACCCCGCCATCTCCGCTGCATCGGTGCCGTGAATGAATCCACATCCATCACGTGCCATCGCCTGCCACTGCCATTCTCGCAGCGCTGAACGGGTGGCCCAACGGCCCGATCTTCGACTCAGTCCGGCACCACCATCAGTCGGAAGAATAGTGTGGCCTGGCCGGGTGGCGGCATGCCAACCACCGAGTCGGCATCAACCGTCACATACGACGGGTCGTTGGTCCGGTTGGTCCAGTTGACGAGGTCGGGCGAGGTCTGCACCTCGAAGGAGCCGTTGAATGCCGGGTCCATCGGCCAGATGATTGAACCGTTGACCAGCCCGGGATTGGGCGTGAAAACAGGGTCGGCGTCGGTGATGCCCATGAAATACTCAATGCCGTTGGGCAATCCGTCCCCGTCGTAATCCTGCTCCGGGGTCTGCCCGGGCGCGTTGACGCCCGCCCAGTCGGCATAGCCGGCAGCCACGCCGATGTCGAGCGGCCCCTTGGTGCCGGCAGCAAGTTCAGCGATCTCGCCCGCCGTGAGCGCGATGTCCCACATGGCGAAGTCGTCCATCCAGCCCTTGCCATTGCCCATCTCGGGCGTGCCATCCGTCA
The DNA here is from genome assembly GCA_023253625.1 of Akkermansiaceae bacterium. GTDB lineage: Bacteria > Verrucomicrobiota > Verrucomicrobiia > Verrucomicrobiales > Akkermansiaceae > Luteolibacter. The sequence goes on along the minus strand of JALRFY010000243.1, from coordinate 4,552 downwards.
TGCCAAAGGAGATGAACCGTTGAGGGGAATAGCCGCCGTTGCGCCAGAACGATCCGATGGTGAGATCGCCCGGATTGTCGATGATGGCGTTGGGCACCGTGAAGGTCGTCCCGGTGGAGCCATCCCAATCCACCGCCACCCCGTTCAGATAGATCGTCATGGTGTGGTTGTCGCTGCCCGCGTTGTATTGTCCGGTGATCGCCCAGTGCGCCCACTTGCCGCTGTCGTAGGCCGGGGTGGTGCCGGCCGGAAATGTGTATCTGACGCCGAGCGAGGTCTGGCCGAAGTTGTCGCTGTTGTTCGCCAGCAAGGCGAAGTTGTTTTGGGTGAGGTTCAGACCATAGCCTTTGACGGACGAATCGCCACCGGGAATGTGCGGGGCCTTGGTGAAGAACTGGCTGCGCCCCCGGCCGGGTGCCCAGCCGCTCCCGGCCACGTTGCGATACTGCGATTTTTCCCAGAAGCTGATGGTGAAGCTCTCCTGGTTGAAGTTGATGGCATCGGTGTGCTTGATCACCGCCAGGGCACCCTTGGCACCGCTGTCCTCCGAATAAAAGGCCCCGCCGAACCTGCCGGTGCCGGCTTGGAACGGCACTTGGTTGAGACCGCTGAAGTCAGCGCCGTAGGCCCGCTGGCCGTTGACCGAAAGATCTTCGAAATACCCCTCGCCCGCATCCCCGCCCGCCTGGGGCAGACCGGTCCCGGTTGGGTTGGGTGTGGCGATGTAGTTGTCAAAGTTCCAGTAGCCGACCAGATGAACCGAGCCGCCGCCCGTGCCGGCCATCGTGGTGGCGAGGCCGCCCGCTGCGGTCCATACCGTCCCATACGGATTGGTCGCGTGAAAACGATAGACATAGTTGGTTGCCGGAAGGAGTCCCGCAAGCACGTGCGTCAGTTCGGTTTCCGCGCTGGTGGCACCGAACGCAATCGCGCCCCCGCCCGCCGCACCGGTCCAGTCGCTGATGCTGCCGGTCCCTTGGTCGGCAAAGGCCCACACCAGGGTGACGTCGGCACTGGCTTGTTGAAGCTGGCATTTCAAGGTGGCCCCCCGCGAGGTGACCGAGGAGACCGCCGGCACCCCGAGCAGCGGCGGCGGGTTGAACCATGGCGTGGTGAAAGATACCGCCGCCGACCATGTTTCGGCCGCCGGGCTGGCGCTGGTGGCGTGGAATCGCACGGTGTGGCTGGTGCCCTCAGCCAAGCCGGTGAGAAGCTGCTGCACCTGCCCGGCCGGCTGTGGGCCGAGACTTTGCTGATGGGCCCAATCGGTGGTCAGCCCGGGGCCCTTGTCGCTGGCGTCCCAGACGACGGTGACGTTGTCGGCAGCGGCGTTGAGGTAAGCCGAGGCGGTGGCCTGGCTGGTTGTGGCACCGGTGACAACCGGAGTTGCAAACCAAAGGGGGCTGGGCGAAAGCAAGCCGTTGTTGAGGACCGCGCCTGCCGCCCGCCAGCCGATCTCGAGATAGTTCTCGGCGCGGGCGTTGAAGTGGTAGCCCCAGTCGTTGCTGAATGCAGCGCCCTCGTTGTTGTTGCCCCAGTAGGCACCGATCATGTTGTCGGTGTCGAAATAAGCGGCGGAATTGGCAATCTCGCGATTGAGCTCTGCCACGGCCGCGATGCGGGCGGCATTGAGCGTGGCATTCTGGTCGGCCGACTCGCCGACAATGAGGCCGACGCTGCCGCCGATGCGCGGGTCCGCGGCGCGGATCGAGTGAATAAGATCCACCAGGTTGTCTTTATACTCGGCCTGGAGCTGGGCCGCAGTATAGGGCGCGTCATTATATTGCTCGTTCCATCCTTGGAGCCAGAAGACCCCCGAGACCTTATAGGCGGTGGCGTTGTTGTAATTGTTGAGCACACCGTCGTCGCCGAGGTCCGCATCCAAACTGTCTAGGAACTGGATGAAGCGGGTCATTGTGTTGGTGTAGTTGACCCCCACGGCTCCACCGCGCTTGGTCACGGCGTTCGTCGGACGCCAATCGGTGCCGAGGGTGGTCCCGCCCATGGAGGACTTGAACAGGAACACCGGGTCTGCCGTGGCGTCGCCAAGGCGGATTCCCATGCCGAGTTCCGGGCCGATCATCGATCCGGCACCGGTGCTCACGCCAAATCCGGGCTGCAACGGCTGGATGCCGCTGATGAGATGTGCCGGGTTGTTGGTGGGCAGGACGTTTTTGACCGAGCCGTTGCTGGAATTGTAATGCACCGCCCAGACATCGGCGCGGGGCGACAACCAGCTGGAGTTGAAGCTGGTTTTGAATCCATACGGCATGTTGGTGACGTAATTGGCCGCCGCCGCCGTGCCGCTTAGCAGAAATTCCATCGTCGGGACGTTCCAGCCCGCTGTCGCGGCGCTGTCATAGGTGTATGCCTGGCCTTCCATGTTGGACTGGCCGGCCAAGAGGAAGATGCGCAAGGTGCCCGCCGCGCGGGACGGTTGCAAAGACAGGCCACACACGGCGGAGAGCGCCAGCGCGGTCGCAGGAAGGATGCGGCGGAATGTTTGGCGGGGGTGCATCGGATTGGATCGTGCTAATGATAATTGTGTTGTAAAGGAGACTTCAATGGATTGTGGCGGCAGCTGGTCCTTGGTCCCATGGAAAATATCCGCCCGTCCTTGGAAGGTGGTGACCCGGGAAAGGAATTTTTCAAACAATTGCCTACAAAAACCGCCCTGTCCGCTGTCAAGGATTATTTATCGTTCATTCCTATCCGCTAACAGGACAGGTCGGCGGAATCTCTTGATTTGCCATTCCCACACCCTTGGCCAAGTGACCGCGCAGCTGCAGTGGGAGCCATTGCGGAGACTCTGGAACAGAACGACACCCGGGGCATGGGCGCTGGCGCTGGCGGCGAAACTGAAGGGGGCGCTTATCAAGATGGCGGGCCTCGCGCTGCATCTGCCCGGGGAGCTGGTCCATGGGCCCGTCATCTCCCGCATCATGCGGCTGAAATAATGATGCTGCAGACCAGGCCGCCGCACCGCGATTTCCCGGGTTGCAGCCCGCCACTGAACAGCCCATCATTACGCATCTGCGGCACGCTCCACACTTCATGCTCGATCTCGAAACCATCCTCCAGGACTTCCTCATTCTAGACCAATCGGTGAACGGTCGCCGGCTGGTCTATCTCGACAATGCGGCCACCACCCAGAAGCCGCTGGCCGTGATGCTCACATCCCGCCACTACTACGAGGCGGTCAATGCCAACATCCACCGCGGCACCCACAAACTCGCCCGCACCGCCACCGAGGCCTTTGAAAAAGCACGCCAGACGGTAGCCACACACCTTAACGCGGCGAGCGCCGATGAAGTTGTGTTCACCTCCGGCACCACCGCAGGGATCAACCTGGTTTCATCCTCGCTCGCCCGCTCCGGGCGGATCTCACCCGGTGACGAAGTGCTCATTTCCGCCCTCGAACATCACTCGAACATCGTCCCATGGCAAATGCTCTGCCAACAGACGGGGGCCAACCTCAAAATCATCCCCTGCCACGAAGACGGCACACTCGACCGCGAGGCATTCCGCGGATTACTCGCGTCCGGACGGGTGAAAATCCTCGCCCTGACCTGGATCTCCAACGCCTTCGGCACCGTCAATCCCGTCGTGGAAATGACCCATGCCGCTCATCATGCCGGTGCCCTGGTGCTGATCGACGCCGCCCAAGCCATCGCCCACCTGCCCACCGACGTTCAAGCCATCGGTGCCGATTTCCTGGTGTTTTCCGGCCACAAGCTCTACTCGACCACCGGCAGCGGCGTGCTCTGGGGCCGCGAATCCCTGCTCCAAGAACTCCCACCATGGCAGGGCGGCGGTGAAATGATCAGTGAGGTCACATTCGAAAAAACCACCTACAACGATCCGCCATTCAAATTCGAGGCTGGCACCCCCAACATCGAGGGGGCCATCGCACTCGGCGCAGCCATCGACTACGTCAACGATATCGGCCTGCCCGCCATCCACGAGCACGAGATGACCCTCATCCGCCGCGCCGCTGAAGTGCTCGGCGATATCCCCGGCATCCGTTTCTACGGTCCCGCCGACCGCTCGGGCTCGCTTTCCTTCAACATCGAGGGCGCCCACCACTTCGACCTCGGCACCCTGATGGACCAGATGGGTGTCGCCGTGCGCACCGGGCACCATTGCTGTCAGCCGCTGATGAGCCGCTTCGGTATCACCGGCACCGTTCGCGCCTCCTTTGCACTCTACAACACGCAGGCCGACGTGGATGCCCTGGCCGATGTCACTCGCAAGGCCGTGGACATGCTGCGCTGAAATGAACTGCGCACTTTACAAATCCGCGCCCGCGCCCCAACTTCCGCGCCGCGCTGCTGCGCGGAACAGGAGAGATGGCTGAGTCCGGTTTAAGGCACACGACTCGAAATCGTGCGTAGGCTTATACCCTACCGTGGGTTCGAATCCCACTCTCTCCGCCATCCAGTTCATCAGGACGGATTTTGCGTCTTTGTGCGTATACATGGGGTATTCGGGGACTCGGGTTTTTCTCGGTGTCGCATGGTTGACCGTCCTAAACGGTCAAAAAGTTGGAAAT
>JALRFY010000206.1 GCA_023253625.1 Akkermansiaceae bacterium | reverse complement strand
GGTAGCGCCCTACCTCACCCCTGCATTCCGCAAGGTGGGGTTCCACCGCCGGGGGACCCATGTGAATGAGAGCATTCTCCCTGCGTTCGACGGCGCTTTGACTCGGTGCCGCCTCACGGCACCTCACCCTTCGGGAATGTCGCATTCGCTCCTGTCCAAAACGGCTACAAGCCTTCGCCGTTTTTCGGCGGAAGCGCCCTACCAATAGCTCTGCCATCTTCCCCTAAGCGGCGGATTTTGATGTTTCCCGCTCCATATTTGCGTATATCGTCCGCGCCCCGAGATGTTCCGCTACCCGAAAAGCTACGATGTGATCGTGATTGGTGCCGGCCATGCCGGGGTGGAGGCCGCGCTCGCCGCCGCACGACTCGGCTGCGAGGTGGCCGTGCTCACCCAAAACCTCGACACCATCGGTCAAATGTCCTGCAACCCGGCAATCGGCGGGCTGGCCAAGGGCCACATGGTCCGGGAAATCGATGCCCTCGGCGGCATCATGGGTCTCAACACCGATGCCACCGGCATCCAATTCCGCATGCTCAACGCCTCGAAAGGCCCGTCGGTTCGTGCCCCGCGGGCGCAGTGCGACAAGAAAGCCTACCAGTTCCGGATCAAGCGCGAGCTGGAGGCCGCAGTGGGGATCGATCTCCACCAAGGCAATGTCGCGGACCTGATCGTGAAAAACGACCGGGTTTCCGCCGTGCTGACCTCGCTAGGCATGGAAATCACCGGCCAAGCCGTGATTTTGAGCGCCGGAACCTTCATGGGTGGCCTGATGCACGTCGGTCTCCGCAACGAAAAGGGCGGCCGCATGGGCGACGCCACCTCGCAGGTCTCCGAGTCCCTCAAACGACTCGGCTTTGCCGTCGAACGCTTCAAGACCGGCACCCCTTGCCGGCTCAACGGTCGCTCGCTCGATTTATCGAAGTGCGAGCGGCAGGATGGCGACTCACCCGTCCCGAAATTCAGTTTCATGGCCGACACCTTGGTGCGCGGCGCGGACGACCTGTTCACGCTGAATCCTTGGGGCGACCCGGCGTTCCACGTGGAACAACTGCCCTGCTGGATCACCTACACCAACCCGCAGACCCATGAGGTGATCCGCGCCAACCTCGACAAATCGCCGATGTATTGCGGCGTGATCGAAGGCGTGGGACCGCGCTATTGCCCGTCGATCGAGGACAAGGTGGTCCGTTTCGCGGAAAAAGAGCGCCATCAGGTGTTTCTGGAACCAGAAGGCCGGCACACGCTGGAATATTACGTGAACGGCGTCTCAACCTCGCTGCCTTACGAGGTGCAGCTCGAATTCCTGCGCTCGATTCCCGGCTTGGAACGCTGCGAGATCCTCCGCCCGGGCTACGCGGTGGAATACGACTACTGCCCACCCACCCAACTGCGCCCGACGCTTGAGACCAAACGCGTCGAGGGCCTGTATTTCGCCGGCCAGATCAACGGCACCTCCGGCTACGAGGAAGCGGCCGGGCAGGGGCTCATCGCCGGGGCCAATGCCGCGCTCAAGGTGCTCGGCCGGCCGGAATTCGTGCTCCGCCGCGACGAAGCCTACCTCGGGGTGATGGTGGACGACCTTGTCACACGCGGCTGCACCGAACCCTACCGTATGTTCACCAGCCGTGCGGAATACCGCCTGCTGCTGCGTCAGGACAATGCCGACCTGCGCCTCACACCGCGCGCCGCGGATATCGGGCTGACGAGTGGCGAACGGGTGCGGCGGGTGGAGGAAAAACTCACCGGATTGCAGAAGGCGGAACGATGGGTGCGGCATACAACCCATGAAGGCATGAAGCTCGATCACTGGTTCCGCCGCAGCGAAAACACCTGGGACATGCTGCCTGAAGAGCTGCGGCGCGAGTTCCACGTGGAACTTTGGTCGCTCATCGAGACCGATTTCAAATACGAAGGCCATCTCGGCCGCCAGCGCCAACACGTCGAACGCATGGCCCGCCAGGAAAACCGCCGGATCCCGGAAAGCCTCGATTTCAACTCGATCCGCGGCCTGAAAAAGGAAGCTCAGATCCGCTTTACCGAAATCCGCCCCGGCACCCTCGGCCAAGCCGCGCGCATCCCCGGCATCACTCCGGCCGATGTGGCGATGCTTGCGATCTGGTTGGAGAAGACCGAGCGGGAGATGGCATGAGCCGCGGCAGGATCTCCCTTTGCCATACAAAATATTAATCAACCCATTGGTTGTCAATATCTTGCGGAAAATTATCTGCGGCTACAGACCACGCTTACCGACCATCAAAAAAACAACCTCGACCCGATCGATCAACCTATTTGGCCATGCACGACGTTTCCCGGTCAAATCCGTCTATTGCTGTGGATCGTCACAGTCCTGTGGCTGCAAAAATCGCGCTTTTCCGCGCGTTGTTCCGGGGGCGGGCGGGTGTGTATCCCAGGCGTTTCGAAAGTCACCGCACCGGCCTTGCGGGCTACGCTCCGGCCTGTGGCAACGAATGGGTGCCCGGGATTTGCGAAAAGCCCCGGATCAAGTGCGGCGATTGCCCGCACCGCGCGTTCCTGCCAGTCACCGACGAGGTGATCCAGTGGCATCTCTCCGGCAAGGACGGCCAGAACAAGGACTTTGTGGCGGGTGTCTATCCGATGCTGGAGGATGAAACCTGCCATTTCCTCGCCATCGATTTCGACAACGAATCCTGGCGAGACGACGTGCAGGCGGTGATGGCCACCTGCCGGCGCTTGGAAATCCCCGCAGCGCTGGAACGCTCTCGTTCGGGAAATGGCGGGCACGTTTGGCTGTTCTTCGCGGAAGCAGTGCCCGCCACCATCGCCCGCAAGGCCGGTTCGTTCATTCTAACGGAAACCATGGAGCATCGACCGGAACTGGGGCTCGCCTCCTACGACCGCCTGTTTCCGAACCAAGACACGCTTCCGAGGGGCGGCTTCGGCAATCTGATCGCGCTGCCGCTGCAGAAGGTTCCGCGCATGAATGGCAACAGCGTGTTCGTGGATGATGAACTGAATCCGTGGCCGGACCAGTGGGCATTTCTATCAAGCATGGAACACATTCCGAAGGCGCGGCTTGAAGCGATCGTCCGCGATGCCGAAAGCCGAGGCCGGGTGACCGGTGTCCGCTTCGTGCACGGGGAGGACGGCGACGAGCCGGAGCAGTGGAACTCACCGCCCTCGCGCAAACATCGTGAGGCTCCAATCATGGCTCCTTTGCCATCGGAAGCCGAATTGGTGCTCGGCGATCAGATCTATCTTTCCAATGACTGCCTGCCGCCACCGCTGCGCAACCGCCTGCTGCGGCTGGCGGCCTTTCAAAACCCCGAGTTCTACCGTGCCCAGGCGATGCGCCTGCCCACCTACGATAAACCTCGTATCATTGGCTGCGCGGAGGACCTGGGATCGCATATCGGCCTTCCACGCGGATGCCTCGACGAATTGCTATCTCTTTTCAAAGATCTCAAAATCAAGCCCCGCATCCGGGACGAGCGGATGGCAGGCAGGCCGATCGACGTGAACTTCACCGGGACGCTTCGTCAGGAGCAGGAAACCGCCGCGGCCGCCATGCTGGCGCATGACACCGGCGTGCTGGCCGCCACCACCGCTTTCGGCAAAACCGTAATTGCCGCCCAGCATCGACGGTGATCGACCCGCTCTATCCAGCCCGTCGTCTGGAACTCATGGCCGATGGCGAGGAGGATTTTGTCGCGGTGGACGACGATGCCTCGATGCCACCCATTCCCTTCAAGGCGGCTGACGTGGCGGAAATACGACCGCACTGGGAGCCCATCGCCCGGTCCTTGGCGGAAGCGCTTGGGTTCGACCATGGAGCATGGGAAAATTCCGGCAGCCTGCGCCGCATCGGCTCCACCCAGGATCCCTTCGGCCGCGTCACGCCGGTGCTCCTCTTTCTCCCGGCCGGTCACCTTGGCGATTTCAACGGCCTGTTCCGCGAACTCTCCACCCAAACCGAATCCACCGTGCTGTTCCCGACTCACCGTTGGTTCACCGCGGAAATGGAGGCGCTGAGAATCCGCAACCGCTTGGAATTCATCGATCTGGCCGACCGAATCGCCCAAATCGCAGCCCATCCCGCCACTCGCGTCCCCCTGCCGGTGATCGCCAAACCCCGCCCGGCAGGCCAACCTAAAGTCCGGGCCGTGATTCACGCCGGCAATGGCCTGACCTGGAGCCAGATCACCATCGAACTCGCCGGAAACCAGACCATCCGCCTCACCGCACCCGGCCAGGACGGCAGCCACAGCTTCCCGAAACGCCAGCAACTCGGCCCCGAACACCCGCTCGGCATCCTCATGACTCTCGCCGCCCAGGGTGAATGGCGCAATCCGCCTCTTTCCTCGCCCGATTACGACCGCGTTTCGAAGGCCTTCCAGCGTCTCCAAAGCCTCCTCCGCACCCTGGTTCCGCTGCCCGGAAAGCCATTTCGCAAGTCAGATGGCACCTTCGTCCCGCTCTTCCAGATCCGAATACACCCGAAGCTGCTGGCACCCTGCCCCTGGTAGGCTACAAAAAGCCCCGTCACCAATCCGCCTTGCCAGACACGGCGGTTTCAGGATAATGCGCGACCAATCATGACGAATATACTGAAAATCAACCACTTGCAGCCACGTCGCCCGTTAACGGCAGGCGGATCCAGTATCCGTGGAAAAATTTCAGAAATTTTGAGCCTGCCCCCCTATTTGTCCCACCTTACCCCTCATATTATCGCCCATGCCCACCCAATCCAGTTCATCGACATCAGCGATTCTGAGTAAAATTAACCGGCTCCGCTGGCTTGTAGCCTTTCTGGGCAGCAAGAAGCACGCCGCGTGGTGGGATTGCTCGTTCATGGATGAGACAGGCATCAAGTTCCTATCGAACTCGTTTCCCCGATCCTCTGCTGCGGCGGCAATCCATGCCACCACTGAGGCCGCGCAGCGGGTCCACGATGCCGCCCTAGGCAGAATCGGATGCTACCACCTTTTCCGACTGCCTCTTCCGATTGAGGACCGATTGCTTGAGTTGCAAGCGCTAGGTCCAGACATTTCCACCAACCAGGGTGCCTTGGACGAGCTGGCGAGCATGGCCGATGCCGCAATCAACGCTCCGGATGGACCCGTGCAGATAGGGGTCGAAAAGAAAATCCTGACTGAAACCTCAATTCGCGAATTGGCGGCTCACTACCATTCCGCCTTCACCAAAGGCATCCGCTGCTATCCCTATTTCTCCGTGTAAGCATGACAACGATCGAAGCTTCATACACCACGCAGCTTCAGGCTGGTCTCGGGATGATTCCCGAGACACTCGATTTGCTGCGTCTGTGGGAGCCTGGCATGATACCGGCACGGCTTGCGGAAAAAGTCATCGAAGAGGGCCTTTTTTCAAGGACAACAGCCCGACGTGCGCGCAACCTTGCCGTCGAAATGTTTGCGCCTCGGTATCTGGGCTCGAAAGGAGAGGCCGCGTCTCATCTCAAGTTCCTCCAAAACCACCGCTTCCCGCACGAAGCACTTGTCCAGCTCTGCTTCCTGTATACCGCCAAGGCGCAACGCATTTTTGCCGACTTCGTAGTCGAAGTCTATTGGGCGAAATACAGTGGCGGTGCCGCCGTGATCACCCGGAAGGATGCCGAAGGCTTCGTGCTCCGTTCCCTCGACACGGGGAAGATGACGGTTAGATGGTCGGAATCGACGGTTCGACGTGTATCCGGATACCTCCTGGGCTGTTGTGCCGACTTCGGGCTTGTTGCCGAGGGCGGGCGTTCAGAACGGACCATCCAACGATTCTCGATCCGAGCGGAAGTCGCACTGTATTTGGCACACGAGCTACACTTCGCAGGCCTGAGCGACACTGCGATCACTCAGCACCCCGACTGGTTGCTCTTCGGTTTTATTCCAGGCGAGGTTCTCAACCGACTCAAGTCTCTCTCCCATGACGGGCACTTTCTGATCCAGTCCAGTGGCGAACTGGTTCAAATCTCATGGAAGTATCGAAACATGTTCGAATTACTGCATGCACTCACTCAAAGATAAGTTCGACGAAGTCTGCCTACGGATCCGCGATGACCGGCGCTTGGAAAGCACCGGTTCCGCTCCAATTTACTATCTGGTATTTCCGGTTTGTGAAATTCTGCAGGTGAAAAGGCAGACCAAAGCCTGGGTCGCGAAGCTTCAGAACCAGGGATGGAACGTCGTGACTTTCTCGTTCGCGGAAGCCGTCAATACGATCCTGAAGAATCACAAACTCCGGAACACTTGGCTCGTCGGCGAGAAGATGGCACTTGGCAAAGCCAAAGGTGAAATCCCCGCATCCACGATTTCCGAAGTCAACAAAACGCTCGGCAAAGCCCTCATCGAAGGTGCGGAACTCCTCGCCATGGTCCGCGAAAAGATGGCCGGGGCCGCCAGCCAATCATCCGGGCTTCTTCTTCTGACCGACCTGGAGGCTCTTCATCCTTACCTCCGCATCAACAGCATCGAAGCGAAGATTCAGGACGACATCCGCTGTCCGGTGGTTGTCCTTTATCCCGGTAAAAGGGAAGGCAAGACCAGTCTCCGCTTTCTTGAGTTCTATCCCGCGGACCCCAACTACCGCTCCGAGCACATCGGCTGATCTCATCCACTCCAGAACCATGTCACAAATCCGCGATCTCTTCGACTCCACTCGTGCGCTCACCAGGCCCATCGAGAAGGTCATCACCTATCAGAACCGTTCCGAGGAGCAGCTCCGGGCGGAAATCTCGGAATACGTCGTCACCGACCACATCGAGCAGAGCTTCGAAGACCTGCTTGGAAAGATGCAGCTTGCGCAGCAGGGTGGAGGTGGAAACGAGATCGGCGTTTGGGTTTCCGGCTTCTACGGCTCGGGTAAAAGCTCCTTCACCAAGTATCTCGGCTTCTCCCTTGACCGTAGCATGACGCTGGGCGGCGACCCGTTCCTGAAGCTCCTGCAAAATCAAATCCCGTCGGCCGGTGCGCGGGCGATGTTCAACCAAGTCTCCACGGTCTATGACGCGGCCGTCGTCTTCCTGGATCTTGCCAGCGAGATGCTCGCCGGGGCCTCGATGGAGGACATTTCCACTGTGCTTTACCTCAAGGTTCTCCAATGGTCAGGCTACTCGGAAGACCTCAAAGTCGCCGAACTGGAGCGCATGCTGGAGGGTGACAAGAAACTCGACGCCTTCAAAGCCCGCGCCAAGGAGGAGCTTGGCGGCATCGACTGGGTCGAGGTCCACAATCAACCCCTCGTCGCCAACCAGCTCGCCGCCCAGCTCGCCACCGAGTTCTATCCGAACCTTTTCAAATCCGCCTCGGACTTCGGGGACCTCACCCTGCACGTCAGCAAGGCCGAGAACAAGCGGGCCGAGGAAATGATCGATCTGATCCGCCTCAAGTCCGGCAAGAAAAACGTCCTCTTCATCATCGACGAGGTCGGCCAATACGTCTCTGCAAAGCCCAGCCTCATTCTCAACCTCGATGGCCTTGCCAAGAACCTGAAACAGATCGGCGGCGGCTCCGTGTGGATCTTTGCCACCGCCCAGCAGACCCTCACCGACGACAACCCGACGGCCGCGCTCAACTCACCTGGTCTCTACAAGCTCAAGGATCGATTCCCCATCCAGGTCCACCTGGAAGCCAGCGACATCAAGGAGATCTGCCACAAGCGGCTCCTGACAAAGTCGTCCGCCGGAGAGCAGGCGCTCAACAAGTTGTTCGATCAGTATGGTGCATCCCTCCGCACCGCCACCCAGCTTGCGGATGCCGGTGTCTATGAGACAGACCTGACCAAGAAACTCTTCGTCGAACTCTACCCCTTCCTGCCGGCCCACTTCGAGATCCTCCTCCAGCTTCTTGGCCGCCTGGCCAAGAAAACCGGTGGCCTCGGGCTGCGCTCGGCCATCAAGGTCGTGCAGGAAGTCCTCATAGAGCGCGGCCACGGTCAGCATCCGCTCGCCGGTGCCACCGTTGGGTGCCTGGCCAACACGGTCACCTTCTACGATTCGCTGCGTCGCGACATCTTCTCCAGCTTCCCGCACGTCGTCGAGGGAGTGAAGCGGGTCGAGGAGCGTCTGCCGAATGACTCGCTTGCCCAGGACGTGGCGAAATCCATCGCGGTCCTCCAGATCCTCGAAAACCTGCCGGTGACCGTGGCGAACATCGCGGCGCTGATGCAACCCGAGGTCAGTTCTCCCTCCATCAAGGACCAGGTCGAAAAGGCGGTCGATGCCATGCTCAAGGACGCCATGATCCCGCTCGGCGAGAAGAATGGCAGCCTGCGCTTCCTCACCCAGGCCGCCGTCACCCTCCAGAAGCAGTTCGACCAGATCGAGTATCGCCAGGCCGACGTTCGCGCCGAGCTGAACGGAGTCCTCCGGTCGATCTTCAAGCCGCTGCCTTCGGCCCGCATCGCCCAGGTCCGTCCGGTCACCGCGGGTCTGCGGGTCGCCATCGGCGGCGGTCAGTCGGTTTCGCTGGAGGGGGAGAAGGAGCCGATCCAGATGCACGTCGAGTTTGCCCCTCCCTCCTCCTATGACGCCACCCGCACCGAACGGGAAAACGACTCCCGCTCATCCAGGGAGCGCTCGAACATCTACCTCCTCGGCCGGGTCGAACAGGATGCCGACCAACTCGCGCTGACCTTGGTGCGTTGTCGCAAGTTCCTCGATGCCCACCGCACCGCCTCCGATCCTGATACCCAGGAGTTCGTCCGCATCGTGGAGGGGCGGCTCAATCGCACCTCGGCGGAACTGGAGCGCAAGCTCGCCGACGCGCTGCTCCAGGGTTCCTTCGTCGCGCACGGAGCCCACGAGGCGGTTGCAGGACGCGGCACCGATGTGCTCGATGCCGCGAAGGACTTCCTTGGAGACGCCGCCGCCAAGGTCTTCGACCGCTATGACGAGGCCGCACACCAGGCGGACTCCGCCCTGGCCGAGAAATTCCTCACCACCCCGCTCGACCGGATCACCTCCAAAGAGGACCCGCTGTCACTCGTCTCGCGGGCAGGCGGGAAACCGCAGGTAAAGACAGATCAAAAGGCCATCGTCTCGATCAACGACTACCTCGGCCAGAGCGGACAGGTCGAAGGCCGCCGCCTCCTCGACCACTTCTCGGCACCCCCGTTCGGCTGGTCGAAGGACACCACCCGCTACCTGCTTGCCGCCGCTTTCCTCGGTGGCGTCATCAAGCTCCGCATCGCCGGCCACGACCATCAGGTGAAAAGCGACGAATCGCTCGACGCCTTTAAGTCGAACAAGGCATTCGGCGCGGTCGGTGTTTCTCTCCGTGAGGAAAAACCCGATCCCGATGCCCTCCTCCGGGCCAGCGAGCGGCTCCGTGACCTCTCCGGTGACAACGTCATGCCGCTGGAAGACGAGATCGCCGCCGCCGCCAAGAAGCACTTCCCGATCTACCAGGCCGCCTTTGGTCCTCTCGCCGTGGAACTGCGCAATCTCGGTCTACCTGCGGATTGTTCCGACCGTGCCGAAGCCCTGGTCAGTAACCTCACCGAAGTCGTCAGTGGCGACGGCTCCGATGCCGTCAAACGCTTCGGTGGGGCCGACAGCGCCCTCCACGACGATCTCCTTTGGGCCCGCAACCTCAAGAAAGCCCTCGACAACGGTCTCCGACAAAAGCTCGCCCACCTTCAGCGCCTTCGTCACGACATCGACGCTCTCCCCGGTTCCGGCCTTCCCGCGAAGCTCAAGGCGGATGCCGCCGAGGCCCTCGCGGAGGTGGACGATGTTTTGGCCCGCAGCGCCTTCTTCGACGAGGCCGCCACCCTTGCCAAGCATTCCGACACCCTCGACAAGATGATCGGCACCACGATCATCGACATCGCCACTCAGCAGGAAAAGCTTCGGCTCGAAAGCATGGCCCGTTGGGGGGACTCCACCGATTGGCATGCCCTGGATGGCGATTCCCGCGATTGGATCGGACAGGAGGTCGAGAAACTCGCAAAATCCGTCACCCAGGACGCCGATGGCCTCCGCGATCTTCTCAATCACGACTACACCCTCAACCACCGCCTCCGCGACCTGGAAGCCAAAGTCGCCGAAGACGCCGCCACCTACCGTGCCAAGCGGAAAGCCAAGCAGGAGGAAGAGAAGAAGTCCGGCGACAAGGAAGGGGACAAGATCAAGCAGGAAACCCTGCTCCTCCCTGTCTCGCTCGATAGCGCGAAGCAGATCAAGGACCTGATTGAGCAACTCAACACCCACCTCGCTGCTCTTGAGGCAGGAACCAATCTGCGACTGACTTGCCAAATCATCCAGGAATCGAAATGACACCCGAGGAACTCGATCATATCATCGCCGGAAGCGAGGGCGAGCAGGTGGAATTCAAACCATCCCTGCTCAGCCGCCGCGAACTGGCGGAGTATGCGGTTGGCCTTGGCAACTCCGGCGGAGGTTGGCTGTTCACCGGCATCAGCGACCGCCCGCCCCGCCGGATTCTGGCTTTCGACTGGCCGTCCGAGGACGACCTCCAGCGCATCCGCGCCAGCATCTACGATGCCGCCCGCATCCGGGTCGATTTCGTTCGCGTGGATCACCCGGACGGCCTCGTCCTCGCGATGCGCATTCCGGGCCGCCCGCGTGGACTGGTCTTCCATACCCAGGACGGGAAATACCTGATCCGACTCGATGAAGGCCTGCGCGGGATGACACTTCCTGAACTCGATGCCATTCGCCGCGAGGCAGGCGGTGAACTTTCAGCACAGCCCGCGACAGGAACCTGGAACGATCTCATCCGTCCAGCCGGCATGGAGGCCCTGAGGGAGTTGATGCATGAGGCAGGAGCACCACGGGACTTGGTCGGGCTCTCAGATCCAGATCTGCTTCATGCCTTGGGGCTGCTGGATGCGGATAATCGACTGAGCGTCGCTGGACTTCTCCTCGTCGGCCGCTCCGAGGCGATCCAATCGCGTATTCCCCACGCCCATTGGAGCTTTTTTAGGATGACGGGAGACACCGACTACGACCAGGTCGAGCGTGGCAGCGACTGTCTTACAGTGGCCCTCCGCCGACTTCGCGAGTTGATCGCCACCGACAATCCGATCATCACCATCAAGGGCGATCTCGTTCACGGAGAATTTCCCCGCTACCCTCAGCTCGCCCTGCGCGAGCTTCTCGTTAATGCCCTTGCACACCGCGATTTCGAAGTGCCGGGTGGTGTCGTCCTCAAACAGTTTCCCGACCGGATCGAACTCAGCAATCCCGGTGCCTTTCCCGCGGATATCACCCCGGAAAATATACTTCATCATCCATCCACCCCCCGGTATCCCGCGCTATTCGCGGCCCTCGCCCGCGTCCGGCTCGCGAACGCCGCCAACCTCGGCGTTCCTCGCGCTTTTCGAGACCTCCTTGCCGAGGGGAAGGAGCCTCCGGTGTATTCGACCACCGGCCAGACCGTTACCGTCACGGTCAAGGGTCAAGAGGCCACCCCAGAATTTATCCGCCTCGTCCGCCAGCACCCGGACCTGACCGTCGATGACCTGCTGGTCCTCCATTACCTCACCCGCCACCGGGAAATCAGCGCCAACGAAGCTGCCCGCATCTGCCAGCGCCCTCTCGACAGCACCCGCGAGATCCTCGCCCGTCTCGCCACCCGCGATCGCCTTCTCGAAACCGGTGGTCCCACGGGTCGCGGCCGCTACCACCGCCTCAGTCGCCAGGCCTGCGAGGAACTCGGCGAATCCCTCGCCTACCACGTCGACAGCCGACTCTCCCGCGAGAACGCCAAGGGCCGGGTGCTCGATGCCCTGCGGCACGGGCCTCTTTCCAATGCTCAGATCCGGGAAATCACTCAGATGGGTCGTTTCCAGGTCAGTCGGCTCATGGACACCCTCAAACAGGAGGGCCTAGTCCAGATGCAAGGATCCCGGCGCGGAGCCCGCTGGCTTTTGAGCGGCGAGCAAAAGTTATGAGCGCGAGCATACATCTTGGACACCAAAGCGCGTCAAAATGGCCCAAATTCTCCTCTTTACCCCGCCTTTTTGACGGCCGGTCAAAACTTATGAACGCGGTCCAAAAGAAATGAGCGCCGCGCAAATCCCCTGAAGTCCGCCCACTGCCCTCTGCCTACCACCCACTCTCCCATGGCCTTCGACAAATCCACCCGCAACCGCCTCGCCAAGTTCGTCGCCGACGCCCGCCGCGTCATTGCCGACGAATTCACCGAGCAGTTCCAGAGCCTCTACGGCATCTCTGCCAAGGGCGACATCGCCCCGCTCGACAAGCTGGGCCACCTGGACGAAGCAGGCATGGCCACCGCCGCCCTCCTGAGGGAACGCATCGAATATCTGGAGAAAACCCACCCCGACGACAAAGACGGCACCAAGGCCGCCGTCGCCCGTCTCGCCCGCGAGCAGGCATTCACCATCCTCAATCGCCTCGCCGCCATCCGCATGGCGGAAAAGCGCGGCCTCATCGTCGAATCCGTCGGCCAGGGCTACCAGTCGCGGGGCTTCAAGGTCTTCGAGACCGTGGCCGGCTCCGCCCTCGGCGACACCTACCACCGCTACCGCCGCTACCTCTTCTGCC